>JAOUGX010000080.1 GCA_029865385.1 Gammaproteobacteria bacterium
CCTGCATGATGCAGGCCGGTTCCTGGCCGACGAGGGTGTGCTTGTCGTTGAGGTGGGTAACAGCCAGCCTGCGCTGGAAAAACTGTTTCCCGAGGCGGCATTCGTTTGGCTGGATTTCGAGCACGGCGGCGACGGTGTCTTTCTTATCGGCAAGGCGGACATCGAGCGACAGCAGGAAAAATTCGACAGGGCATATTCACAGCGGGCTGGATCATAGTGTCAGGCAATACTTTCGGGCGACTTTTTACGGTGACCACCTATGGGGAGAGTCCAATCCGCCCGCGGTGCCTGATTTTACTGATTGCTTGCTGCGGATTGATCTTTAGCGCGACGCGCAGAACCGAAAGACTGGATTGTGGCGGGAAATAGCGATGTCGGGAAACACTTTCGGGCGACTTTTTACAGTGACCACCTATGGGGAGAGTCACGGCCCCGCCATGGGCTGCATCGTCGACGGGTGTCCCCCGGGCATGGAGCTCGCCGAGTCCGATATTCAACTGGATCTCGAGCGCCGCCGGCCCGGACGTTCCCGCCACGTCACCCAGCGCAATGAGCCGGACCGGGTGCGCATACTTTCCGGCGTCTTCGAGGGCAGGACCACCGGCACGCCGATCGGACTCGTCGTGGAAAATACGGACCAGAGATCCCGGGATTACGGCGACATCAAGGACAAGTTCCGGCCAGGCCATGCCGACTATACCTATCAGCAGAAGTACGGCATTCGTGATTACCGTGGCGGCGGACGTTCGTCTGCGCGCGAGACGACCATGCGGGTCGCCGCGGGCGCGATTGCCAGAAAATATCTGCTCGAGCGATCGGGAATCCGAATCAAGGGATACCTCGCACAGCTCGGTCCGCTGTCACTGTCGGCAGTCGACCTCGATTTCGTCGACCAGAACCCGTTTTTTTGTGCCGACCCCGCGAGAATTGGCGAACTCGAGGAATTCATGGACGGCTTGCGAGAGCAGGGCGATTCGATCGGAGCAAAAATCAGCGTGCTCGCGACCGGGGTGCCGCCCGGGCTCGGCGAACCCGTATTCGACAAGCTCGAGGCGGATATTGCACATGGACTGATGAGTATCAATGCCGTGAAAGGTGTTGAACTCGGTGCGGGATTTGCGGCGGTGATTCAGCGTGGCAGCGAGCACCGGGACGAGATCACCCCTCAGGGATTTTCGAAGAACGATGCCGGCGGTACCTTGGGCGGAATTTCGTCGGGCCAGACCATCCTTGCCAGTATTGCGTTGAAGCCGACTTCAAGTATTGCCGCGCCGGGAAAAACGATTAACAAAGATGGATCGGAGTCGCAGATCGTCACCAAGGGACGCCACGATCCCTGTGTCGGGCTTAGAGCTACGCCGATTGCCGAAGCGATGGTGGCGCTGGTGCTGATGGATCACTATTTGCGGAATCGTGGCCAGAACGCCGATGTCAGTTCCGAAACGCCGAATATTTCTTCAATTGCCAAAAAGTAATTTCAACATCAGACGATTCGGATCACTTCGAGGTTTCCCAGAGCAACATGTCCAAGGTTTTTGATGTCGCCGTGGTCGGCGCAACCGGCGTTGTCGGCGAGGCAATGCTGCAGATACTTTCCGAGCGCAGATTTCCAGCCGGCAAGGTTCACGCACTCGCCAGCGAACGTTCTGTTGGCAAGAGCGTGGCATTTGGCAAGAAGATGCTGAAAGTCCAGGACCTTGCCGGGTTCGACTTCTCGAAAGTGCAGATCGGCCTGTTCTCGGCAGGCGCATCGGTCTCCGGTGAGTATGCGCCCAAAGCGGCGGCGGCGGGTTGTGTAGTCGTGGACAACACATCGCGTTTTCGCCAGCAAGACGACATCCCGCTGGTCGTTCCGGAGGTCAACCCGGAGAAGATCGCCGGGTATACCGCCGCCGGCATCATCGCAAACCCTAATTGCTCGACCATTCAGATGGTCGTCGCATTGAAACCCATATACGACGCAGTCGGCATTCGCCGCATCAATGTGGCTACTTACCAGGCGGTATCGGGCGCAGGACGAAGCGCTGTCGAGGAGCTGGCCAGACAAACTGCGGCGCTGCTGAACGGCAAACCGCTGGATCTCAAGGGCCCGGCCAAGCAGATCGCCTTCAATGCGGTGCCGCATATAGATGTATTTCAGGAAAATCGCTACACACGGGAAGAGATGAAGATGGTCTGGGAGACTCGCAAGATCCTGGCCGACGAGAACATTGCCGTGAATCCGACTGCCGTGAGGATTGCCGCGTTTTTCGGGCATTCAGAAGCCGTCCACATCGAGACCGAGCGAAAGATCTCGGCGTCCGAAGTGTGTGAGCTGCTGCGAAAAGCACCGGGCGTCAAGCTGATTGACGGAACCGAAACCGGCCAGTATCCCACCGCGGTAACCGACAGCTCGGGCAATGACCCGGTTTTTGTCGGCCGGGTGCGTGAAGATATCAGTCATCCTCGGGGAATCAACCTGTGGGTGGTGTCCGACAATATTCGTAAGGGCGCTGCTCTAAATAGCGTCCAAATAGCTGAAATATTGGCCAAAAAGTATTTATAAGCTATAGTTCACCACCAAACCTGCCGGGCGATTGCCGATCGAGATTCAAGCTCCGGGACGTTGCTGTCAACCGGGGAATTTGGGGTGCTGGAGAAAAATATTATGTCTCGAAGACTGAACCGTATATGGCTTCTGCCAGCACTCCTGCTTGTTAGCGAGGCCTGGGCGCTGGGACTTGGCGATATACGATTGAGTTCGGCTCTTAATGAACCATTGAAGGCCGAAATCGAGCTACTGTCGGCAAGCCCCGACGAACTGACCAACATCACCGTGCAGCTCGCATCGGCCGATACCTTCGAGCGATACGGGATCGACCGGCCGCTCTTCCTGACCCGAATTCAGTTTACGGTCGTCCGCTCGGGTCGTGCGGATGGCAACTACATCAACATTCGCTCCATCGACCCGATACGGGAGCCTTTCGTTACCTTTCTCGTCGAAGCGTCCTGGTCGCGCGGCAGATTGCTGCGCGAATACACGTTGCTGCTGGATCCGCCGACCTTTGCTCTTCCGCCGGTTGCTGAAACCACCGAGTCTGTAACGGCACCGACGCGCGCAGCCCAGACTGACAGTGGTCGCATCGAACGCCCGGCCGCGCCCAGCACGCCGGAACCGCAGTCCGAGTCTGCCCCGACACCGCCGCCGAGAACTGCGCCAAGACCCACGACCGAGTCGGATGCCGACCCGCGATCGTTTGACACGACGGCGGGTGGCGACCTCGTCGTGCAACGTGGCGACACCCTTTGGGGAATCGCGCAGCGAGTCCGCCCGGACAACCGTCTCACCATGAACCAGACGATGCTGGCGATTTTCGAAGCAAATCCACAGGCTTTTGTCGGAAATATCAATCGACTGTCTGCCGGCGCGAGCCTGCGAATCCCCAGCGCTGACGACATCTTTCGTATCAGCCGCAATGACGCGCAGAACGAGGTCATGCGGCAAAACCAATCCTGGGGTGGATCTCCCGGGGTGACGACGACACAGCCCAGCCTGACATTGGTTCCGCCCGACGACGATCAGACCGCGTACGACGGAACGCAGGCGCCCGGCACTGACATCGAGGACAGCAGCGACTACTCGAGCGGCGATCCGACAGAGGATCGAATAAGAGAAATCGAGCGGATGCTGGCGGATCAGGACTCGCTCATTGAGATCGAGAGCAATGAACTGGCTGCATTGCGTGCCGAACTGGCGCGGCTGCGAGGCGAAGAGCCGCCTGTCATCGAACCCGAGCTCGTGGACGACACGGTGGATGACCAGGTCACGGATGATGGCGACGAGATTTTTGCTGCCGACGATGATGCCGCTGCCGACGATGGTGCCGTTACCGACGATGAGTTGGTCACCGACGACGCGGCTGATGCTGCAGACTCAGCCGTCGATGCAACGCAGCCGGAAGTGCCTCGCGTCGTCAGGCGCTTAGATGACCAGCCGGGTCTCGTCGACAAGATACTCGGCTTTGTTACCGGCATCTGGGGATGGATCGGCGGTGCGCTGATCGTCGTCATCGGTATTCTTGTATGGTTCGCACGCCGTGCGGCCAGCCGCGGCGACGACGATTCGACAGGCGTATGGGACGCACTGGATGCCGATGACCTCGACAGCGAGTCCGTGGCGTCGACCGAAAGATTGCGAGCGCTCGCGCGGGAAGACGATACGGCGATCGTCGTGGTCGAACAGGGCGGCCGAGGCGGGGCCCGCGATGAATTCATGGTCGAGGCGCCGGAAGATGCGGACGATGTTTTCGAAAAACCCGCACGCGCCGCTCCGGCCGAGTCGATGGAAGACACTTTCAGTAGTGAAACGGCTATCAATCTGGACCAGTCGGATCCTGTTGCCGAAGCCGATTTCCACATGGCTTATGGTCTCTACGATCAGGCAGCGGACCTGATCAATGGAGCCCTGACACTTGAACCCGATCGGCAGGACCTGTTAGCCAAGCTTTGCGAGATCTATTACGTTTGGGGCAATCGCGATGCATTTATCGATGCGGCGAGCCGTACCAAGGCCGTTCTCGGTGCCGACGATGCCGAGTGGGGCAAGATCGTCATTATGGGCCAGCAGATTGCCGGCGATCACGAGTTGTTCTCGGGCGTCAGCGCGGGAGCCGCAACTCGTGCGGTCGATCTTTCATTCGAAGGCGGGATGGATGAAGCCGGCGAGCTGGACATGGATTTCGCCGGCGGACCGGATGGTGCCGCCAGCGACGTCATCGATCTCGGTGCTGAAGATGACGATGGACCGTCGACAGGCGACCAGACGGGCGGCCTGGATTTCAGTTTTGACGAGGACGATACGTCAGCCTCGGTAACACGGGAAATGCCGAAATCAGGCGGGGACGATTCGACAGCAGAAAGTCCGACCCTCGAAATGCCGGAGTCCGAAAGTACGGTCGAAACGCCGACTATTGAACAGCAATTTGCTGACCTTGAGGCCACCGGTGAAATACCGTCGCTGGCCGATGATGAAGCAACGACGATGGCCAGTCTCGACGACGACGAGCACGGGTCCGATGGAACTGCAGAGATAAACCTGGACGATCTCGATCTCGACCTGGCCGGTCTGGACGACGAGGTAATTGCCTACGACGACGAGATCGACCTGTCCGACCTGGACGACACGTCCGAAAGCCAGACATTGAATTTCGATGATCTCGATGCCACAGGCAAGAATTATGCACTTGATGACGCTGATGATAGCGAGGCGACTGGTAAGAACCCGGAGCTTTCGGCGACGGGCCTGCATACTGCTCTTGGCGATGATGACGATCAGGACGATACCGACGTCGGTGTAGAAGTAGACACGAGCCTGCTCGATGCGACTGGCATGACCCAGGTGCTCAGCGACGATATGGCTGTCGAGACAGCGAACGACATTGAATCGTCGCTTTCGGATGACGACAAAACCATGCTGGCGCCGATGGATGACGACAGCGATTTTGATTTCGCGAAAACCGAAGCCTTGCCGAAAGACGTCTTCACCGGGAACAGTATGCTGGACGATACGGGCGAACTGCCCGGACTGGCCGCCGGCAGCACCGATGTCGACCTGGATCTCGATGACCTGACGGCTGCGCTCAAGGTGAGCGGCATGGGTGATACCGTCAGTCAGCAACGCGACGACAGGACCGTCGAACAGCCAAAGATCAAGAAACGCAGCGTCGATCTCGACGTTGGCGCTGACGATGACGATACGTCGCCAACTCAGGCGCTTTCCCCGGAAGACATCTCTGATGATCTTCACGATGCGCGAACCATGACCGAGGTCGGTACGAAGCTCGATCTGGCGCGTGCCTACGTCGACATGGGTGATCCGGCCGGCGCACGCAGCATCCTCGAAGAAGTGCTCGACGAGGGAGACGTGGCGCAACGGCAACAGGCGCAAAAACTGCTGGATTCACTGCCGAGCTGATCTGCCGAGCCATTCGTGCAGAGGGTGCTGGTGCCTTCCCGGTCGATACTCGCATGCGACTTGCCCTCGGAATCGAATACGACGGCACAGCCTACAACGGCTGGCAGCGGCAGAAGATCGGTACCGGTGTGCAGTTGCTCGTCGAAGAGGCGCTGGCCGCGGTCGCGAATCATCCGGTCGATGCAGTTTGTGCTGGTCGTACAGATACGGGCGTGCACGCTAGCGGGCAGGTCATTCATTTCGATACGAAATCCGCACGCAGCACGCGAAGCTGGCTCCTCGGTGCCAATAGCAATTTGCCTTCCGACATCAATGTCAGCTGGGTGACTGTCGTCGACGACGATTTTCACGCGCGATTTTCAGCGTTGTCGCGAAGCTATCGGTACCTGATTCTGAATCGGGAAGTTCGTTCCGCGTTGAGCCGAAACAGGGCGTGGTGGATACACCATCCGATTGACGTCGCACTAATGCAGGGCGCTGCCGAATGCCTGCTGGGAAAGCACGACTTTTCGGCCTTTCGCGCCGCCGGCTGCCAGGCATCCAGCCCTGTCCGGGAGATTCATGAGCTGCGGATCGTGAAAACAGACCAGTGGATCAGCGTGCACATTACGGCGAACGCGTTTCTGCAACACATGGTGCGAAATATTGTCGGCCTGCTGGTCGCGGCCGGCACCGGCGAATCGCCTGTCGCCCGCGTCCGCGAAGTGCTGGAAGGCCTGGATCGACGCGCCGGGGGCGTAGCGGCCCCGGCGCACGGCTTGACGCTTGTAGGCGTCGCGTATCCTGACGGTTTTTCGCTGCCCGCCCCTGCAACCCGGCTGGGGTCTGTACCGGATAATGTATATGATGTGTGCCTATGAGCTGGTTTGAAAAATTAATGCCCTCGCGCATAAAGACCGAGAATCGAACCCGGTCTGTGCCGCAGGGCGTCTGGATCAAGTGCCCGCACTGTGACGCTCAACTGTATCGAACCGAACTGGAACGCAATCTTTATGTTTGCCCGAAGTGCGATCATCACATGCGAATCGGTGCACGACAGCGCCTTGAGTATTTTCTCGACGAGGGTGATATCGAGGAAATAGGTGCAGGTCTCGAACCGCTCGATCCACTGAAATTCAAAGACAGTAAACGCTACCGTGACCGCCTCATTCAGGCACAGAAGAAGACCGGCGAAAAAGATGCGCTGGTCGCGGCGAGCGGCAGCTTGTTCGGCCAGCCAATCGTCGCCTGCGCATTCGAGTTTGCATTCATGGGTGGATCGATGGGTTCGGTTGTCGGCGAACGTTTTCAGCGAGCCGCGAAGCGATGCGTGGAAACGAGGGCACCATTGATCTGTTTCTCTGCCAGTGGAGGTGCGCGCATGCAGGAAGCGCTATTTTCACTTCTGCAGATGGCGAAAACAGCAGCTGCTATTGCAGAACTCGGCAAGCACCGCATTCCGTTCATATCGGTTTTGACGGATCCGACCACGGGTGGCGTATCGGCGAGCCTCGCAATGTTAGGCGATGTCAACGTTGCGGAACCAAAAGCACTGATCGGATTTGCCGGCCCGCGGGTCATCGAACAAACCGTGCGCCAGACTTTGCCGGAGGGTTTCCAGCGCAGCGAGTTTCTGCTGGATCATGGGGCGATCGATATGATTGTCGACCGACGCGCGCTTCGCGAACAAATCGGAGACTTGTTGGCCAAGCTCGCACAGCGCCCCCAGCCTGCCGCCTGAAACCGTCAATCAACTGAAGCCGGATAGTCTTTTCCCATGAGCCGCAGCGGTTCATTTCAGACACTCGACGAATGGCTGGCCTGGCTTTCGACGCTGACGCCCAACGAGATCGAACTCGGGCTGGATAGAACCAGGCTGGTGCTGGACAGACTGGCCCTGCGACGACCGGCGCTCGTAATTCACGTTGCCGGCACGAACGGCAAGGGCTCCTGCGTGATCATGCTGGAGGCATTCTTACGCCGCAGCGGATTGCGGGTTGGCGCTTACACCTCGCCGCATTTGCAGAAATACAACGAACGCATTCGAGTCGATGGCGTCGATTGCGGTGACCAGGAAATAATGGCCGCAATGCAGCGGGTCGAGGCGTGTCGACAGGACCTGCCACTGACCTATTTCGAGTTCGGTACGCTCGCTGCCTTCTGCGTATTCGAACATCGGCAAGTCGATGCCGTAGTGCTGGAAATCGGCATGGGCGGCAGGCTGGATGCGGTCAACGCGCTGGATCCCGATGGCGGCATCATCACCAACATAAGCCTCGATCACTGTGAATGGCTCGGGCACGACGTCGAATCGATCGGATTCGAGAAAGCAGGAATCCTGCGTCGTGGAAGGCCGTTCATTTTCGGCGCAGCCGGGATGCCGCAATCCGTGCGACAGCAGGCAAACGAGGTTGGCGCAAACCTGCTGGTTGCAGGAACGGATTTCCGGGCCAGGCGGGCGGGCGGGGAGCAGCGAACGTGGACCTGGGAAGGCCGGAGAATCAGTCTTGCAGGCCTGAATCGGCCGGCGTTGGCCGCGGACGTGCAGATAGACAATGCGGCGGCGGTCCTGGCAATGCTCGAAGCCCTGGGACTTGACGAATTACTGCAGCGAGACCTTGTCAATGAGGTCCTCGGGTCGCTGGTTCTGCCCGGGCGTCTGCAAACCGTATTCTCGGGACGCGAATGGTTGCTGGATGTCGCACACAATGCAGGTTCGGCTGCTGTACTGGCGCAGAGCTTGTCAGTGATTCGTGGCAATCGTCGAGTCGTCGCCGTTATTGGCATGCTGCAGGACAAGGATGCAGCAGCATTGATCGGGCCGCTGTGTCCTGTCGTAGACTCGTGGATCGCGGTTCCGGCGGTATCCGGCCGTGCCAGACCAGCATCGGAACTCGCTTCGGTTATTGCGCAAGTCTGTCAAAAGCCCTGCCTGATTACCGACGACGTCGGCTCGGCGTTGCGTGCCGCGGAGGACCGTGCTGGTGATTCCGATATTGCGCTGGTGTGCGGGTCCTTCTACGTGGTCGGCCCGGCGCTCGATACGCTATACTCGCGCCGCCAATCCGGGCCAACGCCGCGCAACAGCGAATTTTAAGCATCATCCGAGAGTCCAGTGGACAGAGCATTGAAAGAACGCATTATCGGAGTCATCGTACTGGTTGTATTCGCGGTCATTATCGTGCCGGTTTTCCTCGACGGGCCCTCAGACGAAGCAGAAGTGGTCAGCGAATCGCTGGTACTGCCGGGCCAGAATCCAGAGGCGCGCAAACAGCAGACCATCGTGCTGGAGCGCGATCGCAGTGAACCGGTTCCGGCCGCGGTAAGCCAGACGGATGCCGAGAAGCCGGTGGTTGCGCAGAAAGAGGCGAGTCCAACGGTATCGGGCGGCAAAACCGAGACTACGACGCCACCGCCGACAACTAAACCGGCGCCGACCGCCAATACCGGCGCGGAATCCGAGACCGGCCTGTGGGCGGTCCAGCTAGGCAGTTTTTCCAACCAGGCCAATGCCGAGCGCCTTGCCGCCGATTTGCGCAAGCAGGGTTACGCGGCGTTCTTGAGCCAGCTGAAAACGGTCGACGGATCACTGCATCGAGTGAGAATAGGGCCGCAGAAGGATCGCGAAAGCGCCGAAGGCGTAGCGGCGAAACTCAAATCGGCCGGCCACGCCGCGCAGGTTGTGCCTCATCCGTGACCATGCGGGATTTCCAAGCCGTGACTCGCAGCCCGCGTGTTCTGTTAGAATCCCCGCCAATTCTCTCGCCTGACCCCAATTAAGTCATTGCCGATGCCTGTAGCGGACATAGTCATTGCCATCGCCATTGTCGTTTCGGTCATCATTGGCTTCGTTCGGGGTTTCGTCAAAGAAGCGATATCGATAGCCGCATTGTTGATCGCGATCTGGGCCGCGCTGCGTTTCGGCTGGCAGGCCGGGTCCCTGTCCGAGTCGTGGCTCAGTTCCGATGAATTGCAGGTCTGGTTCGGACGTATCCTGGTCTTTACCGTTATATTGGCTCTCGGCGGCCTTATCGGCTGGGGAGTTTCGAAGCTGGTGCGACTGTCCGTGTTGAGCGGTACCGATCGGGTGTTTGGCATGATGTTCGGTTTTTGCCGCGGTGTGGTGCTACTGGCTGTTTTCATCATCGGCGGCGAGTATGCCAACTTCAGCAACGACCCCTGGTGGCAGAAATCGACACTGATTCCCTACGGCGAGGTCGTCGCCGACTGGATTCGCGTGATGGCCCCGCGCGGGGTCGATATCCTGATGCCCGGGGAAGCGCTTGACGAGGTGACAGCGAGGCTGTCCGAAAAGAGTTAAATTCATGAAAATCAGGTATTTGAGCTGATGTGTGGCATTGTCGGTATTGTTGGAAAAAGGCCTGTTAACCAGGCCATATACGATGCGCTCACCGTACTCCAGCATCGTGGCCAGGACGCTGCGGGCATCGTTACCTGGGGCAAGGACGGACTGAACGTACGCAAGAGCAACGGACTGGTGCGGGACGTCTTTCATCATCGGCACATGCTGCGCCTCACGGGAAACGTCGGAATCGGGCACGTACGCTATCCGACTGCCGGCGGGTCGCAAGTGGCAGAAGCGCAGCCCTTCTATGTGAACTCGCCATACGGGATTTGTCTTGCGCACAACGGCAATCTGACCAATCACGGCGAGTTGTCCGAGTTATTGATGAAAGAAGACCGCCGCCACCTCAACACCGGTTCGGATTCCGAGGTCCTGCTGAACGTTTTCGCTCACGAGCTGCAAAGTCGCACCAATGGCCGGCCTGATCCCGAACAGATATTCGATGCCGTCGATGCCGTGCACAAACGATGTTCCGGCGGTTACGCGGTTGTCGCGATGATCATCGGACACGGCATCGTTGCATTTCGTGACCCCAATGGTATTCGGCCAATTGTCATCGGGCAAAGAGAGACGGCCGCCGGTACTGAATTCATGGTCGCGTCGGAAAGCGTTGCGCTGGACATCCTTCAATTCAAACGAATTCGCGACATCCGGCCCGGCGAAGTCGTGTTTATTGAGAACGGAGGCGTCATGCACAGTCGCCAATTTCGCGAAGCGGCCGGCTATTCACCGTGTATTTTCGAATTTGTCTACTTCGCGCGCCCGGACTCGATTATTGACAACCTGTCGGTTTACAAAGCGCGTCTTCGCATGGGCGAGCAACTCGCCGGACAGATCGTGCGCGAGTGGCCGGATCACGACATCGACGTAGTAATACCGATACCGGATACCAGTCGCACGTCGGCAGGACAGGTGGCGTACCACCTTGGTGTCAAGTATCGGGAGGGTTTTATCAAGAATCGTTACATCGGCCGGACCTTCATCATGCCCGGACAGGCGGAGCGCGCAAATTCGGTGCGACGCAAATTGAATGCAATCGATCTCGAGTTTCGCGGCAAGAATGTCTTGCTGGTCGACGATTCGATCGTCAGGGGAACTACGTCGAAGCAGATCATCAAAATCGCGCGCGACGCTGGTGCGAGAAAGGTTTATTTCGCATCCGCTGCTCCGCCGGTGCGATACCCGAATGTTTACGGTATCGACATGCCAGCCGTTTCCGAATTGGTAGCCAACGGCCGGACAGTGCCCGAAATACAGGAAATCATCGGTGCCGACCGGCTGATATATCTTGACCTGCACGGCCTGATCCGTTCCGTGCGGCACGACAACTCCGAAATTCGCGAATTCGATACCTCCTGCTTCTCCGGAATATACGTAACCGGAGAGGTCACTGACGATTACCTGAAGAATCTCGAAAAAGTCCGAAGCGACCAGGCCAAGGCGAAGCGCGAACTCAGACTGCACAGCAAGGGAAGCGAGAATGCCTCAACGGAATCCGGCATGAGCACCAGTCTTCCCGATTCTGCAGTCGGCATGTAGTGCTGCGCGGAGCCGGCTAATCGTTGCGGCGAGGGCCGAAGCCCGAAGGAATACGGTCATACCGACAGCATGAGCATCAAGGTCATGATCATTGACAGTCATGCTGACTTCAGAAAACTTCTGATGCATCATGTGACGACTCACTGGCCGGATGCAGTGATTACAGAATACGATCCCGTGAAAACTGGCAATCTTCCTGACGAATTTTCAGGAGCCGGCAACGATGTCGTGTTGCTTGGCGATCAGCAAGGCGATCGCGACCCGTTGCATACGCTTAAGCTTTTTGCCAGGAAGACCGGCTTTCCACCGGTAGTTTTTTTCTCAACGAACGAACTGGACAGGTCCACGGCGACGCGATTCAAGGCCGAAGGATTCTTCTTGCGTGATGAAATCCGTCATAAATCGCTGATTGTGCGGCTGGGCGACATCATGCGGGCACGGCGCCGAACCTCTTCCACCGATTCGCTGTTTGTCGGAGACCTGAGTACCGGCATAAACCCGCTTATCAAGGGCTATCGATTCATCAGGAAACTTGCGGCGACAGAGCATTCATCGGTATACCTTGCGGAACGGGAGTCGGGCAACGAGCCGGTCATACTCAAAGTGCTTCAACAGCTGCCTGATCTCGCGGACGGCATCGGCGTATTCGACAGATTTCTGCAGGAGTATGAACTCATCGCCGACTTGCACCACCCGAACATAGTCAAAATTTATGACCTGGGTGTGAGCGATGATCATGCGCATATTGTCATGGAGTACCTGTCCGGCGGCGATCTCAAACAGAAAATTGACTCGGGAACCAGTGAGGCCGAGGCTGTCAGCTATCTGAAGCAAATAGCGAGCGGACTCGCGAAAGTGCATTCGGTGGGTGTGCTGCACCGAGATCTGAAACCGGGAAACGTCATGCTTCGCGGCGATGGAAGCCTGGCGCTGATCGACTTCGGTTTGGCGAAGCGAATGCGCCTGCAGCAGGAGATTACCGGCAGTGGCGAGATTTTTGGCACGCCTTATTATATGAGCCCGGAACAGGGACGCGGAAATGACGTCGATGCGAGGAGCGATATCTACAGCCTTGGGGTAATCTTCTACGAGATGCTTACGGGGCGAAAACCCTACAGTGGGACGAATGCGATGGGCATCATCTACAAGCATAGCGAAGCGCCGGTGCCCGTCTTGCCGCACCGTTTGGCCGTTTACCAGGCGTTGCTGAACATGCTGATGGCGAAGAAACCGGAAGACCGCTTGCAGAGTGCGGCTGAAGTTGCCGGTTGGCTGTAGCCTGGCGTGAGCACCGACGCCAACACTATCGGTCCCGTTCTGGAATTTCTTCAGGCGCCGACACCGGAATTATGGGTAGAGGAAGCTTGCAGGCGCCTCCCGGAACTACTGACCGACCATGCAAACTGCGAACTGAAGGCGGCGTCGACTGCGCTCGGCATCATATTCCGTTATCCACAGAGAGATGCGCTGGTCGATCGTATGTCGCGCCTGGCGAGAGAGGAGCTGCGGCACTTTGAACAGGTGCGAAAAATCATGCGCGACATGCGCCTGCCGTTCGCTCGATTGTCTGCATCCAGATACGCCGGCGAATTGCATAACAGCGCGAGACACGGGGAGCCGCAGCGGCTAGCCGATCTGCTGATTATCGGCGCTCTGATCGAGGCACGTTCCTGTGAACGATTCGCCGCTGTGGCGCCACATCTTCCGGCGCCATTGAGCCAATTTTATTTGGGCCTGCTATCGTCGGAAGCGCGGCACTTCGAACACTACCTGGCACTTGCGCGTTCCGAGTCCGGCACGGATAGTAATGCGTTCGATCGGCGACTGATCGAATTGCGGGCGCTGGAAGCGAGGCTGATTACCGCCCCGGATACTGAATTCAGGTTTCATTCCGGCACACCGGCCTAGTTCGGGGACAGTGACCCTAATTCAATGGAGAATTGGGGTTTATCCAAGGATCGGGAGCCGAATTAGGGTCACTGTCCCCGAACTCGGTCCCGTTTCAAGACGGCAAGTACCGGGCCGTTTTCATCCCAGCGAACCACGCTGCCCTGCTCGTACCAATCGCCCAGCACGATACGGGTCGCCGGCTTTTGGTCGAGTGTCAATTCATGCACGGCGGGTCGGTGCGTGTGACCGTGCAACAACAGGTCCGCACCATGCTTCGTCATGAAGGACTCGACGGCCGATTGATTGACATCGGCGATCACGGGATTGATCGACTTGCCGTGCTGCATGCTGGCGGCCCGCGCCTGTTTCGCGAAAGCCTGTCTCTCCGGCAGCGACTTCTGCAACATCATTGCCTGCCACTGCGGATTACGCGTCATTAGACGAAACTTCTGGTATTCAACGTCGTCGGTACAAAGCGCATCGCCATGGCTTAGCAACACATCGGCGCCTTCGATATTTGCCCGGTGAGGATCCGTGAGCAACGTGATGCCGGTTTCGGCGGCGAATTCGGCTCCGATCATGAAATCCCGGTTGCCGTGCATGAAAAAAACGGGTGTGCCGGAATCAACAAGCGCCCGAATCGCCTTCTTGATTACGGCGTAGTGCTCGTCCGGATCGTCGTCGCCTACCCAGGACTCAAACAAGTCGCCAAGAATGTAGAGGGCGTCAGCGGACTCGGCCTCGGACTTGAGAAACCGAATGAATTGCGCGGCGATATCGGGGCGTGCGCTTTCGAGGTGCAGGTCCGAAATAAAGAGTGTCGTCATGAATGCGTGGCCTTTGCGCGCTTTTTCGATAATCTAAGTGCCGTAGTCAAATCGCTGAGCTTTCTTGATGACGATTGGAACGACGGGTACGTCTTTCTTGAACCGGCCGGCGGGTCCGGTGGGGCTCGCGACGATGCGATCGACTATGTCCATGCCTTCGATGACCTCGCCGAAAACGGCGTAGCCCCAACGGGATTGCTGCGGATCCAGAGACGCATTATCGGCGACGTTGATGTAGAACTGGGCTACGGCGCTGTGCGGTTCCTCGGTCCGGGCCATGGCGATGGTACCTCTTCGGTTGAGCAGGCCGTTTCCCGATTCATTCGGAATGCCGCCATCCGGCTCCTTGTCTTTGAGGTCCGGCGTGTATCCGCCAGCCTGGATCATGAAGCCCGGAATGACGCGATGGAATATCGTTCCGTCGAAGTATCCACTGTCGACCAGCGAGAGGAAATTTCTGACGGTGAACGGAGCTCGCCGGCCGTCCAGCTCGACGACGATTACGCCCTCGGTCGTTTCGAATTTGACGTAAGGGTGCGCCGGCACTTTGTCCTCTGCCGGGCAACCCAATGACAATGCTAAAAGCACTATGGCGAAAGCGGTCTTCACGATGTCTCCAGTCGGCGCCGATGAGGCACAATGCGTAGCCGCAAGATAGCAAACACGACCCTCATCCAGAAGCGTCGGCCAAGCCGAAAAAGCCAATCGAATCAAAATTGACTGACCCGGGGGTGGGCCGTATCATCGTGCCCCCGCCAGGCCCCGTAGCACGAGTACAGGCCCTTGCGGTGCGGGTATTGGCAGCGGGGCATGGCGCAGCCTGGTAGCGCATCTGCTTTGGGAGCAGAGGGTCGCAAGTTCGAATCTTGCTGCCCCGACCAACATTCGGGTATCAATTTTTTCCAGGGAGAGTTTTTTAGGTTTGCAGAGAGCGCCCGTAGCTCAATCGGATAGAGCATCGGCCTTTGACAGTGGAGCCTGCGGCGGGAAACTGAACCGTCGCAGTGGACCGCACCGTAACGGGGAAACCTTAACAGGTAATGCTGATGGCAATCCCGTGGAAACCTGTGGCTCGGGCCGGCAATGCCTGGAGCCGCGTCGCCACGAAGGGCCGGGACCAAATTTTCCGAGCGTGTAGTGGCGAATCCGAGCGACGGATTACTATCTGTCGTGGAGGGGTTCCGTAGAGACTATACGTGTGGCACCTGAGACGGTGAAGAGATAGTCCAGACCACAAACCTGCAGTTGCGGGGCCGCTAAAGCGGTAGAGGGTAAGCTAAGCCGGAGGTTGCAGGTTCGATTCCTGCCGGGCGCGCCATTTCGACACCTGGAGGTGCGGAGACATAGAATAAGTAGTTGAAAACTGCTCCGTGGTGCAGAATATCGGGTGTCAAACGACTGGCCGAGATTGACCAGGTCGTAGATTCGAGAACAACGCTTGAAATTTGCTTTTAAGAACAATGGTGGGCGTAGCTCAGTTGGTAGAGCCCCGGATTGTGATTCCGGTCGTCGTGGGTTCGAGTCCCATCGTCCACCCCAAATTCTCCCTCGATCGTAGGACAGGCGAGGATGTTTGGTGAGAATTTATCTTTAGTAAGCTGGCGTTAGATGCACGATGAATTGCCGTGCTACGGAACGAAGGCAATGATAGGTGCGAATTGATCTTTAGTGATTTGATTTTAGCCGCACGATGAATTGCCGTGCTACGGAACGAAGGCAATGACAGGTGCGAATTGATCTTTATTAGTTTGAATCCAGGCACGTTACTA
>JAOUGX010000013.1 GCA_029865385.1 Gammaproteobacteria bacterium
TGGAGATATCGCTGGCCAACGACGCCGATGCGCAGCAGGTCGAGCGCATGCGCCGCTGCAATCAGCTGATAGCGCAGACAATGGAAGAAATGCGGGAAATCGCGGACATTGCAGCGATAGATTGCGACTTGATCCGAAGCGGCACTTATCGCGCCGCTGCCGGGTACAGCGGCCGGCGGGCACTCGACCAATACCAGGCTTTCCTCGATGCAGCGAATCTGCCGTATGAGTTGCTCGAACGGGGCGAGCTCGAGAGAAGAATCGGCAGTCGCTTCTATCAACGCGGCCTGTATTCGCCGCACTGCTATCTGGTGCAGCCCGCCGCACTGATCCGTGGCCTCGCACGACAGCTGCCGCGATCGGTAAGGATCTGTGAACACACGCCGGTCACGCGCCTCACCCGGCAACGTGATTCCTGGTTGTTGACAACGCCGCAGGCCGAGGTTCGCGCGGTCAGAGTCATTCTTGCGAACAATGCGTTCAGCAAAGGACTCGGCGTCGGTGCGTCGCGAGTAGTGGCAATGTACACCTACGCGGCACTGACCGAACCCTTGCCGCCCGAAATGCTCGCAACTCTTGGCAGCGAATCCAGCTGGGGACTGTTGCCGGCGCACCGACTGGGCAGCACGCTGCGCCGCACCCTGGATAATCGCCTGCTGATACGGTCTTTTTACGGATATGAACGCGAGGCCGACAGGCAATTGATCGAAGGCAAGCTCGCGGACAATCTTTCGCGGCGTTTTCCACAGCTCGGTCAGCCCGATTTCGCGTACGTGTGGTCGGGAGCTACCGGCTTCACTTACAACGGCGCGCCCCTGTGGGGCCAGGTCGGCCCGGATCTGTACGTGTCCGCCGGGTGCAACGGTGGTGGCGTCGTCAAAGGAACGCTGTTCGGCAGGCTGTTGGTCGATAGTGTTTTCGGACGGGAAATTCCGGACATGCAGGCATTGTTCGGCAGCGCCAGCTGGATGCCGCCGGAGCCGCTGCGGCGCATCGGATTTCACGCGATCGCCGCATTGGAGCGGCGCCGCGGAATGGCCGAAGTGTAAGCTGATGTCAAATCCTGTACTTTCAGCGTGGACTGGCTGACAAAACGAAAACATCGGGGAGCAGTCCGTGGCTGAAGCAGAATCGCTGGGGGTCTTGTCGCTGTTACCGGCAAGTGTGGCAATCGTGCTGGCGTTCCTTACGAGGAACACCGTGTTCGCACTGTCCGTCGCCTGCATGGTCGGCGTCTTTGCCGCCGGCCAGGGCCTGATGGGTTTTCCGAATTTGCTGAAGAATTCGCTGGGTACGACCGCCTTCTCCTGGATTTTCCTGCTCGAACTCTTTATCGGCATCACGATCGCGTTCTTTCAGCGCACCGGTGCCATTCGCAACTTCAGCGCCTGGGTTGAAAGCCTCAATATGAGCCGTGTGCGCGTGCAGCTCGCCGCCTGGATCATGGGCATGTTCGTGTTCTTCAGCGACTACTTCAGTCCGTTGTTTGTCGGCTCGACGATGCGCGAGCTGTCGGACCGCTTCAAAGTCTCCCGCGAAAAACTTGCCTATATAGCCGATTCCACCTCCGCGCCGGTCAGTGTGCTGGTGCCGATTACCGGCTGGGCCGTATTCATCACCGGCCTGCTGATCGGCATGGGACCGATCGTCGACGATACGGCCGCGATGAAAGTATTTTTGTACGCGATTCCCTACAACGTCTATTCGATTCTCGCGGTCGTCATGGTCGGGATGATTGCCGCGAAGCTCATTCCGGAATTCGGGCCGATGAAAGCGGCCGAAGAAAGAGCACTGACCACCGGCAAAGTCCTGCGCGACGGTGCACAACCACTGATGTCTGCAGAACTGACCGGCATCCAAGCCTACGAAGGCATAAATACCAGTCTGTTCTGGAACTTCGTATTGCCTGTGTTGATCGTCATCGGCGTCGCGCTTGGCTCGTTCTTCGTGACCTCGTCTGCGCTGACGATGGAGGCGTTCCTGCTGTCGGTCATCGTCGCCGCCAGCATCATGCGCATCCAGGGCATTCCATTGTCCGACATTATGGACACGGCAATGGCCGGCGTGAAAGGCGTCATGCCTGCCATTGTGATTCTCGCTTTCGCTTATGCGCTGAACGACCTTTCGAAAGCGATGGGCACGGCGCACTACATAGTCGCGCAGACAGAAGGCTGGCTTACGCCGGGCCTGTTACCGATGCTCACGTTCCTGATAGCTGCGTCGATTGCCTTCTCGACCGGCACCTCGTGGGGCACCTTCGCAATCATGATGCCGATCGCGGTACCGATGGCGTTGACGTTCAGCGGCAATACGCTGGATACCGTGGTCTATGCGACCGTGGCCGCGGTCGCAGGCGGCGGCGTGTTCGGCGACCATTGCTCGCCGCTGTCGGATACGTCGATTCTCGCGTCGACCGGCGCCGCATCCGACCACATCGATCACATCCGCACGCAATTACCATACGCGCTGGTGATCGGCGTCATCAGCGTCGCGGCCTACCTTTGCATCGGCCTGCTGATTTGATTTGCATTATTCAAACGGACAGGCGAGGAATTCCGGCAGGGCTTCTGCTTTTTCGCCGAAGCGCGCCAACCCCTCGAATTCGTCGAGCGGCGCTGCTTCCGGCCGGATGTGCCGGACGAATCGCCACGCCACCGCCACACTGACATCGGCCTGCGTAATACGTGCGCCGGCCAGCCAGCGCTTGCCGTTGGCAACGTGTTCACTCAGCAGATGCAATGCACCGGCAAGCTGCTGGTCGACGCGCACAATCCACGGTTCGTGCTGCAGTTCGATCGGCCGCTGCTTCGTCTCGTAGATAAAAGCCACGGTTTTCTCCATTGCTATCAGTGAGATGCCGACCAGCTGCAGAACCCTTCGTCTTGCGGCCGGATCCGCCGGCATCAGGCTGCGCTCGGCCGGACCGATGCTTTCGAAGTAGTCGATGATCAGGGTCGAATCGACCAACACCACGCCGTCATCGCAAACCAGCGTCGGCACCTTGACCAGCGGATTGATTTTGCGGATATCGTCGTAGTTGCGAAACACCGAAAGCGGCCGGTGCTCATAGGCCAGTCCGAGAAACTGCGCTGTAATGGCAGCACGCCGTACGAAAGGCGAGTCGAGCATTCCAATTAGCTGCACAAGCATTCTCCTATTGATACGAATTTCGACCCATAACGGAACCGGCCGTTGCCGTCATTGCGAGGAGCGGAGCGACGAAGCAATCGCGCGGCGCATTGGCGAGATTGTAGAGATTGCTTCGCTGCGCTCGCAATGACGTTTGATAGCTCGTAGTTCACTGAAACATCTGCAGATCTTCGTCCTTGCTGTGCTCGGTCATTAATGAGACCACGACGAGCACCGGCAAGCCGACAACCCAGCCGGCGTAGGATGCCGCGAATCCATAGGGTTCGCCCGCAATGGTCCACCCGATAGCAAGGCCGCCGCCGGCCAGCATGCTCCAGAAGGCGCCGCTCGCGGTAGTACGCGGCCAGAAGAGCAGGCCCAGCATCGGGAAGAAAATACCGGCGGCGCCGAAAGTGTATGCGTACAGAATGAGATCCAGCACGTTGGGAACCAGGTAAGCGATACCTATAGCCAGCACGCCGAGAACGATCGTCGAGGTTCGCGCTACGTTGACCAGGGACTTCTCGCTGGCATCGGGTTTCAGGTGTTTGCGGTACACATCGTTGGTGAAGATCGCGACCGGACCGATCAGGCAGGAGTCTGCCGAAGACATGACAGCGGCGATGTAGGCGGCAATGACTATACCGGTGAGCCCTGCCGGCAGCAGCTCCATTATGACGGTCGGCGTCGCGAGCTCCGCATCGGCGAGATCCGGAAACAACATGCGCGCGATGAGTCCGATCAGTGTGCTGCCGATCGCGAACAGAGGCCACTCGATGGGCACACCGGTCAGCAGGAATGCGCGGCGCGCGGTCTTCTCATCGCGTGCCGCGATGATGCGTTGCATGCCCGCAATCGAGATGAACCAGATCGGGAAGATCGCGAAAAACCAGCCAACCATCTGTTTCCAGCTGACCGCCGTCCAGTCGACCAGGCTCGCCGTTTCAGGGGCCGCGCTGAAATGCGCAACGATGCCATCCCAGCCACCGACCTTGTAAAGACCTATCGGTACCGCGATGAAAATTATGCCGATCATCAGCACGAACATCTGGAACACGTCGGTGTAGATCACCGCCTTGAGGCCGCCAAGTGCCGTGTACGCGAGAATAATTGCGCCGGACAGCACGACCGCCAGCGTGAGGTTCATTTCGAGCGTGACCTGCAGCAGTTTGCCACCGGCGATGATCTGGCCACCGACAAAAGTGAACCATGCGAGGCCGATGACGACGGCGGCAAGCGTGCCGGTACGCCGGTCGAATCGCGACTCGAACAGGTCACCGGTAGTCAGGCCTTTGACCTTGTCGGCCCAACGTTTGACCTTCGGCACCATCAGGAACGACACCATGACGATGCTCAGCCCCGAAACAGCGATCAGCCATGACCCTGAAATGCCCAGCGTGAATCCCAGGCCGCCCATGGCGATGCTGAATCCGCCGCCGAGATCCGTCGCGGCGGTACTCGACGTCGTCTGGACCAGGTTCATGTCGCGGCCGGCGGCAAGAAAGGACTCGCTTTCGCCGTCGCCCTCGCTGCCAGCGGCGGTACGCGCGACGTGTACGCCTATCCAGAGCAGCACGGCGAAGTAGAGACCCATGGCAATGAAGTCAAGCAGGTGCAATGAGGTCATGAAACGTCGCTCCTTTTCTTATTGGTTGGCATTCAGTTTCGCCGTAGAGGCCTCGGGAAAGAAACGTGCGGGACTCGGCGACAATGTCAGCCAGAAATCACACTGGCTCTTGAAAGCGACGCCGGGAAAGTCCTTACCCAGACCGAGCAGGTCGACGATCAGCTGAAAATGCAGGTGCGGCGGCCAGTTGCCATTCTCCGGCGGGCTTCCGAGCAATGCCAGCGGATCACCGGCGCCGACCGCCTGTCCTTCACGCAATTCGGAAATGCTGTTCAGGTTCAGGTGCCCGTACAGCGAATAAAATACGCTCTGCCCTGCCCGATGCTTCAAAACCAGCATCGGTCCGTAATCCAGTTCCAGTTTATTGTTGGCGACGATGACGATCTCGCCATCGAGCGGCGTACAAACCCTCGTGCCCGCAACGCAGAACAGGTCGATGCCCATGTGCACCGTACGGCTCTCGTTCGAGTCACCGCCGGCGAAATTCTCGTTATTGTAGAGCTCGCGATCCTCGCCATAGCGGCCAAAACTGTATCCCGTGCCAGCGGCCCGCATCGCATTGTCGATCAGGCTGCCAAGCTCGTTGACACTCAGTCCACGAAGCGGCTTGCCGAACATTCGGCTTTGCGCGGACAGGTCGAGCACGATGGCTTTGCCGTCCGTTTCGATGATGGTCGCTGGATTGCACTCCGTAGACTGCAGGTAACGCATGACCTCCTGCAGTCCGTCGACCGGCACTTTTCCCTGCGAGTGCCGACGCATGCTGCGCTTTACGGGACTGTTCATGCCTGGTCGCCGGTCCGGTATTGCGCGATTTGCACTTCGGCGCCGTAATCTGCGTAATCTCCGTCGGTACGCTTGCCGCGGAATTCGCCCCATTGAATCGTTGTATACGCAGCTGGCCGAGCAGCCGAAATCGTGCAGGGCAAAGGGCTTACCCGGGTGCTTGCCGCGGGGTTGTAGAAAAACGGCAGGCTATAGCGATCCCGGTTTTGCATGGCCAGAACGCGATGCATCGCTGCACGGTAATAGTCGTTCGACCAGACCTGCATCATGTCGCCGGTGTTGATAACAAACGCGCCTTTGGTCGGCAACACACCGTACCACTGGCCGTCCTTGTGCACCTGCAAACCGCCGACTTCGTCCTGCAGCAATACGGTCAGCGCACCGGCATCGGTATGATGATGTACGCCCCTGTCCGCAATCGGCTTGTGCACAAGGCTCGATTTCTCCAGTGGATCACGCACCGGATAGCAGTTGAGCCGCAGGAAACCCGTGTGTGTGCCGACAAAATCGTTGTGCAGGTAGTCGGGCGGCAGATCCAGGCCGACACAGAATGCTTCCAGCAGTTTCAGCGACAGTGCCGCGCAAGCCTCGAAATACGCGAGCATGATCTCTTTGAACTCCCCATCGACATGCGGCCAGCGATTCTCGCAGCCGTAGATCGGGTCGACGCCCGGCATCGTGAAATCGAATACTTCCTTCTTGTCGCGCTGGTTCTTCGTCAGCTCGTTGTTGTAATACCCCCAGGGGTTTTCGCGGGTGCGCAGGATCGATTGCTTGGTGTCGTCCGGCAATGCAAAGAACCGGCGCGTCTGACACCAGGCGTCCTCGATAAGCTGATCGGCAACACCGTGATTGACGACCTGGAAGAAGCCCCATTCCCGGCTCGCCCTGGCGATGGCATCGACCGCAGGACTTGCGATCGCATCACGAGCGTCGCCGGCACTCACGAGCCCGGAGATGTCTATAACAGGGACCTGGTCATCCAGCGCGAAATCGGCAACGGGATGAAGATCAAGATCCTGGGACGAATTCGAGACCAAAAGAAGCTCCGGGTTCTATTCCAAAGGTACTGAGAGATTACAGGCAAATGCCAGTGGATTCGCATATTGTGGGCCTTGCAACTACCGTGGCACTCAATGCTAGAGTGCCGTGCACAATGTCTGTGCGCCATCCTCACCTATCCCGGAAAACATCATGAAGACAATGGTTTACACGAAGAGTGTGTTTTCGATTTTGCTGGCCGCTATCGCGGCCGGCTGCGGAAAGAACAACACCGGCGACGAGAGCGCTCACGTAGCCAGCGGAGATCCTGTCGGCGAAATCGCCGAATACGAGTGGGTTTCCGAAGGCACGCCGGCAGGCCGGCACCGTGTCGTGCGAACCGGCGATGGCCGCATCAGTACCGACCTGTTCGTGCACTGGAACAATCGCGAATACACAGTGAAGGACGAGCTGCAGCTTGACGCGAACGGACTTACCAGGAGCCAGCGCATTACCGGTACCTCGCCTTTCGGCGCGCCTATCGACGAATCCTTCTCGATCGTTGATGGCGTGGCGAGCTGGAAGAGTGTTGGTGAAAGCGGCTCGACGAGCGCTGCTGCCGGTGGAATCTACTTGCCGAACGAGATGGGTTCGGTCGAATCCATCGGTGCACTTGTACGCGCGGCTTTGAAAAATATCGACGGGCAACAGGAGCTGATTCCGTCCGGGACGGCAACCGTAAGGAAAGTCAAGGAACTCACTGTCGGCGGGGACCCGGGTGATGCTGTCGTATCGCTGTACAGCATTGCGGGCATCGGTTTCACGCCATCCTATGTGTGGATGGATCAGGATCTGCAGGTTTTCGCGCTCGATTTCGGCGGCTTCATGGGCATGGCCCGGAAAGGATTCGGCGAAGATGTGCTGGAACTTCTCAGCGCCGAGCAATCGAAGTCCGAAGCGACATACTTCGAGGAGATTTCACCCGGCCTGTCGAACCGACTGGCACAGCCTCTGATTATCCGGAACGTCGACGTCGTCGACGTCGAAAACGGTTCGCTGCGGAAAAGTCAGAATGTAGTGATTGCTAACGGACACATCCGGGAATTATCGAATGCGCCGGTGGCGGCAGACAATGCGATGGTCATCGACGGCACTGGTAAGACGCTGATGCCGGGCCTGTGGGACATGCACGGTCATTTCGGCATATCCGAAGGGATTCTGAATATCGCCGGTGGTATCACCAGTGTGCGCGACGTCGGTAACGTACACGACAGGATGATGGAAATGACGGAGAAATTTGCCTCCGGTGCGGTCATCGGCCCGCACACTTACCGCTCCGGTTTCATCGACAAGGCAAGCCCTTATGCAACCGGCGATACCGTAGAAACATTGCAGCAAGCGCTCGATCGGGTGGACTGGTATGCAGATCGCGGTTACATACAGATCAAATTGTACAGCTCGATCGATCCGGCCTGGGTGGAACCCATCGCCAAACGCACGCACGCGCGCAACATGCGCCTGTCCGGCCACATCCCGGCGTTCATGTCGGCGGAACAGGCAGTGCGCGCCGGCTATGACGAAATCCAGCACATCAACATGGTGTTCCTGAATTTCCTCGCCGGCGATCGCGAAGACACACGGCAGCAGATTCGCTTTACGCTTTACGGCGACAAAGCCGGCGAGCTCGATCTCGATGGCGCGGAAGCCGAGGCATTTTTCAAATTGCTTAAGGAACGTGACGTCGTCATAGATCCGACAGCCGCTATTTTCGATACGCAACTGGTCCACAAAGCCGGCGAGCCCGATCCTACTTTCGCCGCCATTGTCGAGCACCTGCCCTTGTCCGTCAGCCGCAGTCTCTACAATCCGGAATTCGAGATCAACGAAAGCAATGAGGCTGCATGGAAGAAGTCGCAGCTCAACGCGATGAAGATGCTGAGAAAACTCTACGACAAAGGTATCCGGATCGTGCCTGGCAGCGACAGCTTGCCGGGATTCACGATCCACCGGGAGCTCGAAGTCTATGCGGAGGCCGGCATTCCGCATGCCGCGGTATTGCGTATCGCAACGCTGGATTCGGCTGCCGTGGTCGGTGCCGCGAACCGCAGCGGCTCGATAAGAGTGGGCAAGGAGGCCGACCTGGTATTGCTGGATGGCAATCCACTCGAAGACATCAGCGCGATCCGGCGGGCTGTGGCGGTGATCAAGGGCGGTTACCTGTACCGGCCGGACGAACTCTATGCCGCGGTCGGCGTGACGCCGTTCGTACAGTCGCTGCCGGCGCGCAGCAACTGACGAACGGCAGCCTCACCGTTCACGACTGGCGGATGCAACGCAGCGCCAGTGTTCCGTCCGGTGCCATCACGTAGCGGTTCAGGCGCCAGTTGACCAGGAAACTGCCTGTCTCATCCGGATTGGCGTGAACCCGGATATCCTGCTCTTTCACCGGCAACCGCAGGTGCTTGCTCAAAAGACCGGCGATGCTCGGTTTTTCTGCTGCTATCACGATATCCATATTGACCTCCTGTCCTGTGCGGCAACCAGACGACTTGCATGGATTGCCGGTCACTTTCGACTGCAGGATAGCCTCAGGCCTCTTAACCAAAGCTGAAAAATAGGTGAACCGTGCCTGAATCCGGCTGCATCAATGCCTCAACGCGGCTGCGCGAAATCGTAGTAGGGGCGAAGGCCACCCTGTAAATCTTTGCGGGACACGCAGTGAATATTGAAAATATGGCCGGCCTGAAAATGGGGCCGGATACATTTTTTGAAAATGGGGCCGGATACATTTTTCATCAACAAAAAATGTATCCGGCCCCATTTTCAGGCCCCATTTTCAAAGGCGGGTCAGGACTTGCGCAGGTAGTCGTCGGTCTTGTTCAGCCAGTCGTCGCGGCGCGGCGACCATGTGTCCATCTCCTCGACATCGCCTATGGACAACGCCTCGTGCGGCACGTTCGACGGAATGACGATGACGTCGCCCGGCCCGAGCTTGACGGTTCTTTCGCGGTTCGCGCCGATGCGAAATCGCATGCTGCCCGAAATGACCTGGGTAACCTGCTCGTGCTCATGGCTGTGCAGCGGCACCAGGAAACCATCCTTGAAGTAAATGCGTGCAACGGTCAGGCGCTCCCCGGTAACGATGCGCCGCTGCATGTGCGGGTTGACGGTCTCGAGTTCTACGTCATCCCAGGAAATGTGCTGAAACTCTGCCATGTTGATCCCCCGAACTGTATCGGGGAAGAGCTTAGCAGAGGATTACTCACTGCGGCGACTGCGCTGTCAGGTGGAGACTTCGGCGAATGAAGAAAGAAACTCGAGTCCCCTGCGCAGCTCGCGGTGGTTTATGGTTGCACGCGTGACGTTGTGGTAATCGGCGACGACCCAGCGCAACTCATGCTCGTCGCAATAACCCCAGAGCAGGCGACCGATCTGCCAGACGTTGCTCCGCGTACCGCAATGAGGACAGACGTTGATCCGGCTGCGGCGGTTGAGCGGAAAGGCGATGATGTTGTCGAGCTGCATATTCGTCACACCGTCTGCGTTTGACGGTTGACAAATAGCGCAGGCAGTCGGTCACCGGTGTGATCAAACTCACAGCCGGTATGTGTATGGCCGGCTTCGGCACGGAACTGAGACCTGCATCAACAAAGCAGGGCGCGTAGCGCAGAGGGATCTCTGCTGCCGTCAGGCGTCGTCGAGGCGCTGCAGCAGGCTTTCGGCCTGCGATTTGTAGCGGCTCGACTTCGCGGCTTCCTGCAGAGCGGACCTCGCTTCAAGGGTAAGGCCGGCGCGATACGCCGATATGCCGGAGAGCAGGGAAACCCTGAGCGGCTCTTCGAGTCCGCCGATTCGCAATGCGCTCTGATAGGCGGAGTGTGCCTTGGCCCAGTCTTCATCCTCGAAGTAGATGCCACCGAGCATCTGGAAGGTCCGGCCATCTGCCGATGTGCTGGCTGCCTGCTCGAGCGCAATTTTGGCCTTGTCGCGTTCGCGCGCAAGCAGCCAGAGATTGCCGAGTTGTTTCAGCGCGTCGGCATCTTGCGGTATTTTCTTTTCGGCAAGCCATTCCTCCATGAGCACCGCGGCTTTTTCGGGTACGTCGATAAAACCGTACAGCGAAATAATGCGCTTCAGGTCATCCGGATCCGCGACCAGTCCGTTGAAGTACGACAGCATGATCGCGGCCAGCGCGTCGCCGCTTTCTTCCAGCTGCAGATAGTGGCTCGCCAGCAGCCGCCAATACTGTTCACTCAACGGATCCCGCGCGAGCAACTCGAACAGCAGTCTCTCCGCTTCCGGGTACTTCTTGCGATCGAAAAGAATCCTGTAGTACAGCTGAAACCACGAATCCGGTATTTCGGAACGAATGGACGCACCGAATGTCCTTGCCATGAGTTCTTCAGCGCGCCCGAGCGAACCGCTCATGTAGTTCGCGTAGGACACGGTGAAAATCTGCTTGACCCTCGGCGCGACCGCGGCCGCCAGCCACTCTTCCAGCGCCTTCGTGGCCAACGCATATTCTTCCTGGCCCAGCAGAACTGTTCCATAAAAGAGCTTGAGATCGATGCGCATGTCTTCCGGTATTCCTTCGACACCCAGAGCGGATTCGAGCGCTTTCCGCGCCTTGACCGGCTGATCCAGAATGACGCTGGTATGCGCGAGGTACTGGTTTGCGAGTGCGTAGTCGTAAGGAATGTTCCGGGTTTCGATCACCAGCGCATCGAGCAGGACCAACGCTTCCTTGTAGCGCTCCTGTTCCATCAACTCCTGCACGTGCTCGATGGCACGAAACGTGTTCTTGGTCACCGACTGCGCCGACGCAGGCGAATTCAGGGATAACAGCAGGACTGCTAGCAATACCGGCAGGCAGCGCATCATCACTGGCCCTCCGCCATCTTGAAGACGATCCGCGTATAGGTGATGACGCTGACGGGGCGACCGTCGACGAGTTGCGGCTGGTATTTCCAGCGCAACACGGCACGTATTGCAGCGCGATCGAAATAGCCGGGTGGATCGGAGCGCATGACTTCCGGGTCGGCGACCGATCCGGTTTCAGTCACGGTAAAACGAAGCAGCACTTCGCCCTGCACCATCGAAATTCGTGCCCGTTCCGGATACTCGGGTGGAACGCGGACCAGCGGCGTCAATTCCCTCGCAATCTGAACTCCGCCGCCGACATCCACATCGATATCGATGCTCGGCAGATTGACAGCCAATCCACCGACTCCGCCACCCTTGGTTGCGCTGACGAGACGACTGATATCCTGCTGCGCTTCCATGTCGGGCTTTTCGGGTGCCTTCGGATCGCGACGCGAACGAACTTCACGGGACTGCTCCTGCATCCGAATGAAATTCGCGATGTCGAAATTGGTAGTGTCACCAAGTCGCAGATCCCGGTTGATGACCATGTATTGTATGACACCGAACATGAGCGCATTCACCAGCATCGCGACGATCACGATCGTCGGGAAACGAAGCACACGCTCCCGCTTCACATGCCGTCCGGTGTCGCCGCAACAGCGACGTTCTCGACGCCAGCCAGCCGCGCCTGATCGAGCACCTCGATTACCAGGCCGGTTTGGGATTTGTCGTCAGCAAGAATAACCACGGCGCCTTCGGGATTTTCGGCATGCAATCTTTCGACATGACCGCGTACGCTCCGCGGATCGACTCTTTGCCGGTCGACCCATACTTCGCCGTTCTCGGTTACGGCGATCATGATATTCGCCTGTTCCTGTGTTACGGCACTATTGGCGCTCGGCCGTTCTATCTCCACGCCGGCTTCCTTGATGAACGACGCGTTGACGGCAAAGAAGATCAGCAGGATGAATACCATGTCGATCAATGGCGTGATATTCATCGCGGTCGGCCCGGCTTCGGATCTCAAATGGTCTTTGGTAGCCAATCAGTGGTCCTCCACGAGTTCCGTTTCGAGATGCCTGGCGACTTCATCGCCACGACTTTCAAGATCGGATACGAAATACAAACCGGACAGAGCAGTAAAAAGTCCGGCCATGGTAGTAACGAGAGCTTCCGAAATACCGGATGCCATGCCGCGCGTGTTGCCGGTCCCGAAGACCGTGATGACCTCGAAGACCTTGATCATTCCCGAGACCGTTCCGAGCAGACCCAGCAGCGGCAGGATGCTGATCAATGCCTGCAACGCCAGGATGTTGCGGTTGGACTCGGCGCGGATTTCACTCACCAGAGCCTCGATTCGCCGATACTTCAATGAGGGCGTAAGATCCGCCGATTGCGCGTCCCATTCGCGACGAAGTCCTGCGCGAATACCTGGCAATTGCGACCTGTGAAACCAGTAGCGCTCGATGATCAGCACCCACAGCAGGACGGATGAGAACAGAATTGCCCAAAGAATCAGGCCACCCTGTTCGAACAGGGTAGCGAGGCCGTCGCTGTAACTAGCCCAGCTCACGGCCCGTTACGAGATCGCTGCTGAACTTGCCGAGCTGCTCTACCAGCCGGTTCGCACGGCCGGCGAGCAGGCTGTGGAACAGCACCAGTGGAATCGCGACAGAGAGTCCGAGCTGTGTCGTAATCAACGCCTCGGAAATGCCGCCGGACATCAGTTTGGGGTCACCGGTACCGAACAGGGTGATCGACTGAAATGTCTCGATCATGCCGGTCACTGTGCCGAGCAGTCCGAGCAACGGGCTGACGGCAGCAAGCACGGCTACGGTCGGCAAACCCCGGTTCAGCAAGGAACTTTCGGCTGCAAGCTGCTCGTCCATGCGCAGACCCATCGCATCGAGGTTGGTGGACTTCATCTCGGCCGCGATCTGCTTCAGACGTCCGAGCGCGTTCTTCAGATTGACGTCGCGGGCCTTCGCCTGCGCTTCGATGCCGCGCCGGGCGAACATCAGGCCGATAGCCCGGCGTATGACGATCAGAATACCCAGTGCACCGAGCAACAGGATCAGATAACCGATTCCGCCACCCTGCTGCAGTCGTTCGGCAAGGTCCGGCGACTGGACCATCACTTTCAGAATTGCACCCTTCGACGGGTCGACTGCCATCGGTTGGTAGCCGCTGTCGGCGGCTTCGAGCCCTCGAGCGAGGCGCTGCAATCGTGCCGCGGGCTGCCTGCTGAGCTCGACCAGTTTCCCGGAATCCGGAAGATAACTCAGAAACTTTCCGTCGCTGACCGCATTGAAGACGCCGGCGCGGGTTACCTGCTGAACGCCCTCCGAACCGGCCGGCTTAATGACAGTGGCGTTGAAACGAACGACCTTGCCCGACTCGCTGATTTCGGTCAGCACGGTCGTCCACAGCTCCTTGATGTCCTCGATCGACGGCGGTGTTTCTCCCTTACCAAGATCACTCAGAAAAGTTGAGCGGTCCTGATGCTCGGCGGCGACCAGCGATGTATCGAGAATACCGTTCGCATTCAATGCGGCCTGCCTGACGATAGCAAACAGGTCGTTAAGGTCGCCAGCCCGTTCGCGCAGTTCGATTTCGTATTCCGTCAGTGTCTTCTCGTTATCCTCGTAGCTTTTTCTGAGCGTGTCCGCACGCTTGTTCTCGGCGGCAAGTTGAGCTTTTGCGTCTTGCAGCAGCTTCCGCTGCGCCGCCTGTTCACTGAGGAATCGCTCTACACGCTCCTGGTCGTGCGCGGCATCCATAAGGGCTTCTTCACGCACTTTTTTCACCAGAGCGTCAACCTGCTCCGGCGACGCCCACGCCTCCATTTGCAAGCCGATCGCAAGCAACGAGACGAGCAGAATTCCCGTACACCGATTTTTGAATATCATGTTCGGTCCTCCGGAGCACGCACCGGCAAACGCGTCAGGTCCGGCGGTAGTTGCTTGCGTGCAATGCGCATTGCGCGATCCATGGACTGGCGATAGTCGTCATCGAGTTTCTGCCAGCTATCCGACTCTTTGTCCCATTGCCCGATCTCGATGCCGTCGAGCGTCATGTAGTAAAGACCGAGACGGCCATAGCGCAGGAATGCCACCGTACGGGTTTCGCCGCCGATATCGATCTCTCCCTGGTAGCCTTCGATCGTATGGCCGTATTCGAGCTCGATCTGATATGCCTCGGTTACACGGCGATACTTTTCCGACGTCGGTACATCGGGACGACCCATCAGGTTCTGCAGCTCGGAGATTCTCAGCTTGCGCTCCAGCGGGAGGAATGGCATGTCCACGGCGACGAATTCCCTTAGCACTTCAAGCATGCGAAGAATGAGCGGCAGTATCTGCCGCTTGGTCGTTTCGATGTCCGTGAACTGTCGCTCGAAATCCGCCAGCTCGACATTCTGTGATGCGACGAGACGTTCGAGTTGCTGGTTGTACGCTTCGAGATCCGCAACTTGCGACATGGTCTGCCGGTACTCGTTGAGCATCTCGCGCGTCTGGTCGTCTAGCGCATTGATGCGCTCCTGAACTGCGGCGCTGGCTTCCTGTGCCCTGACTTGCCGCGACACGGCGTCTTTCAGTCCTTCCTGTGCCGCCGAATTTCCGGCAGCGAGTATTGCCACGGCAATTACGATTATTGACAGGAGGGACGGTCCGATTACGCTCGCCTTCATTTATTTCTACTCCTGCAGCTGAGAGAACAGGGCTTGAAGATTTTATCTGTTTCATTGTAGACGAGCGTCCGGATGGCAACGTCGTGGAATCTACTTACGCTTCCGGAGCGGTTCGCTGTGCAAGCCGGCGAACGGAGTGTGACAGCCTTTCGACCGCGTATGCGTCACGAGTATCTAGCGTGATCGAGTGCCTTCGTTCTTCATCTGTGAGTGGTTGCAGTGACTGCAACTGATGCTCGAGCACGGCCAGGTCTGCTTCGGACGCATCGCTGCCGCGGCGCGCCCGGCTCGCGATACGCCGCCGCAGCTCGTCGTCTGGCGCGCGTGTCTGAACGATAACGGCAGAGACTCCACTCGCCCTTGCGATTTCGATCGCGTTCTCGCGATCAGCGAGGTGCAGATAGGTCGCATCGAGGATCACGTTGTGCCCTGAACACAGCACTGTTTCCGCCAGCTCCGACATGCGCCGATAGACAGCGACATCAGCCTCGGGCGCGTAGATTCCCTGCGCGACCGGCGATCCGCTTTTCTCAAGCTCGTGCATTCCGAAAAGGCTTTTCCGCTGCAGATCCGAGCGAATGCGTATCGCCGGCAGCCCGGCCATCAGGCGCTCGGAAATCCAGGTCTTCCCGGAGCCTGACAAACCGTGCATTAGGACGAGAACAGGTCTGGGCCGACTCGTCTGTCGCGCCGCCATTTCACAGTAGCGGCGAACATCCGCAAGATCCCTTTGTCCCGATTCATCGTCGTCGCGCTCACCGGCGCGAATCGCCGCTACTTTCGCCCTTACAAGGCAACGGTAGACAAAGTACAGATCGAATAGCTGTATGCCTTTGTAATCGTTACTTTTCTCCAGGTATCGATTGATGAAATGTGCGGCCAGATCGTCGCGGCCTCTCGACTCGAGGTCCATGACGAGAAATGCAATATCGCAGGCCACGTCGATGTTTCGCAGATCGGAACTGAATTCGATGCAATCGAAAGTTGTAATGCCACCCGGCAATCGCACCAGGTTGGCGAGGTGCAAATCGCCATGGCATTCCCGATAGAAACCGCGATCGAAACGTTCGTGAATGAGGGGACGAAGCACTTGCAGCTGCATCTGCGTCCACTCTTGCAAAGATGACAGCAATTTTTCGCCAACGACTGAATGAAGCGCGGAATAATTGTCCCACATCTGCGACTCGGTCAAATCGAGAGCGCGCTGGCGTTGATCGGGCGGAACGGCTGCTGCCCGGGCATGCCGGTCCGCGATGTTCGCGCCGAGTTCACGCATGTCCTCTGTTTTCAGCCGGCCGTTTTCCAGCTGCCGATCCAGGCGAAGCACCTGATCGAAGCGACGCATCTGCACGGCATATTCGATCGCCTCGCCGTCCCCCCCCATTGTTGGCCGGCCTTCAACCCGCGTGATATGCACGACACCGATGTAAATTTCGGGTGCCCAGGTCCGGTTGAGTCTGATTTCCTCTTCGCAATAGAAACGGCGACTTTCGATTGTCGAAAAATCCAGGAAGCCCAGCGCCAGCGGTTTCTTGATTTTGTAGGCGTAGTCGCCAGCCAGCAGGACCCACGAGATATGGGTTTCAAGTAATTCGATGCCGTTGGTCGGATGCGAGTAAGCATCAGACAGAAGCAGAGCGCTGATCACATTGCTATAGACTTCCTTGCAGCTCGACTTCGGCATCGGAGAAACTTGCTGTTCAGTCCGGGGCCATGCGTGAGCCGCGACGATTGATAGCAGCTTTGAGAAGCGGCGGGGAAATCAGTGTCGTGACCATAACCATAAGCACGATCGCTGAGAACAGTGCATCGTCAATCACGTCAAGTGCGCGGCCAATCGCGGCAAATACAAGGCCTACTTCGCCACGCGGAATCATTCCTATGCCGATGACCAGGCGATCCACCTGGCGGCGGGCACCCAGGCCGCTGGCGAGCTTGCCGAGAATAGCGGCGATCAACAAGCCGCCGGCAACAAAGAGCACGGGTACCGAGAGAAAGGATTCGAGCTTGACCTGTATGCCCATAAGGATAAAAAAGATCGGCACGAGAACGACTTCGAGAGGCATGATGAGCTCACGAATGCTGACAAAGTTCTTCCTGCTTTTCTCGTATTCCTTGAAATAACTGTCGGACAGCACGACGCCCGCCGCGAATGCGCCGACGATTGTCGCGAGTCCCGCGAGATTGGCGATCCACGCAAGCACCATGACGAAAAGGTAGGACGTAAACATTTTTGCTTCGACGATATCCAGGCGACCCATGATTGCGGCAGAAAACTGTACGATTTTCGGGCCGAAAACCGCCGCACCGGAAACGAACAGCGCTGACATGAAGACGACCAAACCGATATGCAGCAGGTCAACACTGCCGCTTACGATGATCCCGGAAACGACGGCAAGAATGATCAGGCCCAGCACATCGTCGCAAATCGCGGCTCCCAGGATTATGTGTCCTTCGACGGAACGGTTGCGGCCCAGCTCGACCAGTACGTTCGCAGTTATGCCGACACTGGTCGCGCCCAGCGTCGCTGCGACGAACAGCATGGAGTTCAGGGACAACTCGGGCATCAGCAGTCCGGCCGCAGCAAAGCCGAATGCAAACGGCACGATTACACCGAGTACCGCTACGCGAATCGAATCTGCCCCGACGCGCCGCATTTCGGAAATTTCTGTCTCGAGGCCGACAACGAAAAGCAAAAAGATGACGCCATAGCGGGAGAATACATCCACCGTCTGGGCAACCTGCATGACTTCGCCGCCGTGCGGTCCGCTGATAATGCGCACAATCTCGTTACCTTTGTCGGCACCGAAAATGGCGGTCGCAACCTCATGGACTGATATACCGGAAAGCGACGCGCTGACCAGCTCGAAAACACGCGGCCCTTCGCGAAGAACCGTAATAAGGTCGACCTCGAGATACCACGCGGCATTGCCGAGCAGAATACCCATGAACAACTCGCCGAGCACCGTGGGCTGGCCGAAGCGGCGCGCGAGAAATCGGCCGATCACGGCAAAAAAAAGAATGCCAGTGACCCCGAGGATGACGGGAGCTATCGGATCTCCGTGAAGACCCTGCTCGGTCATTGCCAATGCATTGTTCATGCTGTTCAGCAAATTCTCGGCAGCGGATCGTCCTCGAGTTCCTCGATGAAACGCTCGCCGCCAAGTGCGGTTTCGAGTACAACTCGTTGCGGCGTATCAACAATACTGCCGACAAGCGCTGACTCGCGGCCGGAAGGCAACGCACGCCATGCGGCGAGCGCCCGGTCGGCCTGCCCGCTGTCAATCACGGCAAGAACCCGCCCTTCGCAAGCGAGGTAATAGGGATCGAAACCGAGCATCTCGCAGACCGAGCGAACCGGGTCCCGAACCGGAATGGAATCGTTGAAGCGCACGCCGAGTCCGGTTGCCCGAACGATTTCGTGAGCGACCGAAGCGATTCCGCCGCGCGTCGGGTCCCGCATGAAACGCAAACCGTCGAGTTTCATCAGCTCGCGGGTCAGCGGCAGTACACTGGCTGCATCCGAGTGCAGATCGCCTCGCATGCCGAACTGCTCGCGTGCCAGCATGACTGCGGTGCCGTGATCTCCGACGCTGCCACTGATCAGGATCGCATCACCTGTCCGAATGCGTTGCATCGATGGCACGATACCCGGCAGTCGAACGCCGACGCCGGTGGTAGCCAGGTAAAGTCCGCCGCCTTCGCCCCGACGCAGAACCTTCGTGTCTCCGGCGCTGATCCTCACACCGGCAGCATCGGCGGCATTGGCCAGGCTCCGCACAATTCGATCGAGTGTCGCGATTTCCATGCCCTCTTCGATGAACGCGTTCAAGGTCAGGTACAAAGGTTTCGCGCCTGACACAGCGAGGTCGTTTACGGTGCCGTGCACTGCCAGCGATCCAATGTCACCTCCGGGAAATTCGAGAGGCTGAACCGTAAACCCGTCGGTGGTGATAAGGACCTCGCCGCCATTCAACGCGATCGGGGCGGCGTCCGCCTGCACATCGAGACCGGTATGCCCCAGGTGCCGGAGAAATACTTCCTCGATGAGCTCGCGCATGAAACGCCCTCCGTTGCCGTGCGCGAGGCCAATGCGATCATCTTCCATTTTTTTGACCGCCTTTGGATTGCATCGCGTAAAGCGCTGCATTCTCGGCCGCCTGACCAAAACAGAGCGCCGCATCGTTGCAGGGAAGCTTCGTCGCGAGGCGCACATCGAATCCATCGGACCGAAGCAAGGCAAGCGCCTGGTCGGTTAGAACCCTGTTCTGGAAAACGCCGCCGGTCAGGCCGACATGATCGACGTTGTGTTGTTCGCGGACTCTGCGCGCCTGCTGCAGAACCAGGTTGGCCATCGATGAGTGAAACATCTCGGCCCTGGCGACCGGTGCCAAGGACTTGTCCGCGAGCCGTTCGAACAGCGGCTGCCAGTCGCCGCGCAGGACTCCCTGCGGGTCGGTTTCCATGGGGAACCGCAGCAATTCACCGGATTGCCGGCACAGCGATTCGAGCATCATCGGACCCTGAGCCTCGAAGCTGGCCTGCTCGATGTCGCAGACGAGACAGGCTGCAGCATCGAACAGCCGACCCGCGGCACTGCTCGCAGGACTGTTCATGCGACGCTGCCATGCAAAATAGGCGAGTCCCTGGGAGTCGGGAAATTCGCGCCATTGCTTTTGGCAGGCCCAGGACAACGCGGCCGCACTGCGCCACGGTTCGCGGCCGGCCCGTTCCCCGCCGGGCAAATGAAATGGCCGCAAGCTTGCGCACCTCTGCCACCGACCGGGCGCGCCGTGCAACGCCTCGCCGCCCCACAAAGTGCCGTCCTCGCCCAGCCCGACGCCGTCCCAGGTAAAAACCAGCCACTCGCCCGGGCCCGCGTGTTCCGCCGCCAGCGCCGACGCGTGTGCGCGATGGTGCCAAACCCTTTCTGCGGCAAGATCCTGTCGCTGCATAGCCCAGCGGTGTGTCGTGTAAGCGGGGTGTGCATCGCAAACGACCTTTTCCGCGCGGACCTTGTAGAGACGCTGCAAGTCCTCACAGACCTGCTCGAATACGCGGACGCTTCTCGGGCTGTCCATTTCGCCGATGTGCGGGGACACGATCACCCGGTCATCCCAGCTCAGCGCAATGCTGCCTTTCATATGGCCGCCGACGGCGAGCAATGGCACCGGTTGCCGCCACGGCAACGTCAGCTCACGCGGTGCGGATCCCCGGCCGATACGCAGCGGCCGCAATCGGCCGCCGATGCGCCTGAAAACAGGGTCGTCGGCGGGCCTTACTATCGGTCGGTCGTGATGCAGGAAAGCATCGGCAACCATTCCCAGTCGGCGCGTCGCTTCCTCGACCTCCGTCAGCACCGGTTCGCCGCTCAAATTTCCGGAGGTAGCAACGAGCGGTGCGGCGAACATGTCCAACAACAGCTGATGCAGAGGACTGTATGGCAGGAAGACGCCCAGCTCATCCAGCCCCGGAGCCAGCGATTCTGCAAGTCTTGCTCCGGCTTTCTTTCGGCAGAGAACGATCGGTCGCATTGCGCTGGTCAGGCATTCGGCTTCGTCGACCGACGGAACCGCAATTTCACGAACGCCGGCAAGCCCGTCATCACCGGATATCGGAACCATGATGGCTAACGGTTTATGCGGACGCTGTTTTCGTCGCCTCAATTCATCGACCGCCTGCTCATTGCCCGCATCGCACATCAGGTGATAGCCGCCGATGCCACGCACAGCAACAATGCGTCCGGCACGCAAGGCAGTGACGGCGGCGTGCAGCGCCATCTCTTTTTGCAACTCCTGGCCGCTCGCCCTATCAACGAAGTGAAGCTGCGGCCCGCAATCGGGGCACGCGACAGGCTCGGCATGAAAACGGCGATCCAGCGGGTTCTCGTACTCGACCAGGCAGGAAGCGCACAATGGAAATTTCGCCATGCTGGTATTGGCACGATCGTAGGGCAGTTTCGTGATCAACGTGTATCGTGGCCCGCACTGAGTGCAGTTAATGAAAGGGTAACGATAACGGCGATCGCACGGATCGTTTAGTTCCGCAAGGCACTCTTCGCACATGAAGTAATCGGGCGGCAGGAATATTCGCGCTTTGGCGTTTTCGCGGCTCTCGACGATGCGAAATCCGCCGCATGCCTGATGATCGGTCTCGGTCACGCTGTCGACAAACGGCTTGGACAGCGGCGGCGCTTTTTCGATCAGCTCGCGCCGGAAGTTTGCGAGATCTTGTGGTGTCCCGGTGACGATGATCTCCACTTCTCCGAGGCAGTTTCGCACCTGTCCGTCGAGGCCGTGTTGCTTCGCAAGGCGAAAGATGAACGGTCGAAACCCGACGCCCTGCACCTGTCCGCTGACAATAATCCGACAGCTTCGGCGCAATCGGGCGGTGCGTGCCGGTTCTGTGACGAACTCGCGAATTGATTCAGCCAACGGACTGCCTCTTGTTTCTGCCCTCCCAGAGATTGTCGCGAAAGCCCGATGACCACCAGATGCGGCAGGCACCTTCGTCGGACACCATGCACGGACCGACCGGCTTGCGCGGAGTGCAGGCGAGGCCATACAAACGGCACTGGTTTGGATAACGCTTTCCAAGAACAACGCTTGCACAATCACATCCCGGTGGCATCTCGCCGATGCGCTTTCGTGACGCATCGGCATACGATGGAAACCGTTTCCGCGCATCGCATGCAGCAAAGGCTTCCTGCAGTTTGAAGCCGGATTTCGGAATGACGCCGATGCCGCGCCAGTTTGCATCTGCGACGGTCATTACTTCGGCAAGCTGGCGCTTCGCAACAGGGTTGCCGCCGGGCCGCACGACTTCCGGATAACAGTTATCCAGAAAGCAGCGCCCCTGTTCGAGCTGGCGCAACACCGACACCATCGCGGCCAGCAAAGTATCCGGGCGAAAGCCGGCGATCGCCGCCGGTATGCCGTGCTTCTCCGGCACGAAACGCCATTCTTCCGGTCCCATGACTGTCGATACGTGCCCGGGCGCAATCAAGCCCGCGAAACCCGGCGCGCCGGACTCCAGCAGCATCGCCACCGCCGGCCAAGTCAGACGACCGGACAACAGCAACGACAGGTTTTGCGGCACGCCTTCGGCGAGCATTGCCGCGACAGGTGCCGTCGTCGTTTCGAATCCGGCGGCGAAAAAAACGACCTGGCGTTGCGGATTATCCTCTGCAATTCGCACCACTTCGGTCGGGCTTGCAACCGGGCGGATATCGGCGCCGGCGGCGCGCGCCTGTTCGAGAGAGCGTGCTTCCTTTTTCGGCGCATTGACCGGTACACGCAACATGTCGCCGAACGCGACGAGAATCACATCTTCGTGCAGCGCAAGCTGCATGGCTTCGTAGATGTCTTCTTCCGGACAGATGCAAACCGGGCAGCCAGGGCCCGGCACGAGTTCGATTTTTTTCGGAATGGCGCTGCGCAGCCCCGCAATCGAAATGGCGCGCTCATGGCCGCCACAGACGTTCATGATTCTCACCGTATCGGGAAGTTTCATCTCGTGAAGCTTGTTGAGCCAGTATTGAGCGTCGTGTTGCATGCTCGCTCCGTTAGTCGTGAGTATGAGCAGCGGCGTGCACATGTCGCTGCGGTTCGACGGCACCATTCGCCCTTTGTAACTGCAGCGCCCGCTCCAGCCAGCCCGTCCAGGCCGACATGCCGTGGCCGTTGCGGCTCGACACTTCGATAAGCGGTGCTCCGTTGGCGAGCTCCCGCACATGCCTCTCGGCGCGCCGCGGATCGAAATCGCCGAGGATTGGCGTCAAATCGGATTTGCTCAACAGCACAAGGTCGGCCGCACGAAACATCACCGGGTATTTCTGCGGTTTGTCATCGCCTTCGGGTGACGACAGCAAGGTGACGTTGCAATGCTGACCCAGGTCGAAGCTTGCAGGGCAGACCAGATTGCCAACGTTCTCGATAAAGACAATATCGATTTCCTGCAGATCGAGACCATGCAAGGCGCTATGCACCATGTGGGCATCGAGGTGACAGGCGCTGCCGGTACTGATTTGAATGGCAGGTACGCCGTGGCGACGAATGCGTTCCGCATCGTTTTCGGTTTCCAGGTCCCCGACGATGACGGCGATACGGTATCGATCGCCGAGATCCCTGATCGTCGCCTCGAGCAACGCCGTTTTTCCGGCGCCCGGCGACGACATGAGATTCACCGCGAGCACACGATGCTCGGCAAAATGCTCGCGATTATGCTGCGCTTCGTGATCGTTGGCGGCGAGCAAGCCTTTGAGAACCTCGATGGATTCGCTGCCATTGGACGTCTGCGCAAGTGGTGCACCGCTTTTCAGCAGATGCTCATTGCCATGTGTCACATTGCAACCGCAGGTATCACACATGGGCATGGTCCTTCTCGTCAGAGCATTGCATCTCAATCCTGTCCAGCAGCAACTCGTCACCGCTGAGCAACTCTGTCCGCCAGTCTGAGCATTGGCCGCACAACAGCCGGTTCGGCGGTACCACCGTGTCTGCGTCGCAGCGACTGCAGTGGATCCGTACCGGTGTCGGGGCAACGTGCAAAGCCGCACCGGAGACCACGGTCCCCGCTGCCGCGAATGGAAAGGCATTGCGCAACAACGGCGTTTCCACCCCGGACAGAGGTCCGACACGCAGGTAAATGTCGCTTATAGAAGTTGCGCACCTGGCTGCCGCAAGTTCCAGCACCTCGCGGACGATCGCCTGACATACGGATAGCTCATGCATCGGCGGCAAGTATCTCGTCGAAGAGTTCCCAGGAGCCGGCGGCATCCTGTTCCGATACTTTCTGAATTGCATAGCCGACATGCACCAGCACGTAGTCGCCCGGTGCGAGCTCTTGATCCTGCAGCATGAACAAGCTCACCTCGCGTTCAATTCCGCGGGCTTCGCAGGTGCATTGGAAACCGGATATTTTCGAAATCTGCATGGGGACGGCGAGACACATATTCCCCCCCGGGGATGCGGCGTTTTTTTGCACCCCAATCGGGTGCATGACGAATAGCGCGGGCGCACGGTCATGATAGTCGTCCAGGCGCTCAAGCTACTGTACGTAATTACGCTTATTCATTAGTGCCATGTACGAGCCTATGGTGTTCGTGTGGGAAAAACCCCGATTCTTTGCAGGTGCATCGTGGGGAAACATACGACAACAAACAGAACGCTCGTACTCGGCGTCGGTAATACCCTGCTTGCAGACGAAGGTGCCGGAGTGCACGCGATGCGTTATCTGCAATCGCACTCGGAGTCCCTCCCGCAAACGGAGTTCTTGGACGCCGGCACACTGAGCTTCACTCTCGCCAGCGACATTGCCGAAGCGGATAACCTTATTATTTTTGATGCGGCCCAGATCAACGCTTCACCCGGAACCATAAGAGTGTTTGAAGGTGAAGAACTCGACAGTTTTCTCAATTCAGGGCGGCGCAGCGTTCATGAAGTCGGCTTCGCAGACCTGATGGACATCGCGAGATTGCAGGATTGCCTCCCCGCCAATCGCGCATTGATCGGCATTCAGCCGGAGCTGCTCGGCTGGGGCGATTCGACCGGTGAATCCGTCACGGCCGCAATCCCGCGCGCTGCGGACAGCGCAAGAGCATTGATTACCAAGTGGTTACAACAATGAGCGCATTGGACACGATCAGCGTACGGGTAGAGGCGAGCAGCGGCAATGTGCGACCGCTGCTGCACGAGATCCGGCACGCGCTGCAGCGGGTAGCCGATGGTGGTATTGGCACGACCATCGATCTTGGCAGCCTGCCATTGGCGCCCGGCGAAGAGAAAAGAATCGAGGAACTGCTGGGCAGCGGCGAGTTGCGGGCCGAACTGGATGCACTTGGACCAACTGTGCTGCAGGAAACCCGCTATGCCGGTGTCTGGTTTGTCACGCACCGCAATACCGAGCAGGAAGTTGTCGCCCGCTTCATCGAAGTAACGCGCGTCCCCGAGTTGCTGCTGGCACAAGAAGTCGACATGCAACGCGCGGTTCATGAATTGGAGAAGCAACTCGAAGTGAACTGACGGAAGAATCGACAGGAGAAAAGATCATGCGTAAAGACCAGACACTCGGTGCATACCTGTTCTCACAGGGGGTATCGCGTCGTGGCTTCCTGAAGTTCTGTTCGGCGACCGCGTCGCTGATGGCGTTACCGCCGACGATGGTCGGCCGGGTGGCCGCAGCACTGGAAAATGCTCGCCGGCCATCTGTCATCTGGTTATCGTTCCAGGAATGCACCGGCTGCACCGAATCACTCACCCGGTCGCACGCTCCGACCGTCGAATCGCTGATTTTTGACGCCATTTCCCTCGACTATCATCACACGCTGCAGGCTGCAGCCGGCCACGGCGCGGAAGCGGCCCGCGAAGCGGCCATGGAAGAAAACGCCGGCGAGTACCTGCTGGTTGTCGATGGCTCGATCCCGATCGGCAACCCGGCCTACTCGACCATTGCGGGTATCAGCAACCTCGACATGCTGAAGGAGTCTGCCGCGAATGCCGCAGCGATAATCGCAGTCGGCACCTGTGCGGCATACGGCGGCATACCACACGCCAACCCGAATCCGACCGGCGCGGTCTCCGTGTCCGACATTATCAAGGACAAGCCGATCATCAATGTCTCCGGTTGTCCGCCGATTCCGGTCGTTATCACAGGCGTGCTGGCGCATTTCCTGACTTTCGGCTCCATCCCGGAACTCGACGAGCTCGGCAGGCCGAAAGCGTTCTTCGGACAAAGTATTCACGATCGCTGCTATCGACGTCCGTTTTACGAGCGTGGCCAGTTCGCCAAGTCATTCGACGACGAAGGTGCGCGACAGGGCTGGTGCCTGTATGAGCTCGGCTGCAAGGGGCCGACGACGTACAACGCCTGCGCCACATTGAAGTGGAACGAAGGCACGAGCTTCCCGATCGGATCGGGGCATGGCTGCATCGGTTGTTCCGAACCGGATTTCTGGGACAAGGGCAGTTTCTACCGACCGATCGCAGCCGGGCTCTGGGGTTCGCGCGATGCCCTGCTGGGAGCTGCAGCGGCTGGTGCCGCTATCGGCATCGGCACGGCACTTGCCGCGCGTTCGAAAAAGAAAAGAGCCAATGCGGCAAAGGAGACAGAATCAACATGACGCTTCTCGACTTCGCACGCGGGCCGGCACTGCAGTGGTCCATGATCATCCTGGTTGCCGGAGTCCTGTGGCGACTTGGCGGCACCATCCTTATTAATGCGAAAAAGGACTTGTCGAAAGCGCGTAAGGAGCACGCAGTGGCAGACGGGCTGAAGACGATTGCCACGCGTTCGCTGCCGGCACACCAGTTCGAGAAAAACATTCGCTTTCAGCATTTCTCGGGCTACGCCTGGCACATCGCTTTGTTCGTATCAGTGCTGTTCTTCGCACCGCATATTCTGTTCTTCGAGTCGGTACTCGGGTTCGGCTGGCCGAGCCTGCCGAACAGCATCATCCTGATTACAGCGGCAATCGCCCTGGCGATCCTTTTTGCTCTGCTCATCCGACGGGCAACGCATCCTGTACAACGCATCATTTCCAACGCCGATGACTACATCAGCATTCTCGTCGTCATTGCACCGTTGATCACAGGCATTCTCGCGTTTGCTCACCTCGGGGCCCGTTACGAGACTCTGCTTGCCGTGCACCTGCTGAGCGTCGAAGCGCTGTTTGTCTGGTTTCCGTTCGGCAAACTGATGCACACAGCGCTGACTTTTCCATCGCGCTACCAGGCCGGCTCGAGCTACGGACGCAAGGGAGTGCGCGCATGAACTCCAATGCCGAAAACCTGCGAAACTTTCGCTCCCGCCTCGAGGCAATCGGGGAAGGCGCGAACGGCGAAGATCCAATGTCCGACGAGGAACGCGTTCGGCGCGCGGGCAATGCTTTCCTGCGCGAAATCAACGGCCGCATGGCCGTCGATCTCGAGACCTGCATTCATTGTGGAATGTGCGCGGAAGCCTGTCATTTCTACGAGGCGACTCAGGACGAACGCTATACGCCCGCACACAAGTTCGATCCCCTGAGACGTTTTTACCGGCGGGAACTGAGCCCGATGCGCTGGCTGTTCCGTCCTTTCACCAGGAAAGTCGACGCCGCCGAACTTCGTGAGTGGCAGGAACTCGTGTACGACGCCTGCACCGGCTGCGGCCGCTGCGACATGATGTGTCCGATGGGCATCAACATATCGGAGTTGATAGTCGTAATGCGAAAGGGCATTGCGAGCGCCGGTCTTGCGCCGCCTGAAGTCCAGGCCTTGCAGAATGAGCAACTGACCGGTGGCAGCCTGTTCGGCGTCGACGCCGCCAAGCTGCGGGAGCTTGTCAGCCAGCTCAAGTCGCAACAGATCGAGGTGCCGCTCGATCAACCGAAGGCAGATATCCTGGTACTGACCACCGCGGTCGACGTGCTGGTGTTTACCGACGCGCTGGCTGCACTGGCCAGGATAATGAATCGATCAGGCGCCAGCTGGACCCTGTCGAGCAAAGCATTCGAGGCAGCCAATGTCGGGCTGATCTCCGGCAACACATCGGCCCAGGCACTTGCCTCCGGAAGAATCATCGATCAGGCAGCGGCTATCGGTGCGAAAACCGTCCTCATCCCCGAGTCCGGGCACGCTTACCAGGCCTTGCGTTGGGAGGGAGCGGACAGTTCCGGCAACGAGCTGCCCTTCGAGGTTCTGGCTATCTCGGAATTCGTGACCAGGGAACTGGATGCAGGTCGGCTTAAATTCAAAGCGGCAGCAAACGGCCGCTCCGTCACGTACCACGATCCCTGCCGCCTCGGACGGCACGGCGGCGTTTTCGAGGAACCGCGGCGCCTGCTCGAAGCGATGGGACTGGAAAATCGTGACACCGAATCGAACCGTCGCGAAAACTATTGCTGCGGCGGCGGCTGTGGCGAATACACGATATCCCGCGCGGCACCGCTTCGGCAGAAGGTATTCGAAATCAAGAGACGCGAGTTCGAGAATACCGGCGCCGACGCCGTGATCACGGCCTGCAGCAACTGCAGGGTCAATCTGATGATCGGCGCGGAAAACGCCCGGTGGCAAAAGCCTATAGAAAGCCTGGTGGAAACCGTGGCGAAGAATCTAACTGATGCATAAGCACGAGCAGGTGACGAAATGAATGAACGAGTCGTTGTAGATCCGATAACGCGAATCGAGGGCCACCTGCGCATCGAGGCACAGATGGAGGGTGACCGGATCGCCCAGGCCTACTCATCGGGAACGATGGTAAGAGGAATCGAGATCATACTGCGTGGCCGCGATCCCCGGGATGCATGGGCATTTGCGCAGCGCATATGCGGCGTATGCACGCTCGTGCACGGCATTGCTTCGGTCCGTGCCGTCGAAGACGCGCTGAAATACGAAATTCCGAAGAATGCACAGCTGATTCGCAACATGATGATCGGCGCGCAATACGTGCACGACCACGTCATGCATTTCTACCACCTGCACGCGCTCGACTGGGTCGACGTCGTGTCGGCATTGCAGGCGGATCCGAAAGCGACCTCGGACCTGGCTCAAAGCATCAGCAACTATTCGAAGAGTTCGCCCGGCTATTTCCGCGATATGCAGGCCAAGCTCAAGGGCTTCGTCGAGGCCGGCCAACTGGGGATCTTTGCCAAGGCCTATTGGGGACACCCGGCCTACAAGCTGCCGCCGGAAGCCAACCTGATGGCTGTCGCACATTACCTGGAGGCGCTGACCTGGCAGCGCGACGTTTCGAAAATGCTGACGATATTCGGCGGCAAGAACCCGCACCCGAACTTCCTGGTCGGAGGTGTTCCCTGCCCGATCGATCTCAATTCCGATTCCGCAATCAACGCCGAAAAGCTCTCGCAAGTGCAGAACATCATCACGCAAATGCGGGAATTCGTGGATCAGGTTTACGTTCCCGATACGCTGGCGGTCGCCTCTTTTTACAAGGATTGGGGTGCACAGGGCGAAGGCGTCGGCAACTTCATGACCTACGGCGATTTTCCGGAACAGGGGATCAACGATCCGTCGACTTTCCTGTTCCCTCGCGGCGCGATCCTCAATCGCGACCTGTCAAACATTCACGATGTGGATCTCAACGACGACAGCCAGGTTCGCGAGTCGATTGCGCACTCCTGGTATGACTACTCCGGCGGAAAGACCGAAAGCCTGCATCCTTACAAAGGCGAAACCGAGCTGAACTACGACGGTCCCACGCCGCCGTATTCACAGCTCGACGTGGAGAAAAGCTATTCCTGGCTGAAGTCGCCGCGCTGGAAAGGCCACGTCATGGAAGTCGGTCCGCTTGCCAGGGTGCTGATGATGTACGCCACGGGACATGCACAGGCGCGCGAACTGGTCGATTACACCTTGTCGACATTGCAAATCCCGGTCGAGGCGCTGTTCTCGACTCTTGGCCGAACGGCAGCGCGCACGCTGGAGACGAAAATTGTCGCAGACAATCTGCAAACCTGGCACAACAACCTGATTGGCAACATCAAGTCCGGCGACACGCGGACGTTCAATGAGGTTCTCTGGGAACCGTCGTCGTGGCCAAAGAAAGCACAAGGCGTCGGCTTCATGGAAGCACCGCGCGGCGGGCTCGCGCACTGGATCGTCATCGAGAACGGCACGATCGCCAACTACCAGGCGGTGGTACCGAGTACCTGGAATGCCGGGCCACGCGATGCCGATGGCAATCCGGGTCCCTACGAAGCGGCGCTTGCCGGCCATCAGTTGCACGACCCGAAACAGCCGGTCGAGATACTCAGGACCATTCACAGCTTCGACCCCTGCATTGCCTGCGCAGTGCACGTAACCGATCCCGACGGCGAAGAACTCGTCAAGGTCAAAATCCTCTAGGAGTCCGAACGACATGCGGAAACTGATTTCACTCATCCTGTTGGCAGGCGCCAGCACCGGTACCATTGCCGTTGCCCATCCGCTGCCCGGAGACCCGGCGCTCGCGGAGCAGCTGTTGCACCGGGGGCTGTCGCTGCACCACGCTCCCATGGTCATCCTGCTGTTGATCGCGGCGGCGCTGCTGGTCCTGTCCGCGAAGGCCTGGACAACCCGCAACAAGCATTAGGCGCACGCGACTATCCGTAATTTCCGCGGCATTACAAATGCCTGCGGATTCGGTATAAAACACTGCCTAACGGTTTCTCGTGAATCAGCTTATGATTTGCGACGGCCTTCACGGGAGAACAACCATGCCAGCAGACTCCTTACGACATGCGAGCCCGATAGCGGAAGATTTCCATGGGGGTTCGCCGGGCGCGATTGCAAAACGCCTGTTTCACGCGACACGTCCGAAATTCTTTCCGGCCTCGGTACTGCCGGTACTTGCCGGTAGCGCATGGGGCGTTGCAGCGAGCGGCGCGCCCGACCTGGGTGTGTTTGCGCTCGCATTGCTGGCCACAGTCTGCGTTCACGCCGGCAGCAACGTGCTGAATGACGTCGGAGACGACTCCGGCGGCACCGACCGCGTGAACGACGACAGGATTTATCCGTATACGGGCGGTTCGAGATTCATTCAGACCGGCATACTGAGTGCCGTTGCGATGGCAAGGCTTGGCATCAGCCTGTTGTTGATCGCCGCTGTCGCGGGCTTCGTGCTGATCGCGATCAAGGGCCCGATGATTCTTTATTTTGGAATGGCGGGTGTAAGCCTGGGCGTCCTGTATTCACTCGGTCCGGTGCGTTTGAGTTCGATTGGACTTGGCGAAACCGCGGTGGCCATTGCATTCGGCGTCATTCCTGTATGCGGCGCGGCCTGGCTGCAGGGTGCAGCCCTCGACATGCAGCTGCTGATATTTTCACTGCCCGTCAGCGCCTGGGTCGCCGCCATACTGCTGATCAACGAGGTACCGGATATCAAGGCCGATGGGGCAACCGGAAAGGGTACGCTGCCAGTACGATTAGGCCTTCGCGGCACGGCAAATCTCTACCTGACTCTGCACCTTTCGGCTATCGCAGCCTGTGTCTACCTCGGCGTGGCGGGCGCGATGCCCCTGGTCGCGCCGCTGCTGCCCGCCGTGCTTCTGTTTCTGACCGTTCGCGCGGCAGTCGCGATTCGCCGCGGCATTGCCGATCGCTCCGCCATGACAAAAGCCATCGAAAGCACGCTGGCGATTCATACGCTCGGGTCGCTGTGGCTGGTTGCATGCATGCTCTACGTTTACTGGACGACAGTGGCATAAATTCCCGCGGAGATCGGCCGACCGATAAAACACTTCAGATGCTGATAAGAATAAAAAAAGGACTCGACATTCCCCTTGCCGGCGCGCCACAGCAAATAATCGCTGACGCAAATAATTGCAGCAGCGTCGCACTGCTCGGAGCCGACACCCCCGGCCTGAAACCCGCAATGGCGGTGCAGGAAGGCGAACGGGTTTCGCTGGGTGATGTTCTGTTCACCGACAAGCGTAATCCGGCCGTAACTTTCGTATCGCCAGGCAGCGGCGTCGTCAGCGCCATCAACCGCGGCGAGAAACGCGTGTTGCAGTCCGTTGTCGTCGATCTGGACGGTACGGACGAGAAAATATTTGAATCGTTCGACGAGCAACAGATACGCAGCCTGGATGCTGTAAAGATTCGCGACATGCTTATCGCCTCCGGCCAGTGGACCGCCTTCCGTACCCGCCCTTTCAGCCATATCCCGGATCCGGCGACCTCGCCCCATTCGATTTTCGTTACGGCGATCGACAGCAATCCGCTGGCGGCAGACCCTGCCGTCATCGTCCGTGAAAACAGCGATGCATTTGTTTCCGGGCTCAGGCTTGTATCGAAACTTGCCGACAACAGGACGTTTCTTTGCACGGCAAAGGACAGTGACATCCCCTGCCCTGAAGAAGAACCGTTCGTACGGGCGGAGTTCGCGGGCCCGCACCCGGCCGGACTGGTGGGTACCCATATCCATTTTCTCGAGCCCGTGGGAGCGGCGCGTACCGTCTGGCATATCGGCTACCAGGACGTGATCGCCATTGGCAGATTGTTTCTGGAGGGGCGGCTTTTCGTCGAACGAATTGTCGCCGTGGGCGGTCCGCTGGCCCGCTGGCCGCGCCTTGTACGCACGCGTGCAGGTGCCAGCGTCCGCGACTTGTTGCAAGGCGAGACCATTGCAGGCAGTCGACGGGTGATCTCGGGATCGGTTCTGTCCGGCCATCACGCGGCGCGGCATGCCGCCTGGCTGGGTCGTTATCACAATCAAATCAGCATCTTGCGGGAAGGAAGCCCGCGCGAATTCCTCTCCTGGATGCGCCCGGGTCTCGGCAGATATTCGTCGCTGCGGACCTATGCCGGCCATGTTTTCCGGCGCGGCACCTTCGACCTGACTACATCGCAGAACGGAAGCCCTCGCGCGATGGTCTCGACCGGCAGCTTCGAGCGAGTCATGCCGCTGGATATTCTGCCGACGCCGTTACTGAAAGCACTGCTCGTGCGTGATACCGACAGCGCGAGCTCGCTCGGCTGCCTCGAACTCGACGAGGAAGACCTGGCGCTGTGCTCGTTCGTCTGTAACGGCAAGTACGAGTACGGGCCGCATTTGCGCATGACGCTCGACGAGATCGAGGCCAACGGCTGATGAAGCGCCTGCGAAAATTTCTGGACGGACTCGAGCCGCTGTTCCTGCGCGGCGGCCGTTTCGAAAAATTCCATGCCATCTACGAGATGGTCGACACGCTGTTCTATTCACCGCCGGACGTAACACGCGGTTCGCCGCACGTTCGCGACGCGATAGATCTCAAGCGCGTCATGATCCTGGTGGTATTCGCCGTGACGCCCTGCGCCCTGGTCGGCATGTGGAACACGGGTTACCAGGCCAACGCGGCCATCGTCAGCCTTGGCATCGGAGAGATCGGCGGCTGGCGCGAGAGTATCCTGATGCTGCTCGGCGCGGGACACGACCCGGACAGCCTCTACGACAATTTCATGCTCGGACTGAGTTACTTCCTGCCGATCTATATCGTCACGATGGCCGCCGGCGGCTTCTGGGAAATCCTGTTCGCCGGAATCCGTAATCACGAAATCAACGAAGGATTTTTCGTTACCTCGATGCTTTATGCCCTGATCCTGCCGGCCACCATTCCGCTGTGGCAGGTGGCGCTCGGCATCAGCTTCGGCGTAGTCATCGGCAAGGAAATTTTCGGCGGCACCGGCAAGAACTTCCTGAACCCGGCCCTGGTCGGCCGGGCGTTCCTGTATTTCGCGTATCCGGCGCAGATTTCCGGCGATGCCGTGTGGACGCCGGTCGACGGATTCAGCGGCGCAACCGCACTCGGCATCAGCGCCATCGAAGGAATGAACGGCGTGCTTGCCAGCGGGCTGACCTGGGGCCAGGCGTTTTTCGGCCAGATGCAAGGCTCGATAGGCGAGACCTCGGCCGCCGCGTGCCTGTTCGGCGCGGCATTCCTTATTTACACCGGCATCGCATCGTGGCGGATTATCGCCGGGGTGTTCGCGGGCCTGATCATTCCGGCGATCGCCGCAGGTCTTGTTGACAGCAGCAACCCGATGATGAGCATGCCGTGGCACTGGCATATTGTGCTCGGCGGATTCGCCTTCGGCGCGGTATTCATGGCCACCGATCCGGTCAGTGCCTGCAATACCGAAACGGGAAAATGGATCTTCGGCCTGTTGATCGGCTTCCTGACTTTCGTCATTCGCGTGATAAATCCCGCGTTTCCGGAAGGCATCATGCTCGCCATCCTGTTCGGCAATATCTTCGCGCCGATCATCGACTACTTTGTCATCCGGTCCAACGTGCGACGGAGGTTGCAGCGCAGTGGCTGACCCGGGCGCAAACCGCCGTTCGCGCGACAGCGTTGCCAACACGCTGATCGTCGCCGTGAGTCTCAGCCTGGTCTGCTCGGTACTGGTTGCGGGCACTGCCGTATTCCTGAAACCGATACAACTGCAGAACGAAGCCGATTACCGGCAACGCATTATTCTCGATGTCGCCGGACTCTATGAACCCGGAGTCGATCCCGGCGTTGCGTTTGCCGGCATCGAGGCGCGCATGGTGGAGCTTGAATCCGGCGAATACGTGGATGAACCGTCCGTCGACACGTTCGATGCGCAAACCTTCGCGAGCGACGCCGAACTCGGCATCGCGATTCCGGCCGACCTCGACATCGCCGCGATTCGCCGGCGCGCGCGCTATGCACCGGTTTACCTGGTCAGGGAGGGTAACGAGATCGAACAGATCATCCTGCCGGTGTACGGCTCGGGCCTGTGGTCGACAATGTACGGTTATCTCGCGCTGGAGAACGACGCCAGGACGGTTCGCGGCCTGCGCTTTTACAGTCATGCGGAAACTCCGGGACTCGGCGACCAGATCGACAAGCCGTCCTGGCGTTCACAATGGGCGGGCAAGAAGCTTTTCGATGACAGCGGCGAGATTCGTATCGAGGTGATCCGCGGCACGGTCGCCACAGAAGCGCCAGCAGCTTCCGCCGATACGGCATTCCAGGTCGACGGCCTCGCCGGCGCAACGCTGACCGGAAGGGGCGTTACCAATCTCGTTCACTACTGGATCGGCGAACACGGTTTCGGCCCGTATCTCGAGCAATTGCAGAATGACAAGGGATTACAGCCATGAGTGAAACCAGAAAGATCCTGATCGATCCACTCATCGACAACAACCCGGTGACGCTGCAGGTGCTTGGCATCTGCTCTGCCCTCGCCGTGACCACGTCACTGATGCCGGCGCTGCTGATGTGCCTGGCCCTTACAAGCGTCGCCGCCTTCTCGAATGCCGCTATCAGCAGCATTCGCAGGCGCATACCGAACAACATCCGCATCATCGTGCAGATGACCATCATCGCGTCGTTCGTCATTCTCGTAGACCAGTTGTTACGAGCCTACGCTTTCGAGACCAGCAAGCAATTGTCGGTTTTCGTCGGGCTGATCATCACGAACTGTATCGTACTGGGCCGCGCCGAAGCTTTCGCGATGAAGAACGGGGTCGCGCTGAGTTTTCTCGACGGCCTCGGCAACGGCCTTGGCTACAGCGCGATTCTTATTATTGTCGCGACGCTTCGCGAACTGTTCGGCGCCGGAACGTTGCTTGGCTATCGCATCCTGCCGCTTGTTTCCGATGGCGGCTGGTACGAGGCCAACGGCCTCATGCTGTTGCCGCCGAGCGCTTTCTTCATCATAGGCTTGCTGATCTGGGCCGTCCGCAGCTGGAAGCGCGAACAGGTCGAGCATCCTGAATATCAGATTCATGAAGTGCACCGGACCGGGGTACTTTGATGGCCGACTATGTCAACCTGTTCATCAAGGCGGCGTTCGTCGAAAACCTTGCGTTGTCCTTTTTCCTCGGCATGTGCACGTTCCTGGCCATCTCGAAAAAGGTCGAAACAGCACTGGGCCTCGGACTCGCGGTGCTTGTCGTTCAGGTCATCACCGTTCCGGTAAACCACCTCATCCATGTCCTGCTGCTGCAAAAAGGCGCGCTCGCCTGGGCCGGACTGCCGGACGTCGACCTGAGCTTCCTCGGCCTCGTAAGCTATATCGGCGTGATCGCCGCGCTCGTGCAGATTCTCGAGATGACACTCGATCGCTATGTGCCGAAGCTCTACAACGCACTCGGAATTTTCCTGCCGCTGATTACGGTGAATTGCGCGATTCTCGGCGGCACGCTTTTCATGGTCGAAAGGCAATACAGCTTCGGCGAAAGCGTCGTGTACGGTCTCGGCAGCGGCGGTGGCTGGGCAATCGCATTGATCGGGCTTGCCGGAATCCGTGAAAAACTGAAGTACAGCGACGTGCCGGACGGCCTGCAGGGACTGGGCATCACCTTTATCATCGTCGGGCTGATGTCACTCGGCTTCATGGGTTTCTCGGGAATCCGGCTGTGATAATCGACGACACCATCCTGCTGGACGTCGGCCTCGGCGTCGGCCTTTTCACGCTGATCATCCTGTTGCTGGTTTTTGTCATCCTTGCGGCCCGTGCCCGGCTCGTCAGCAGCGGCAGCGTTTCCGTGATAGTGAACGAGGACCGTGAGCTGAAGATCCCGGTTGGCGTGAAGCTGATGAACGGCCTTGCCGATGCCGACATATTCGTGCCGTCTGCCTGCGGCGGCGGCGGCACCTGCGGGCAATGCCGGGTGCGCGTTCTCGATGGCGGAGGCGCAATTCTTCCAACAGAGACCTCGCTGATCAACAAGCGCGAGGCGGCGAATCACGTGCGCCTCTCCTGCCAGGTCACCGTCAAGCAGGACATGCATATTCGCGTTGCCGATGAGGTGTTCGGCGTGCGCAAACTGAAATCCACCGTGGTATCGAATCACAATGTCGCGAGCTTCATCAAGGAACTGGTGCTGCGGTTGCCCGAAGGCGAGCTGCTGGACTACCGGGCCGGCGGCTATATCCAGATCGAATGCCCGCCGCACGACCTTTACTTCCGTAATTTCGATATCGATGAGCGATTTCGCAGCGAGTGGGACCGATACAATATGTGGCATTTCGAGTCCCACGTATCCAAGCCGGTTTCACGCGCCTATTCGATGGCAAGCTATCCGCTGGAAGGCGAGATCATCAAGCTGAACGTGCGTATCGCGACGCCACCGCCCGGTTCCGATGACAGCATTCCTCCGGGAATCATGTCGTCGTACATTTTCGGACTGAAGCCGGGCGATGTCGTGACGATCTCGGGGCCGTACGGCGATTTCTTCGCACGGGACACGCAGAATGAAATGGTCTTCATTGGCGGCGGCGCCGGGATGGCGCCGATGCGCGCCCACATATTCGATCAGCTGAAGCGGCTGGAATCGAAGCGAAAGATGACGTTCTGGTACGGTGCCCGCAGCCGCAAGGAGTTGTTCTATGTCGAGGATTTCGACAGGCTCGCCGCCCGTAACGACAACTTCGACTGGCATGTCGCCCTGTCCGAGCCGCAACCGGAGGATAACTGGACCGGCTACGTCGGTTTCATTCACAAGGTGCTGCACGAGGAATACCTTGCAAAACATCGGGCGCCGGAAGACTGCGAGTATTACCTTTGCGGTCCGCCGATGATGAACGTTGCTGTGATCAAGATGCTGGAAGATCTGGGCGTCACGCGCGACCACATTATGCTGGACGACTTCGGAGGCTGAATGGGTATTCGAACCTTCGCGATACTGATGTGTTCGGTGTCGATCCTCGCGTCCTGTGGCCAGGAGCGCCCGGAAGTACTGGAACTCAGCGGCTCGACAATGGGCACCCGGTTCAGCATCAAGCTGCCGACTTTGCCGGCAGCGGTAGACCCCGACGCGTTGCAACAGGACATTGATAACGAGCTGTTGCAGATCGAAATGCAAATGTCGACGTACCGGGTGGATTCCGACGTTTCGCAGTTCAATGTGAGTGACTCCGTCGATTGGCAATCCGTACCGGTCGAGCTGTGTAACGCGGTTGAAGAATCTCTGGTCATCAGCGAAAAAACCTCGGGCGCATTCGACATCACCGTCGGGCCGCTGGTCAATCTGTGGGGATTCGGGCCGGACGGTATCGTTCGCTCACCGCCACCCGATCGCGAAATAGAAACGGCGAAGACGCGTGTTGGATATTCGCATTTGCAGGCAGATTGTTCGAAGCCGGCGATTCGCAAGGACATTCCCCGCCTGTACCTGGATCTTTCCGCCTATGCTAAGGGTTACGCCGTGGACCGGATCAGCGAACTTCTCGACAAGATGGAAATTGCCGATTACCTGGTCGAGATAGGCGGCGAAATGAAGCTGCGTGGTTTCAACGCCGAAAAGCAGAAATGGGCGGTCGCAATCGAGGCGCCGCTGCAGAATGAACGTCAGGTGCAGCGCATTTTTCGTATTACAAATCAATCAGTTGCAACAAGCGGTGACTACCGGAACTTCTTCGAATCGAACGGACAAATCTTTTCCCACACGATCGATACGCGCACCGGAAGGCCAGTCAGGCACGGACTCGCGTCGGTAACCGTCGTCGCTGAAACGACCGCCATAGCCGACGCACTGGCAACCGCGCTGCTGGTTCTCGGACCGGAGGACGGCATGATGCTTGCGCAGCGAGAGGGCCTGGCCGCGTACTTCTTGATACGTACGAGCGGCGGTATCGAAGCAAAAATGTCGCCGGCTTTTGCATTGATCGGAGAGGAATCATGACCGTCATCGCAACGTTCCTGCTTGCCTTTGCCATCTTGTTTGTCGTCATTGTCGGGATGGCGATAGGTGTACTGAACGGACGCAGGCCCATCAGTGGCAGTTGCGGCGGATTGAACGGTGGTCGTTGCGACCTGTGTAGCGGAAGTTGCGTCGAGGAGACGGAACGATGAATCAGAAACCGGGCCTGGTCAGGGACTACATGGCAAAACACCTCGTCTCTTTTTCGCCGGACATGGATGTGCTGGATGCAATCCACGAACTCGTTCGCCACCGCATTGCGGGCGCGCCCGTCGTCGATGAGCACGGCGACCTGGTCGGCATGCTGTCGGAACTGGATTGCATGAGGGTTGCGCTGAATGCCGGCTACTACAGTCAGCGCGGCGGCCCGGTTGCCAACTACATGAGCAAAGGCGTGGAGACAATCGATGCCGACATGAGCATCATCGATCTGGCGCAAAAATTTCTCGAATCCAGTTACCGGCGGTTTCCCGTGATGAAAAACAACCGCCTCGTAGGTCAGATCAGCCGCCGCGACGTACTGCGAGCATTACAGGCGCTCGCTGCCGGCTAGATGCGTTGGAATGGTCCGGTTAGCTTGTCACGATTCAGCAATCTCGCGACCAGCAACAAGGCGCCACCGACGAAAACGAGCGCCACGAACAGGCTGGCGGGTTGACCATTGGGGAAATCCTCGAGGAACAGCTTGATTGCCACGAGAATCAGCACCGGGTAGACCAGCCAGCGCGCTTCCGGCCAGCGTTTGAAGCGGCTCGACAGCGCCAGCGTAACTGACGATACGGAAAGGACCGCGGTGCGCAATGCAGCCAGTACGGCAAGGCTTGGCTTCGCTCCGCCTGTGTCAGCGAGTATTGGCGCCAGGTAGACGACCATGAGTCCGCCCACCTCCCAAACGGATAATGCCAGGACGATCAGCTGCGGCATGCCGGCGAAAATGCCCCAGCGTTCAGAATGTTGCGCAACCGGCAGAAAGAGACAAACCACGGTCGTCATTGCAATGCCCAGGTGCCAGGGTGCCGCGGCAGGCCATGCGGTGGCGACATCTCCCGCCAGGGCCTGAAATCCGGCAGCGAGGATGCCGGAGCTCACGCCTGCAGCGAGCAACAGAATCGTGCATTGCAGGCTCAACGCCACCCAGCCGGTCCGGCCGCTGAACCAGGCCATCATGAGGGCCATCAGCGACCAGACTGCGGCAGCCGTAGCCGGCCGCAGAATCAACGAGCTACCGAGGATGACGAACAGCAAGCCGAGTGTTGAATAGTAAAAAAAATTGATCCCGCGGACGCTGCGGGTAAGCGGCGAGAGTGCCAGCGCGTAAGCGCAGCCACCCAATACGGCACTCAGCAGGCCGATCAGAGTCAGGTCGAACTGGCCCGCGTCAGAAGCAACGCTGGCTGCCCAGAATGCGATCGCGGCGGCAATGACTGCCTGCACTGTTTCAAAAATACCGACGTCGCTGCCGCGAATGTGCGACCGAATAACGAAGCTCAGCAAATAGGCGATCAGTAGCACCGTAGCAAGCAACGCGGCAACGTCGGCCTCCAGCGACCATTGATCGCTGCTGCTGAAGACCACCAAGGCCACTACGCTCGCGTTGGCTCCGAGGGCACCGAGCCATTGCAGGCCCAGCCATTGCCGCTGATAAACGACCCACAGCGAGCCGAGCCCGAGCATGAGCAAAAACGCCGACACAACAATGGCGTCGTGCGACACGATCATTACTGAAAACGCCGTGATGAGTCCGCCACCCGTCGCCAGCCACGCAAGCGTTCTCAGATTTCGTGTCGCAGCCACCGCGAGAGCCATCGCACAATACACGGTCAGCGCGATCGTGCCCTGCTGACCCGTCAGCAGATCGAATTTGGAAATCGCCTCGACGAGCAAAGGCAACGCCAGCAAAACGGAGGTGCCGCCGTAAAACGCGGCGCTGGCTCGCTGACTTTGGGTGCTGGCTTTGCGAAAGGCGATAGCCAGCCAGAAAAACGCATAGCTCGCACCCATGAAAATACCGACGCCCGTCGGGACGAACTGAAAGTCGGTGATGGCACGCAACAGGTAGGCGCCGCCAAAAATGAGTAGCACACGCCCAATGTGGGTCGATGCGTTTGCAACAAAATCCTCACCGAGCGACGGCTCGGGTGCCCCGCGAGTGATTGCCGTCTCTGCCGATACTGCACCTTCAAGAGCGCTCAACCGCTTTTCAACGGCGCTTACCCGGGATTCCAGTTTGGCGACGCGATCTTGCATTCCTGTGCCAACTTGCGACCAGGCACTGCGAGCCCGATCAATTCACAGATAGTTTATCGATTCTCTCCGACATTCCTCCGCAGCGATGGTACGAACTTGTTGATGATCCAGAAAAGCACGAACGGCGTTGCGATCACCGTCAATGCTCCAAACAGGCCTTCTTTGAAAGTCTCAATGCTGTGCGGAATGATGGGTATGTGGTAGTGCATGTAGCCCGAGAAAGACAGGGAAAATGCCTGGCCGCCGATCACGACATTCCAGCGCATCATGAAGACGCCGAACAGCACCAGCAACAGTGCCAGAACAGTTCGCTTCATCGTGCGACCCGGCAATATCAACAGAATGAACGGCACAAGATTTCCGAGCGTGTACTGCAGCACGAATATGTTCATGAAGTCCTTTCCGTACATCACCGATCGCAGGATGTCCCAGGATTTCATTGCTGTGTAGCCGCGAAAAATCAAATCCAGTATTTCCAGGCTGATCGCCGCCACGAGGAACCCGAGCAGATATCTTGCCGACTTGGTGATGACATCCACTTCCGCACCCTTTATGTCACGGGCCTCGATAGTCCCGCCGCCTCGTCGCTCGCGAAAGGCCCGCCATTCCATGATGATGATGTAGGTCAGCATGCATAATGCAATGCCTGATACGACAGCCGACATGATAAAAATCACTGGCATCAGCGGTGACATCCACAATGCATTGGCTTTGACGGAGCCGAATATGAAACCGGCATAGCCGTGCAGGAAGCAGGCAACCGGAATGCCGATTGCCGCCAGTATTTTGGCCGCTTTTTTGTCTATTCTGATCGCACCATCGCTGACATCGTAAGCACCTATAGTAAGGACTCGATAGACACTGCGACTCATCGCATTCGAAAGCCCGGGCTTGCCCTTCAGTGAATGAACCTGCTCGACGAAGTACTGGCGATAGACGAACCAGATCTCGCTGAGGACGATCAGCCCATAGGTCGTAAATACGATACCAAATGCTGCTATCGCCGACGTGAAGTGCGGAGTCAGCAATGGTTCCATGGCGCGTGTCGGCTGTTGCAGATGCAGCAACAGTGGCAATGCGGCAACGGGCAGTAAAGCCAGCGAAAACACCAGGGAGAACTGTGCAATTTCCTTGAGCTCTTTTTGACCGAATACGTGATAAAGCGATGACAGAACGAAAGCACCCGCCACAAGTCCGGTCATGTATGGATACATGACGATCTGGATACTCCAGTAGATGAATTCATTAGGGTATACGAACAATTCCTTGACGGTCCATTCTGCTCCGTGAACGATTACGTCTGCGGACATGAAATCACCTCACGTTGAAGTCGAGACCGAGATAAAAGACATGCGGTTTCGTGCCATATTCGTCTTTCAAGACCGCCACTCTTTCGGTCGTAATGATTTTGGTAACAGGATCGTCGGGATCCTCCAGGTTGGCCAGTCGGCGAGCGCCGAAAGAACAGCACTCGACGCAGGCCGGCTGCATGCCTTTTGTGATCCGGTGGTAACAGAAGTTGCACTTGTCGGCGACCTTTTGTTCCGGGTGAAAAAACCGGACGCCATAAGGACAGGCCATGATGCAATAGCCGCAACCGATGCACCAATTTCTATCAATCAATACGACGCCGTCATTCGTCTGGTAGGTTGCTCCAACGGGACATACCTGAACGCAGGGCGGATTGTCACACTGATTGCAAAGTTTCGGCACGAAAAATGCCTTATCGATATTCTTGGGATCGATTTCTTCGTCGCGTATTTTGTCGTCGATGTACCCATCGCGGCCACCCAGCGGCGAGTCGATATGGGTCTCGCCGTCTTTGGTGATTACGTAGCGCTCGACCCAGGTTCGCGTTACTGGCGCATCGTAGGGAATCTCATTTTCGGTCTTGCAGGCCTTTACACATAAGCCACAGCCGGTGCATTTCTGTGTATCGACCAGAAACGCCCATCTCACTTTTGAGCCGTCGATGGCTGCTTTGGCTTCCTCTGGACTCAGCAAGACAAATGCGCTCAGTGGCATGACAGATGCCAGCGTTCCGCCCATCGCTTCTTTTAAGAAGTCTCTCCGTGAACAACTCATGTCTCATCTCCCTGCGGTTTGTGCGGGTTATGACATTCAGAGCATTCGCGTCTGCGCTTGTGCATCCGGTTACTGATTTGCGGAGCCTGTTCCCGGGCACTGTGTGGATAGCCGAGCGATGCGTGGCAGCGAAGGCACAGCTCGCGCGTGGTATCTATCGGCAGTAACTCGACCACATCCGGATGGTTAACGCCTGGCCCATGACAGTTTTCGCACTCGACCGCCGCATGTGGCGAGTTGTTAAGTGACTGTACGTTCTCTTCGTGACATTCGACGCAGGTTTCCCGGCCCTGGTACTTGACCGGAAAATCCTTCCACTCCTGTACATTGCTGAGTCGGTAAAATCCGTAGGTGAAGTTCCGTCCGTGAATACCGAAGTCGTCCGGCACAAGGAACAGGCGCGCGACCAGGATTGCCGCAACCAGTCCGATCGCTACCCACAACGGGCGCAGTACGTGCCACTTCATCTTCGTCGCTCCCGCAACACACCAAAGTCGCGAACGGTCTATGTGCTGTCGATGTCACACCGCCCCCGCGCAAAAGCCGGTTCATCGATTGCACGATTCATTGTTCTCAGCCAGTAGGAATACGTAGCAGGACGATATCCCACAATACGTATTAGCCGTAGTGAGCGTCCTATGGGTGCAGATCTGAAAGTATCCGGGGATTCTCTTCTTTCTCCGCGAGCACGATGTGGCAGGTGTCGCAGTCGCGCGATATCACTTCTCGATCCTCCGTTCGCAGTTTCTTCCCATGACAACGGAAACAGCCCGGCGATCGCTCGTGACCGACATGTTCCGGATAGGTGTTCCACCAGACCTTCATATTCGGAAATACGTTGTTCGCATAGATATCGCCGAGCGCCGCTGCTGCTGCACTAACGTCGTCCTGCCTGTCAGTGGTAATCGCGGGATAATTGGCGGCGTAGTACTGGGTCAATTGCTCAGCGACAGCCTTGCGCGCTTCGTCGTGAGACTCATACTCCGCGTCGATGATGCGCAGGCCCTCGCGCTTTACGAATGGCAGCGACTGATCGATTGCACCGGACTTGATAGCGAGATCGATCTCGGTATCGGGTGGTTGGTATTTGTGGCTGGGCCGGTTGTGGCAGTCGACGCAGTCCATGAGCCGCCATACACCTTCATCTTCGGGCGCTTTTCGATCCGTGAAAACTTTTGCCGTCCCGTCGGCATTCTTGTATTCCACTTCGTAGATATTCTCGCGCGTCTCGTCCGACCGGTAGCGAATACTGACGCCCGGATCGACATGCCAGTGAATGCCGGAGGACTGCTGGCCCTCGGCGCCGCCAACCTTCAGCAGCAGCGCGGTCGTCAACTGCGTGTTTGCCTCGTCGTCGGCATAGCGCGTCTTGATTGCGAGCTTGTCGCCAACGAAGCGATCCGGCCAGTGACACTGTTCGCAGGTTTCCCGAGCCGGGCGAAGGTCGTGAAGCGGCGTCGGAATCGGACGCGGATAAAGATCGAACGCAACAGCCACGAGCTGCCAAGCGCCGTCGAGCTTCGATTTGACGAACCAGTCGGCGCCGGGACCAATATGACAATCGGCACAGGCAACCCGCGAATGCGACGACCGCTGATAAGCGGTATGTTCGGGCTCCATGACCGAGTGGCAAGCGAGGCCGCAGAACTCGACTGACTCCATCACCTCGACGCCCTTGTAAGTGGCACCCGCGAGTATGACGATATTGATCATTGTTGCCCCCAGCAGCACAAACAACCAGCGGCGCGTCTTGGGGACATTCAGGTCAAACACGGGCAGCAGCAGCGTTTTCTCATCGCCATGAACACGATGTAGTTTGCGGCGATACAACAGCGCACCGACCGGAATCAGTATCAACCCGGTAACAAACAGCACGGGCAGGATGAGGTATGTGAGGATGCCGAGATACGGGCCGCCCTCGAAGCCGAGCTGTTCCATGAAAAACAGGCTGATGATGAGAACAAGGCTCGCGATCGCGAGACCGGTTCCGGCCAGACTGATGCCGTTGCGTGTGATCGACGCAAGAAAATTTCTGAACATGGTTATCCTCTGTGTTCCTTTGGTCCGTGCTTTATTTTTGCTTGTGTTTTCGACCAACCGGGCCGGATACTTTTGTTCCCGACCGTGATCAGTGGGTCAGCAGCGCCCAGATTATCCCGACTGCCAGAAAGACGCCAATGGTGAGGAAAACCGTTCCCCAGACATAGGCTCTTCGACGTTCCTCCGCTGTTGGAGGATCGACAAGATAGCTTTGCAGTTCGTTGTTGTCGACGAGCCGCTGATACTCGAGAGGCCGCTCGGATTTGAAGTGCTCAAGGGACATCTTGCCAGTGAAGATCACCGTATCCATCGGGAAGGTCTCCGGCCGCAGGTGCGTGTGGAAGAAGTGGAACACGAAAATAAAGCCAGTCGCGAGCAGTGCTTCGTCGCTATGAATAACGTAGGCAGCATTGATCGTCCAGCCTGGCAGGAATGTCGTGAAAACCATCGGCAACCACAACATCAGGCCCGACAGCCCGATAATCATTACGCCCCAGAAAACGGCCAGGTAATCGAACTTCTCGATATAGTTCCAGCGGTCATTGCCAGGGCGCTTTCCCAGGTACAGGAAATATCGGAAATTGGCGAGGATATCGGCAATATCCTTTGGCTGCGGCATCATCGAATTGGGCCCCCAGAACAGGCCGCGTTCGCGCCTTACTACCCAACGGACAAACAGATTGCCGAGATGAAACAGCATGTAACCGAAGGTGCCAATCGCGGCAACGCGGTGAATGAACCCGGCCGACTCGACGCCGCCAAGCAGACTCATCAACTGTTGCGCCCAAGCGGCGTCATGAAACTTAAGCGGCAGACCCGTTAAGGCAAGCAGCAGGAAGGTAACGATAATGATCAGGTGAATTCGAATGTCCATCGTCGAAAAACGTCGGATGTACTGGCCGTTTTCCTGCGGCCCCCGGCGGAATTCGCCGCGCATCGCGCCGACGAGTGTGCGTTGCAGCCAGAACAGATCGTGCAGACCGAAGAAACTGAATACGGCAATCAGCAGGCCGGTCATGAATATCCAGACAATGTACACGTAGTAGTTGTCGTCCGGGTTCGTCGGATCGTTATGCGGATCGAAGGTGAGAAGCGATGCGGTCACACCTTCATGGCAGGCACCGCAGGTCTCGACCAGGTTGTCGGGATGTACGCTCGATCGCGGATCGTCCGCGCCCAGGTTCCTGTGCGGCGTATGGCAGTCGGCACAGGTTGCTCCGCGAACGAAGCCGAGCTCGTTTGCCTTGCCATGGAAACTGTCCCGGAATGTCGTCAGATATTCGGCGTGACATTCGCCGCAGACGTCGGCGGAGGCCAGGCGCGCCTCCGACCTGGTCGGATCTGCGATCTTGTGCGACGCGTGACAATCGATGCAGACCGGGCCCTCCTCGCCTGCCTGCCAGGCCAGACCATGGGCACTTTCGGATTTCCATTCCTCGAACAACAACAAGTGACAGGAACCGCATACGTCCGGGCTCTTGAAATGCGAGGTGGCCGCCTTGTCTCCGTCCGCCTCGACGATGCCGTGGGCGCCGTGACAGTCGCTGCAACTCGGCGCATCAATCAACCCGGAGAGCAACAGTGCCTTGCCATGCTCACTCGTCAGGTAGCTGTCGATCAGCGATTCCGGCTCGTCGTGGCAGCCGCCACAGTACCTGATCTGGTTGACCGGAGAGACGGCCGAGGCGAGGTCGTCAACCTTGTGAATTTCGTGGGGAGCGCCGTGGCAGTCCAGGCAACTTGCCTTGCCGCCGTGGATGCTGCGACCGACTTCACGACTCTGGCGCCGATGGCAGTCACTGCAGCTTTGATCGCCCAGGGGTTCGAGATCCTGGCCTTTATGCTCCGCTGTCACCCCGGAATGGCAATCGCTGCAGCTCAGGTCCGGATGTGCTGATGACCTGAAAATGCCAGCATCGTGACAGCCGGCACAGTCGATTTCCTGAGCCTCGGCGGGTGACGCAAGGATTGCCAGACCAAGCAAGAAGACAACGGGGAAACCGCCATGGACGCGAGTGATCGGAAACATCGTTAGAAACTCAGAAACAGGCCGTTGCCTCTAAGTATTGGAATCACTCACAAATCACAATGGGTGTTTTCCGAAGTCGGGTCGCCACAGCGATTATCGGCAGGAAATTCGGCGAGCAGACGCTCAAGCCTGCTCGCCGGCATGTCGATTTTGTTTATTGCTGGCTGGCGTAGTAGTGCATCAGCGCCTTGATGTCGTCGTCACTCAGGGCATCGATCTTCGTCTGCATCTTTTCCGGTTGCTCGCGCTCGCCGGCACGATACTCGGCAAAAGTCACTTTGAGATAGCCCATCCACTGACCGGCAAGCAGACTCGCGTCGTCCTCGATGTTCGATCCTCCCTCAGTGTGGCAAATCTCGCAATCGCGCTCGTGAATTTTCTGTCCTGCGGCAGCCAGCGCCGCATCGAATTCCTGTTTCGCCGCAACAAAGGGCAGCGCCGCATAATGGGCGCCCAGCGCGTCTATCTGATCGTCGCTCAGGTCGGCTGTGACGTTACACATGTTCGTCACCACGCCGCTGCTGGTCTTTGCGTCTTTGCAGGGTCGCTCCTTGTCACGGTAAAAATACAGCTGATCGGCCTGGTAGTAATCCGACAATCCGGCGATCGCCGGCACCTCGCTGCCCGACTTCAGGCTATCCGCACCGTGGCAGCTGTCGCAGCTCTTCACGATGCTCTCTATGTCCGCCAGGGCGGCGCCACCAAGGCAGAGCCAGGCAACGGTCGCCATGACTGCTGCACAGACGTTTCTTGTGTTCAATTTCGTACTCCTTCTACCGCATCACGCAGTATTCCCGATTTTAGATCATTTTGTGTGACTGTAGAACCGACACTACGCCACCACGATACGTACATTCCGGGCTTCGGCTTACCCCGGAATGGTCGTCTCGCGCGCGATATTGTGCCTCATCTGATCGCGCAGATTGTTAACCCCGGTGAAAAATTCGCGCATCATCATTACCCACAGATAATAGCCGCTCTCTGTTAACACCAGCTGAACGCCGGTATTTCTGACGGCCCCGATCGATTGCAGCATGACCAATTCCGCCCATACGGTTCGCTGGAATCCGCCGCCGAAGCGCTGCTCCGCAACCGCTTTGTCGAGCGAACCACTGAACAACTGCATCAAGAGGTAATAACGCATCTGTTCGCGCCGGCTCAGGCCCGACCGGCGCACGATGCCCGACTCCCCGGAATCGATCAGGCTGAGGTAGTGATTTATCGAGAAGGTGCTGGCATACAGGCTTCCGTCAAGATAGCTGAATGCTCCGCTGCCGAGGCCGAGGTATTCCTCGTGTTCGGTGATGTACTCGTCGATCATCGACGGCACGCGCGAGAAGCACCAGGCCGAGGAGCGCATGTATCCGGCGTCCTGCATGTGACCGGCAATGAGTTCGTAGAACGTCCGCTCCCGGTCGAATGTGACTTCGCCGATGTCCTTTCGCATTGCCTTGCGCGTCGTTTTCGCCGACATCAGCGGATAAAAGGAAATCTGATCCACGCCGAGTTCTTCGGTAAGTATCTGCAGATCGGTCTTCAGCATATCCCTGGTCTGATGAGGAAAATTGAAGATCATGTCGACGTTCAGCGTATCGAACAGACCTTTGGCCGATTTCAGGCGCGTGCGAATCCGTTCGCTACTGCCGTATTTGTCGTAACGTTGCATCTCTTTGAGCAGCTTGTCATCAAAACTCTGCACACCGACCGAAAGCCGGTTGACGCCTGCGTCCCGCATACGCGGCAGGCTGTCATTTTCGAGATCGTCAGGATTCGTCTCCACGGAAACGCGCGCGACCGGATGCTGATCGCGGACCATCCTGACCGTGGCAATCAGCTCATCCGGCAGCACCGTGGGTGTACCGCCACCGACGTACAGTTCCGAGAAACAGAATCCGGAGCGGCCGGCCTTCTCGATCTCGCGCCGCAAAGCCTGAAAATAGCGAGTCGCCCTGTCTTCACGAAATTCCACGCGATGAAACGAGCAGAACGGGCACAGCACGATACAAAAAGGAATATGCAGGTAAAGCAGGTACTGCCGGTCGCTGCGAGGCATTGGCAGGTGTGTGATCCCGGCATCACCGTCGAATCGCATGTAACGGCGACTGCTGCGACGAAAATACCAACTGAGGAGACTGGCGATACTCATGCGGTGGCCGATTCAGGGACACTCGCCTGTGGGCACGCTGGATTAACGCGGCCCACCACCTGTAGCTACTGAGCGTACAGCGGAGCGATATCGATATATATCCGGTAACCGGAGATCAGATCATCGCGAAGGTCGAAAACATCGGCGAATGGCAGCGTGATTTCACTTCCGTCGTGGCGACGGTAGGTAACTTCGCCTTCGCAAGCGAAAGTGCTGGCAGTCTCCCAGTTCTGGTGCAGCACATGCCGACATCCGGCAATACTGGAAAAAAATGCGTCAACAGCACCGGCAATGGCATTACGACCGTGAACGGCCGGCGCCGAACCAAAGCGAAAAACCGCATCGCCGGTCAGCGCGGCCACGAATTGCCGGGTATCCTTGCGATCAATCGCGGCAAACACTTCTTTCATCCGGCCGATCACAGCATTGTCGTCAGGCATTCTGTGTCGCTCCTTTGCGAAATTTGAAATGGGGACATTCCTGATTTAGCGTATTTATACGCTAAATCAGGAATGTCCCGATTATTCGCTATTGCTGGCTGGCGTAATAGTCCAGCAGTGCTTTGACGTCGTCGGCGCTCAGGGCATCCATTTTTTCTTTCATTTTGGATGGTTGATCTCGTTTGCCGCTCGTATACTCTGCAAACGACGATTTCAGGTAGCCCTTCCACTGCCCGGCAAGAATTCCGGCTTCGTCGTCGGGATTCGAGCCGCCATCCGAATGGCATTGCTCGCATTGTTTCTTGTGGACAGCTTCCCCGGCAGCGGCCAACGATGGGTCAAAATCCTGCTTAGCGGCGACAAACGACAGCTTGGCATAGTAGGTCGCGACGTCTGCCCTTGCCTCCTCGCTTAGATCTGCGGCTACAGCACACATCGTCGTCGCGGGACGGTTCGTATCGCCTTGGCGAAACCTGCTTTCGGCGCAGGGACGTCCCTCGTCAGCAAAAATATACAGCGCGTCCTCGTGAACGGACTCCGACACGCCGGCGATGGTCGGCACGTCCGTCCACTGGCTGACGCCGTCCTTGCCGTGGCAGTCATTGCATGATTTGACAATGGAACTGACGTCCGCCGCCTGCGACGCGCCGGCGCCCAGGATCAACAATCCTGTAATCAGAAGGCCTTTCGATTTCTTTATCATGTCGGTACCTCTGTAAAGCACGGCCGCATGCCGGCAAAAAATCGCACCTGTCTTTGTGCCATGTATTGACCGCTCCTGCCAGTCGTAGTTGCGCGCCAAACTCATAAGTACATCCCGCAATGAGAAAAGCTGGCATCATCTCGTAACATTCCGGACTCAGTCCAAAAACACTTTTTTTGCCGACTCCGGCACTTGGCACTTAAGAATCCAGGGGAGCGTTATGAGTAGTCTTCGCGCCATCGGCCTTGCCACCATCGTATTCACCGCACTCGCGCTCGGAGCCTGCTCCGGTGATGACGGCGCAGCCGGCCCGCAGGGTCCGCAGGGTCCGCAGGGTCCGCAGGGCAACCCGGGCGGCAGCGGAACAGCGGGCGGTGTGCCGATTGACAGCGCCGACAGAATTAATATCGAGGTCGTCAGTTTCGGCTTTGACCCGGTAAGCAGCAAGCCGGTGGTAAATTTCAGACTGACCAACGACCTGACGCAGGGCCTGTTCGGACTGCCGGCCACGAGCATCGGTTTCATGCTGTCGCAGCTGACGCCCGCCGTACCTGGCAGCGGCGGATCGAGCGAGTGGCAAAGCTATGTGACGCGTTCCAGTGCGGGAGTCCCGAACGCCCAGGCGACAACGGAAGGCGGCACGGCAGGGGCGTTTGTAGACAACGACGATGGCACCTATCAATACACGTTTGCACAGCTGCTCGACGACTATCCGGCTGGCCCGACATACGATGCGAACAAGACCCATCGGCTCGGCATCGAGATTCGCGGCCAGGCGCCGACCTCAAACAACGGCCTTTACGATTTCATACCGGTCACAGGCTTACCACCGGATCCGCTTTTGGATGAAGAACGCAAGATCGTCGACAACGACACCTGCAATGCCTGCCATGACCGTCTCGAATTCCACGGCGGCGCGCGCTTCGACATCGGCTACTGCGTGACCTGCCATAACCCGTATTCGACCGACGAGGACTCGGGCAATTCGGTCGACATGAAGCGCTTGATCCACAACATTCACGTTGGTCGCGATGGCTTTTTCATCATCGGCTTCGGCGGCATCGTGCACGACTACTCGGATATCGTTTTTCCGCAAGACATCAGGAACTGCCAGACCTGCCACGAGGAAGACGACACCAATACGCCACAGGCAAGCAACTGGCGCCTCGTGCCGAACCGCATGGCCTGCGGCACCTGCCATTACGACGATGGGCTCGCCAACGGCGAACACGAGTACGCGATCGAAAACGGCGTCCACCCGGGCGGCTTCCAGTTCAACGACGACACGCAGTGCGTCGATTGCCACGGGCCGAACGGCACGGTCACCAATTCCGAGGGCAGGCTGGTACGGGTTGCGCTCATCCACGAGATTCTCGAGGACACAGCCGCAAAAGCATTCGAATACGAGGTCGTCAGCGTCAGCAACAGCGGCCCAGGCCAGATTCCGACGGTCAGCATTCGCGTGCTGAATCCGCAGGATCCCAACTACGCTGCAAACCCGGCCAGCACCGCCTACGACATCAACGACCCGGCGGGTCCGTTCCAGGCCGGCAGTTCGGCTTTGCGGCTGGACATTGCCTGGAACAACACGGATCTCGGCAACCTGGATCCGAATGACGACCTGGCACGCTCGCCAACCGCAGGTGCGCCATTTGCGCCAATCACGATCGACTTCAAGACCGGCGCAGTGAACGACGGCAGCAACACGTTTACCAAAGCGGCACCTGCCGCCGTACCGACCGGCATTACCGGCTCCGGCATGGCGATCCTGGAAGGCCGCCCCGCGGTCGATATCAACGGCACGCTGACCACGCTGTCGGTAGCCGCGAGCGGCATACCGTATGCCATCACCGACGCGACGGCGCGGGATCGTCGCCACGTGGTCAACATCGGCAAGTGCAACGATTGCCACAAGAACCTGTCGCTGCACGGTAACAATCGTAGTGGCAACACCGAAGTTTGCTCGACCTGCCACAACCCGAACGCCACGGACGTCCAGCGGCGGGTCGCCGGCTCGGCATGCGATATTGCACTTGGCCTCGACGACGAAGCCATCGACATGAAACGCATGGTTCATCGCATTCATGCCGGAAACGTCGGTATCTGCGGATTCCAGAACTCTGCGCATCCGTATTTCGACGTTGTCTATCCCGGCCACCTGAACAACTGCGAAGGCTGCCACCTTGCGGGCACCTATTACCCGGTCGACCCGGCTGTAGTTCTGGCAACGACGGTCGATGTCGGCGCCGATCGCTCGACGCTGACGGACGACGTGGCGATCTCGCCCAACACTGCGGTTTGCTCCGGTTGCCATACCGATTCGCTGGCGGCCGAACACATGAAGCAGAACGGTGGTGATTTCGCCGCCGGCAAGGACGATACCGGCGCGCTGATCTCCTCCGGCGTCGAGACCTGCAGCCTTTGCCACGGCCCCGGCCGCACGGCAGACGTTGCCGTCATGCACGGTGTCGGCGAGTTCGAGTTCAACTGATGAGAAAGGGCATCGCGATTGGGCGATGCCTTTTTTCAGCAGCTGCTCGCCGGTTTAGCCAGGGATGCCCATCAACATGAAATCGCGCAGGTTTCACAAGCTTGTCACGCTGTTGCTAGTCTGTACGCCGCTGACGATCACGGCACTGTCGGCCGACGATGCCAGTCCCGAGTACAGCCGAAAAGGCGCGGATACCTGCATCGGCTGCCATGATGAACAGGCAACGCTTGACCTGTTCCATACCCGACACGGCGTACCCAGCGATCCGCGCAGCCCTTTTGGCCGCGGCCAGCTGCAGTGCGAGGCCTGCCACGGGCCGGGCGGCGATCATGCCGGTCGCGTACGGCGTGGCGAGGAACGGCCGCCGGTTATTCGTTTCGGCAAGGACTCCGAGACCGACGTGCTGGTACAAAATGGCAAGTGCCTCGGCTGTCACGAAGAGAGTGCGGATTTCGCCTGGCACGGCAGCGGGCACGACGACAACCAGGTCGGATGCGCCGACTGCCACCAGGTCCACAATGCACACGACCCGGTACGGGCGACTGCCAGCCAGCCAGAGGTGTGCTTCGATTGCCATCAACAACAGCATGCGCAGTCGCTGAAGCCTTACTCGCATCCCTTCGATGAAGGCAAAATGGACTGCAGCGGCTGTCATAACCCGCACGGTACGGGAACGACCAATACGCTGTTCGTCCGCCAGACTCTGAACGATACTTGTTACGAATGTCATGCGGAAAAACGCGGGCCCTACCTGTGGGAACACGCGCCAGTCGTGGAAGACTGCTCCAGTTGCCATGAGCCGCACGGCTCCAATAACCCCGGCATGGTCAGTCTGCGCGGGCCCATGCTGTGCCAGACCTGCCATTCGCAGGCCGGTCACCCGAGTATCCCGCGCGAAGCCGATGGCCTCGCCGACGCCGCGCCGTCACCGTACCTGCTGGCGCGCAACTGCCTGAACTGTCATACCCAGGTGCACGGGTCGAACCATCCGTCCGGCTCGAAGTTAATGCGGTGAAGACCATGCAATTGCCGTTACGGCCAATAATCGATTCGAAGATCCTTTCATCACTGTTTGTGGCCGCCACGCTGGCCCTCTCTTACATGCCAGCCGCGAACGCGCAGGTCGACCCGGGTGAATGGAAGTGCGAATTTTGTCCTTTTACGAGCGGCTACGATGCCGAAGTGGATGTCGGCGCCGCCTACGTCAGTGACGATGCCGCGAGATTCGGCAATGCGAATGGCTATGATGAGGCCGGCGCCTATGTCGATCTCGGTGGCGAAGGTCATTACGCGAATGACGGTTACCAGCTGAACTGGTTTGCCGAGGATCTGGGCCTGGCGTCGCGTGTCTTCGAGATCGACGGCGGGCACCAGGGCAGCTACGGCTTTTACCTCGGATACAGCGAGCTGCCTTACCGTCTCTTCGATACGACCAGCACCGTATATACCGCATCGGCTCCGGATTCCCTCACGCTGCCCTCCGGCTGGGTCCGCGCCAATCAGACATCAGGATTCACGAACCTCGCGAGTTCGCTTGTGCCGCAGAATATCGAAAGTGACCGCAAGAATTTCACAGCCGGCGGTCATTTCCTTGCCTCTTCGAACTTTCGTTTCTACGCCGACTACCGGCACCTGGAACGCGATGGCGTCGACATGGTATCCGGTGCCAATTTCACCCAGGCGAGCATTTTGCCGCGCGTGCTCGACAACGAAACTGACCTGATCGACCTCGGCGTCGGCTATTCGAACGGCCCGCTGAATTTGTCCCTTGCCTGGTTGGGTTCGTTCTTCACCAACAACGTGACGTCCCTGACCTGGGAAAACGCCTTTACAGCACCGGCGGGTGAGGAACTACGGCGTATGGCGCAGGAACCGGACAATGATTTCCAGCAACTTTCGCTGTCCGGCAGTTATCGCTTCAACGCTTATGCAACGGTGATCGCATTTTCTGCGTCCATGGGTCAGGGTGGCCAGAACGACAGCTTGCTGCCCTACACGATCAACCCGAACATTGCCGCCGCTGCGCTGCCGAAAACGAGCCTCGACGGCAAAGTGGACACCAGCAACTACGCAGTCACTCTCACTGCAAATCCGCTGCCAAAGACCAGGATAAAACTGGCCTACCGCTACGACGAGCGTGACAACCAGACAGCACAGGTCCCTTGGTCGCGCGTAATCGTCGACAGTTTCGCATCCGGCGAGACTGAACTGAATACGCCCTACAGCTTCAAGCGAATGCAGCTGAACGCCAGCGGTAGTTACGATCTTTTCGACGACCTGAGGGTGTCTGCGGGCTACGACCGGACCGATCTCGATCGCAGTTTCCAGGAAGTTGCATCGCAAACCGAAGACAGCGGCTGGGCCCGCGTCAAATGGCAAACAACCGAATGGCTTTCCGTCAATGCGAAAGGCGGCGCCTCCAGCCGCGACATCGATCGATACGACACGACAGTCGCGGCCGGTCTCGGACAAAATCCGCTCATGCGAAAATACAATCTCGCCTACCGCTACCGCGAATTCGGCGAGCTGATGGCCAGTATTTCGCCGATGAATCTGCCGGTAAGCGTTTCCCTGTCTGCGCTTTGGGCGGACGACAGCTACACGCGGTCGACACTCGGCATGACAGGCAGCACGACCACGCACTGGAACCTCGAGCTGAACTGGGCCGTATCCGCACGTGCCTCCGTTTACGTCTTCGGTGGCGAGGAGACGATCGAAGCGGATCAGGCCGGTAGCGAAGCTTTCGCAGGCCCGGACTGGTTTGCCAATCACGAAGATGATTTCCTGATTCTCGGAGGCGGCTTGCAGCTCGCGAAACTCTGGGACAACACTGATCTGCGGCTGGACTATACGCACACCGAAGGCGACACCAGGATCGCGATGACAACCAGCGCCTCAGGTCGGAGCCAATTCCCGAGCATCGACACGACGCTCGAGTCCCTGCGCGTGACCGTGAACCACAAACGCTCGGAGAAACTTGAGCTGGATTTGTCACTCCGCTACGAAAGTTTCGATTCGAATGACTGGGCCATCGCCGGTGTCGAACCCGACACCATCCCCACAGTACTTTCACTCGGCGCGAATCCGTATGATTACGACGTCTGGGTGCTGGGTCTGAGCATCCGCTACCGGATCGGTGCAGCCAAACCCGCCACGCCGTAGCGGACCGGATCCCGGGTCACCTGCATAACGGGGGAAGATCGATGGCTGAGGAACCCGCGCAGAAAATCGACCGCGACACCATGCCCTTCGTCGCGCCCTGCCGAATGCTGTCGCCGTTCGCTCCCTTCCGCTGGCTTCGCCTGGGCATCGCCGATTACCGGCGTGCAGCTCAACTCAGCTTCGCTTACGGCATTTTCATGGCGACCATCATTGCGGTTGTCGTGGTGCTCGCGTGGACCTATGGAAGTTACTGGTTCATGCTGGCGATGCTGGGCGGCTTCGTTTTCCTGGCGCCGCTCACCTGCATCGGCTTGTACGCGATCAGCGCGCAGATCGAACGCGATCAGGAGCCATCGATTGCGCAAAGCCTCGGCGAGGCCCTGCGTCGGCATTTCGGCAACGAACTCGTGTTCGCGCTGGTCCTGCTCATTATCTTCATGGTCTGGGCGAGGGCCGGCATCATGGTCAGCATCTTCTTCCCGGCAGACGCCAACCCAACGCTTCGAGAACTGATCGGTTACCTGACGATCGGCAGCGTCGTCGGCGCCATGTTTGCTGTCGTTACCTTCTCCGCAAGTGCATTTTCGCTGCCGATGATCATGCACCGTGACGTCGACAGCGTGACCGCCATCGTTACATCCATCAACGCGGTATTGCGCAACAAACTGGCAATGCTGATCTGGCTCGCGCTTATCATGCTCGGTCTGCTGATTGGAACAGCAACGCTGTTTGTCGGCCTGATCGTCATCCTGCCGGTCATCGGCTACGCCGCCTGGCATGGCTACCTCGAGACGATCGATGCTTCGGCGTTTCCTCGTCACAGCGGCGGCATCATGTCCACACCAAGGAAGCGCACAGAATAAGTCGCCTGCAATGCAGGCTCCTGCAGGGCACGACAGAAATTGTAGGAGCCTGCATTGCAGGCGACAGCCCGGCCGGTGCTGCATATTCCGACCGGCGACACGGCGTTATGCCCAACCGAGCGAGTTCTCCTTAGTCCGGGCGAATTGGGTATACCGGTGGGGCGCAGCTGCTGCGTTGAAGATCGGAATCGTCGCGGTTTACCCTTATGGTGCCGTTTAAGCCGATCTGTCATGGTCGCGCCCGGCGAGATATGCTCGAACAGGCAAAATAAATTAATCAGGGCAGAGACTTATGGATTTGCAATCAACTTACAACGACAAGGTGGTGCGCCAGTTTGCCATCATGACCGTCGTCTGGGGCGTGGTCGGCATGCTGGTAGGCGTGATCATCGCCGCACAGCTGATCTGGCCGGGGCTCAGCCTGGATCTGCCGTGGCTATCCTACGGCCGGCTGCGGCCATTGCACACAAATGCCGTGATCTTCGCGTTCGGCGGCTCCGCACTCTTCGCCACGGCGTACTATGTCGTGCAGCGCACCTGCCACGTAAGACTCGCCTTCGACAAGCTGGCCGCCTTCACATTCTGGGGCTGGCAGGCGGTCATCGTGCTGGCCGCCATCACCTTGCCGCTCGGCATTACCCAGAGCAAGGAGTACGCGGAACTCGAATGGCCCATCGACCTGCTGATTGCCGTTGTCTGGGTTTCCTACGCCGTCGTGTTCCTGACAACGATCGGCAGGCGCCGCGTCAAACACATCTACGTTGCCAACTGGTTCTATGCTGCGTTCATCATCACGGTCGCCGTGCTGCACATCTTCAACAACCTCTCGATTCCGGTATCGATGTGGAAGTCCTATCCCGTCTATTCCGGCGTCGTCGATGCGATGATGCAGTGGTGGTACGGGCACAACGCCGTCGGCTTCTTCCTGACCGCCGGCTTCCTCGGCATGATGTACTACTTCGTACCGAAGCAGGCGCAACGACCCGTTTATTCCTATCGGCTGTCGGTCGTGCATTTCTGGGCGCTCATTGCGATCTACATGTGGGCCGGCCCGCATCACCTGCACTACACCTCGCTGCCAAACTGGGCTCAATCCATCGGAATGGTGTTTTCCATCATTCTGCTCGCGCCCTCCTGGGGCGGCATGATCAACGGCATCATGACGCTCTCGGGTGCCTGGCATAAGCTCAGAACGGATCCGATTCTCAAGTTCATGATCGTTTCACTGTCCTTTTACGGCATGTCGACCTTCGAAGGACCGATGATGTCGATCAAGACCGTCAACGCGCTGTCGCACTACACCGACTGGACCATCGGCCATGTGCATTCCGGCGCGCTCGGCTGGGTCGCAATGATGACCATCGGCGCCTTGTATTGCCTGATTCCGCGGCTGTTCAACAAGGAGAGCATGCACTCGACAAAACTGATCGACGTGCATTTCTGGACCTCGACGATCGGTGTCGTTCTGTATGCCGTTTCGATGTGGATATCCGGTATTACCCAGGGACTGATGTGGCGCGCGCTGAACGACGACGGAACCCTGACCTACTCTTTCATCGAAACAGTCAAATTCAACTATCCGTACTACGGCCTGCGGCTGCTCGGTGGAGTTATCTTCCTCAGCGGCATGCTGATAATGGTCTACAACGTGTGGATGACGATCCGGCAGGTGAAACCGCAAGCTGTCGCCGTTATCCAGCCGGCATGAGGTGCATAGCATGAGTCACGACAAAATCGAAAAGAACATCAATCTCATGTCGATCCTCATCGTCGTCGTCATCAGTATCGGTGGCCTGATCGAAATCATTCCGCTGATGGCCAGCTCGGCGGCGACCGAACCCTACGAAGGCATAAAACCCTATCCGGCGTTACAACTTGCCGGGCGCGATATTTACATCAGGGAAGGTTGCTATGGCTGCCACTCGCAGCAGATCCGTCCGTTTCGCAGCGAAACGGAACGTTACGGACCGTATTCGGTGGCCGGGGAATTCGTCTACGACCGTCCGTTCCAGTTCGGCTCGAAACGCACGGGACCGGATCTCGCGCGGGTCGGCAAGCGCTACAGCGACGAGTGGCATCGCCTTCACCTGATGCAACCGAAAGAACTGGTACCGGACTCCAATATGCCGGCCTATCCGTGGCTCGCGTATGCAACGGTCGACGGCGAACTCGTCGCCAGAAAAATGCGTGCACTGCGCGTTCTGGGCGACCCCTACTCCGACGATGACATCGCAGCGGCGGCCGATGTCGTCAGTGGCAAGACCGAACTCGATGCGCTGGTCGCGTACCTGCAGAATCTCGGCACCGTTCGATCGGCGCGCTAGGGAGTCCGGACTATGGATATCGGAATTGTACGCGGACTGATTACGGCGGCACTGCTCGTGCTGTTCCTCGGAATCTGGGCCTGGACCTGGAGTCGCAAGCGCAAAGTGGAATTCGACGAGGCGGCGCAGCTACCGCTGCAAGACGACAGGCAGCCGAAAAACAGAAAAGAAGGTAAGGAGCAAGCAACATGAGCAGTGCGTTCAGCTGGTACATCATTATTGGCACGGTCGGCAGCATGCTCGCCTGTTTCTGGCTTGTGGTCTGGACCAACCGGCAGCGCGCATCGTCCGAGGAAATCAAGGAATCCGAATCGCATGTCTGGGACGAGGATGTTCGCGAATTGAACAATCCGCTGCCGATGTGGTGGCTATGGCTATTCATCCTGACGCTGATCTGGGGTGGCGGGTACTTTCTGTACTATCCCGGACTCGGATCTTTCGGCGGGCTCGGGTCCTGGTCGCAGGAGGAACAATACCTCAAGGAGGTCGCTGCGGCGGAATCCAGGTACGGACCGATGTTCGCTCAATACGGGTCGATGGATGCCGAGCAACTGGTGAACGATCCGACGGCACTGAATATCGGCAAGAGCCTGTACTCGAATTACTGTGCACAATGCCACGGCTCGTCGGCACTCGGCGGACGAGGCTTCCCGAACCTGACAGATGACGCCTGGCTCTACGGCGGCGAGCCCGCGCAGATCGAGCACAGTATCGTCAGCGGGCGCAACGGCATCATGCCGCCGCTGGCAGCCGTATTTGCAGACGAAGCCGAGATCGATGCGATGGTTACCTACGTGCAGAACATGCCGGAAGGTATGGATGCGACCTCACCCGCGCACAGCAAGTACATGATGCTGTGTATTGCCTGTCATGGACCGGACGGAAAAGGCAACCAGGCGCTCGGCGCTCCAAGCCTCGTTGACAACGACTGGTTGTACGGCAGCTCTGCAGCAGAAATCCGCAAGAGTATCGTCGAGGGCCGCAATGGCGTCATGCCGGCGCATGGAAACCTGATCGGCGCCGACCGCGCAAGAATTCTCACTGCTTACGTGTACAAACTGTCCCGGTAAAGCGAACGATGGCCAACAACGAGAACAACGGGACAACAGGACATGATTCTGTGCCCGGGTGGACACGCGATACACAGAAACTCGCTGTACTGTCCTGGATCTCGTTTCTGACTGCCTGCGTTTTCACGATGCTGTTTTTTGCATTCGTCGATCCGCTGGTGCTGGTTGACGCGCTGAACGTCAATGCCATCGAAAGCCGCAACGCCGGCTACGCCGTCGGCTTCTTTTTCTTCTGGGCGAACGGCTGGATCGCGGGCTGGTACACGCTGCGGCTGGTGCGTCGCAAACGCAGGGGCCCGGGCGCGGCCCGACGCTGAGTTCTGCCATGAATGACAAAGCAGCCGGTGCCTACGAGTACGGCAATCTCTACCGCAGCGAAGAAAAGATCTACCCGCGGGAAATCAAGGGCCGGTTTGCTCGTCTGCGCCACATCGCGATGTTCCTGCTGCTCGGCATTTTTTACGTCGGACCGTGGATTCAATGGGACGGGCGACAGGCCGTGCTGTTTGACCTTCCGGCGCGCAAGTTTTACATCTTCGGCCTGACGCTATGGCCGCAGGATTTTATTTACCTTGCGCTGCTGCTGATCATTGCGGCTATCAGCCTGTTTTTCTTCACAGCCCTTGCAGGCCGCATCTGGTGCGGGTTTGCCTGCCCGCAAACCGTCTGGACCGAAGCGTTTACGTGGATCGAACGAGCGATCGAGGGCGACCGTGCCAAGCGCATCAAGCTCGACAAAGGCCCGTGGACCTTCGAAAAAGTTCGCAAGAAATTCAGCAAGCAATTTCTCTGGATCGCGCTGGGCCTGTTCACCGGATATACCTTCGTCGGCTATTTCTCGCCGATTCAGGTATTGACAGCGGACCTGCTGTCATTTTCGGCGGGACCCTGGGAGATATTCTGGGTACTCTTTTACGGCTTCGCGACTTACGGCAATGCCGGCTTCATGCGCGAGCAGGTGTGCAAGTACATGTGCCCGTACGCGCGCTTTCAGAGCGCAATGTTCGATCACGACACACTGATCGTCGGCTATGACGCCGAACGCGGAGAGCCGCGCGGAGCTCGGCGTCGCGGTTCCGACCCCAAAGAGAAAGGACTGGGCGACTGCATCGATTGCACGATGTGCGTGCAGGTCTGCCCGACAGGCATCGACATTCGCAAGGGATTGCAATACGAGTGCATCGCTTGTGCAGCCTGCATCGACGCCTGCGATCAGGTCATGGACAAGATGGAGTACCCGCGCGGGTTGATCCGCTACAGCACGGAGCGTTCCCTGGAACATAAACAGTACCGCCTGTTGCGTCCCAGAACGCTGGTATACAGCGGAATACTGGCGACGTTGTGCATCGCACTGGTCAGCACATTGGCGCTGTCGAAACCGGTCATTCTCGATGTGCTCCGCGACCGCAACACGCTCTATCGCGATGTCGGCAGCCGGGGCATACAGAACAACTACACGATCCGCGTCGTGAACAAGCATAATGTGCCGCACAAATACGCGCTGAGCGTCAGTGGCATAGATGGCATCCAGATCGAGACAGAGACCGAATTCCTGGTTGCCGGGGAATCCGTATTCACGCTGCCGGTTTCCGTTATCGCGCCGCACCAGAACGCGGGCGGCGGAAAGGTTATCGAGTTCCGCTTGAGCAGCCAGGACAGCAGCAACATCGTCATTGTCGAGGAAAGCCGCTTTCGCGGCCCGACAGAGGACTATTGATATGCAACACAGAATAGCCGAACAAGCGGAACCCTGGCATCGCAACCCCTGGGTCTGGCTGTTGATTGCAATCCCGGCTCTGACGGTTGCCGGATGCATGCTGACAATTTATCTCGCCATCGCCAATCCCGACTACCTGGTGCAGGACAACGCCGTGGAATCCCTGACGCCGGAGAACGCGGCGCGCGACGCAATTCCCTGAACATGTCGCAAGCGCTTGACTGCTTCCATTGCGGCGAGCCGGTCATCGATGCCGTGCCCGTTCTCGCGCGTGTCGGCAACCAGCAGAGACCGGTGTGTTGCGTCGGCTGCCAGGCCGTCGCCGAGTTCATCGACGCCAGCAAGCTCGGCGCGTTCTACCGATTTCGCAGCCGTCCGGATCCGGCGCTGGAACTCAAGCCGGAGCCAGCGGACTGGAAGCGTTACGATTCCGCCGATTTGCAATCGCGCTACGTGCACCAGCTCGGCGACTCGGCCGAATCGACGCTCGAGATCGGCGGTATATATTGCTCCGCCTGCGTCTGGCTGCTCGAAAACGCGCTGAAAGAACTGCACGGTGTTTTCACTCTCGAGATAAATCCGGCGACCCGTCGCGCGGTGATTCGCTGGTCGCCGTCGTTGATGCCATTCAGCGAGTTGCTCGCGTCCATTGCAAGAATCGGATTTCGGCCGAGACCACTCGACCTTGGACACGCGGAAGATACTCAGGACAGGGAATACCGGACGGCGCTGAAGCGGCTGATCGTCGCGGCAGCAGCCGGTATGCAGGTCATGATGTTTGCTGTCGCCCTGTATGCCGGTGAGTATTTTGGCATCGAAGGCAATATCGAGAAATTTCTGCGCCTGATAAGCCTGCTGGTCACGATTCCGGTCATCTTCTACTCGGCCCGACCGTTTTATGCCGCAGCCTGGCGTGGAGTTCGTGCGCGTGCTCCCGGCATGGACCTGCCGGTCGCCATCGCGATCTCTGCGGCATTCCTCGCATCCGTCCGGGCGATCTGGATAGACCAGGGCGACATCTATTTCGATTCGGTCGCGATGTTTGTTCTGTTCCTCAGCGCGACGCGTTTTCTCGAAATGAAAGCGCGGCATCGTTCCGATGACTTCGCCCTGGCGCTGGCGAGGCTGCTGCCGGACACCGCCACGCGAGTAACCGACGGCAGGCAGGAAACGGTCGCGCTGGACCGGCTGCGCGTCAACGACGTCATCCTGATTCGCAGCGGCGACGTCGTGCCGGTCGATGGCGAAATGCGAAGCGGCAACTTGTCGATAGACGAATCCATCCTGAGCGGAGAATCGATGCCGGTCAGTCGTTCGGCCGGCATGGCGGTCCTCGCGGGTAGCATTAACCGCGGCGGCAGCGCCGAAGTCGTCGTGACGCAGACCGGCGCCAGCACCAACCTTGCGGAAATCAGCCGCTTGCTCGAGAGGGCCAGGGCCGACCGGCCACCCATAGCGCAGCTTGCCGATCGAATCGCCGGCTATTTTGTTGTCGGCGTCCTGGTCATCGCGACGATTGCCGGTCTTTCGTGGCTTGCCTGGCAGCCGGCACGAGCCTTCGAGGTCGTGCTGGCCACGCTTGTCGTCACCTGCCCCTGCGCACTCGCGCTTGCGACGCCCGCCGCACTTGCTGCCGCGGCATCGACACTGGCGGGGCGCGGATTCCTGCTGGTGCGATCGCGACTGCTTGAAGTTCTGGCCGGGAAACCGGTGATCGTCTTCGACAAGACCGGGACACTGACCGCCGGAAAACCGGAAATTGCGCAGACAACACTGTTGTCGGGAAATTATTCGATGTCCGAGTGCCTCGCCATAGCGGCGGCCCTTGAAACGGCATCCGAACACATACTGGCACGCGCGTTTGCCGCGCACTTTCGCCCGCAAGAAGTGGCCATCGACGCTGTGCGAATCGAGGCAGGACGGGGTGTCGAGGGACGCATCGACGGCATCCGCTGGCGTATCGGCAGCGAGGAATTCGTATCCGAACTGAGTGGCATGACGGCGTCGGACACGCCATTGGCGCAAGACGGTACGCTCGTCCTGCTCGGGAACGAACGTCAGGCTGTCGCGCGTTTTGACATAGGCGACGAACTTCGCGCCGATGCACCCGATGCGATTGCCAGCCTGGTGTCCGCAGGGTTCCGTGTCATGATCGCGAGCGGCGACCGCGTGGCGCCTGTGCGTCGGGTTGCAGAAAAGCTGGGAGTGAAGGAATGGCACGCGTCGTTGCGTCCGGAGGCCAAGGTTGCCCTGGTAGAAGCCATGAGGGAGCGGGGCGAGCTCGTCGTCATGATCGGTGACGGTATCAACGATACGCCGGTGCTGGCCGCGGCCGACGCTTCCATAGCGCTCGATGCGGGCACGGCCCTGGCGCGAGCCAGCGCCGATGCCGTTGTCCTCGGCAAACGCCTTTTCAGTATTGTCGACGCCGCTTCGATGGCCCTCGCCGCACGCCGTATCGTCCGGCAGAACATATCGTGGGCGATCGTCTATAACCTGACCGCCGTTCCGCTTGCCGTCGGCGGCATCCTCGCCCCGTGGATGGCCGCACTCGGCATGTCATTCAGTTCGCTTTTCGTCGTGCTGAA
>JAOUGX010000170.1 GCA_029865385.1 Gammaproteobacteria bacterium
GTAAGCTAGCGCCTCTATGAGCGATCCCTTCGAAGAAAGTGCACTGCGGTACCACCGGGAGCCGCCCGCGGGCAAGCTTGCGATTATCCCGACGAAGCCGCTTGCCAACCAGTTTGACCTGGCCCAGGCTTACTCGCCCGGCGTCGCTCATCCCTGTAACCGGATCGCTGCCAATCCGGCCGATGCGGCGTTGTACACCGCGCGCGCCAACCTCGTCGCTGTAATAACCAACGGCAGCGCCGTCCTCGGGCTTGGCGCCATCGGTCCACTGGCCGCGAAACCGGTCATGGAGGGCAAAGCGGTATTATTCAAGAAGTTCGCCGGTATCGATGTTTTCGATATCGAGATCGCGGAAGACGATCCGGACATGCTGGTTGAAGTCATCGCGCGACTGGAACCAACCTTCGGCGCTATCAATCTCGAGGACATAAAGTCACCCGAGTGTTTCGAGGTCGAACGACAACTTGTCGATCGCCTGGGGATCCCGGTATTCCACGATGACCAGCACGGTACGGCTATCGTGGCCGGCGCGGCAATCAAGAACGGCCTGCGGGTCGTCGGCAAATCGATCAAGGATGTAAAGCTGGTCGGCACCGGGGCCGGGGCGGCGAGCCTCGCCTGCCTGGACCTGCTTGTCGAACTCGGACTGCAGAAGAAGAACATCATTCTGGTCGACCGCGAAGGCGTCGTTTACGACGGCCGCAAAAAAGACATGAACAAGTACAAATCGCGCTACGCGGCGAAGACAAAGCTTCGGACGCTGAGCGAGGCTATCGAAGGTGCCGACATTTTCCTCGGCCTGTCAGGACCCAACGTGCTGACCGCGGAGATGGTTTTGAAAATGGGCGACCGACCGATGATCCTGGCGCTGGCGAATCCGACTCCCGAAATCCAGCCGGAGATTGCGAAGGAGGCACGCCCGGATGCGCTGATCGCAACCGGTCGTTCCGACTACCCCAACCAGGTCAATAACGTGCTCTGCTTCCCGTTCATTTTCCGGGGCGCGCTGGATGTCGGTGCAACAAAGATAAATGCCGAAATGAAGATTGCCTGCGTGGATGCTATCGCCAACCTGGCGATGCGCGAATCGACGGATGAGGTCGCAAACGCCTACCAGAACGAGACGCTGAAGTTCGGCCCGGAATACCTGATTCCGAAACCCTTCGACAACCGCCTGATGCCCGAGGTCTCGTTCGCGGTCGCCAAAGCCGCCATGCAATCCGGCGTCGCAACGCGCCCGATCGAGGATCTCGACAAGTACAAGCTGAGCCTCGCTCGCTTCAGCATGCGCTCGTCGATGTTCATGCAGCCGATAATCGAAGTGGCCGGGCGCGATCGCGAGCGGCTGGTTTATGCCGAAGGCGAGAATCCGGTAGTTTTGCGAGCCGTACAAACGGTATGCGACGAGCGCATTGCGATACCTATCGTATTGGGGCGCGCGGAAGTCGTCGCCATGCGCATTGCCGAGCTGGGACTTCGCATCAAGGCCGGCGAGGATTTCGAATTGACTGATCCGCAGAACGACAGGCGTTACCGCGAGTACTGGCAGTTCTACCACGAGCGGGTCAGCCGCAAGGGCGTCTCCGTGTCATCCGCACGCGAAGTCATTCGGACCAGCACCACCGCAATAGCCGCCTGCATGGTTGCAAAGGGCGAGGCCGAGGCGATGATCTGCGGCTCGGTCGGGCGTTTCGACAATCACCTGCAACACATCATTGAAATTATCGGCCCGGAATCCAGCAGCAAGCGCGTCTCGTCGATGAGCGTACTGATTTTGCCGTCGGGACCGCTCTTCATCTCGGACACGCATATCGGCGTCAACCCGACTGCCGAGCAGATTGTCGAAACGACGCTAGCCTGTGCGGCACGTGTCAGCGGTTTCGGCATCAAGCCCAAGGTTGCCTTGTTATCGCACTCGAACTTCGGATCTTCCCGCGCGGCCAGCGCCAGGAAAATGCGCGATGCGCTCGCAATGGTGCGCGAGACCGCGCCGGAATTGGAGATCGATGGCGAGATGCATGCCAGCGCTGCGATGAATCAGTCCATTCGCGATTCCCTGGTGCCCGATTCGAGCCTAAGCGGCCGTGCCAACCTGCTGATCATGCCGGATCTCGACACCGCCAATATTTCGATGGAGCTGATTCGCTCGCTCAACGATGCATTGCTGATCGGCCCGGTACTGTCAGGAACAGCTCATCCGGCACATATCATCACGCCTTCGCTGACCATGCGCGGCATATTCAATATGAGTGCCATTGCGGTCGCAGACGTCTGGCGCAGCAAGAACAGTGGCTCGCAGAAGTCACTGAAGGTCTGAGGTCGCCGGGTACCTGCGCCACGCTCATTCCGGTGGACCGGATGCATTCCGCTTGATTGCCTCGAGCCGCTCGTCGACAAATGCCCGAAACGTCGGGCGCCAATCAGGCTCATTGTCCTCGAGCCATTCCCGCGCACCCCGGTTAGTCAATATCTCGTCGACGATGTGCGCGGGGCCCGCGAATTCATCCGGAGCATGTTTCAGTGCAAGCTGGCGAATATAGGCGCCCTGAGTGGCAGCAAAGATGTTCCGGAGCAGCAAGCCGAACCTGAACTGCTCAATTGCCTCAAGCCCTTTGTAGCTCTTGTAGCCACGGGACAAAAGCTCCGCAAGTTCCGGATGCAGGACAAGCAGCTCGCGAATGCGATTGGCCGAATCTATATTGCGTTCGAAGGCTGCCAACTGATTCGCTTCGACGTTCAGGGACGACTGCTGCGTATTCTGCCGGATTTGAACGGCCAGGTAGATCAACGACACGAAGATACCTATTACACCAGTCAATTCGGCTATGGCGCCGACGGCTTCCCAGTTCATGACGTCCCCTTTAGATATTTTGGTCACGAGGAGCCGAATCCACGAAAAATGGGAGGCGGCTCAGTGCATCATACAGGTACCATTGCGTAAGACAGTCTGTGCATTGAAGCGGAGTAACACCATGAGCAAGCGTGACCAGGGCTGGCTGGACGAGCTGCCGGAGGCATTCAAGATTTATCGCGCCGGTCGCGATGTCGACGAGGTCGAGTGCATCGTGCCGGACCTGGCCGGCATGTCGCGCGGCAAAGCGATGCCTGCACGCAAGTTCAACCCGCAGCACGAAACCTATTTACCCGTCTCAATCTTTTATCAGACGATCACCGGAAAAGACGTCGAAATGGACATCGATAACCAGTGGGCGGAAGGCGACCTGGTGCTGAAGGCGGACATGTCCACCGCCAAGGCAGTGCCATGGGCAAAAGAGCCAACGGTACAGGTCATTCACGACCTGTATACGCGCGATGGCAAGCCGGTAAGAATCGCGCCGCGGCAGGTATTGAAGCAGGTCGTCGAGTTGTATTCGCAACAAGGCTGGAAGCCCGTAGTTGCGCCCGAACTCGAGTTTTACCTGATCAAGCCGAACCTCGATCCTAACGAACCGATCCAGTCGCCGGTCGGCCGAACCGGCCGGCGAGGCAGCGGCAATCAGTCCTACTCCATGTCAGCGGTGGATGACTACGGGCCGGTTATCGATACTATTTATCGCTTCGCGCAGGATGCCGGATTGGCTATCGATACTGTCATCCAGGAAGACGGCGCGGGCCAGGTGGAAATCAACCTGACTCATGGCGACCCGGTGCTTCTGGCGGACCAGGTTTTCTATTTCAAACGCATTATTCGTGAAGCAGCGCTTAACCACGGCATGTTTGCAACCTTCATGGCCAAGCCGATGCGCGATCAGCCCGGCTCTGCGATGCACGTGCACCAGAGCATTGTGGACATCGCGACCAGCAAGAATATCTTCAGTGACAAGAAAGGGAATGTCAGTGAACGTTTTCTGAATTTTATCGGTGGCTGCCAGAAATATCTGCCGCAAGCCTTGCCACTGATGGCTCCATACGTGAACAGCTATAGACGCTTCGAGACAGACTCCAACTCCAGTGCACCCACCAATTTTGCGTGGGGCTATGACAACCGGGCCACCGGATTGCGTGTACCGAATTCGGCAGCGCAAAATCGCCGCCTGGAAAACCGCGTGGTCGG
>JAOUGX010000081.1 GCA_029865385.1 Gammaproteobacteria bacterium
CACCGGACGATCCCGTTATTCCGTATCTGGCGCAGTCAGGCCGCAGCGTATCGTTGAGCCTGAACATGCATTGGTAGTTTTCGATTGACAGATAAAGGCAGAACCTCGCAGGAGCGTTAGTCATGAGTGTTTCCAAATACGATATTTCCTGGGCAGTGGTATTCGCGGCGATAGCAATCCCGCTGAACGCGTGTTCGCAGGAGCCCGCAAGTCCTGCTGCCAAAGACACGGCTGTGCATACGGCGGAAGTGGCCCAGGGCGGAATGGCCGATGTACTGGCACGAGGAGAGAAGGTGTATCTCGGCAATTGTGCCGCGTGTCACCAGCCTACCGGCGTAGGTTTGCCCGGTGCGTTTCCTCCGCTGGCCGGTTCCGACTACCTGAAAGGCGATCGCAAGCAGGTATTGTCGGCCGCTCTTTTCGGCCTGTCAGGGCCCATAACGGTCAATGGCAAGGACTACAACGGCGTCATGCCGAGCATGGGTTATCTGGGTGACCAGGACCTGGCCGATGCGCTGACCTACGTGCTTAACGCCTGGGGAAACAGCGGTACTGCTGTCAGCGTCGCCGAAGTAGCAGCGCTGCGCGAAGAGCTCGGACAACAGGACCGCGCCGCCGGGGAGCGGCACACCGGTACGACCGAAGGGGAGTTGCGTTACCAGGGAACGCCATCGGCAATCTCGCCGGAGGACACCAGGCAAATCATGGGCGCCGAAGGCCCTGCGCTTACAGAAGCGGAATACCAGACAGCAACGCAAATCTACTTCGAGCGTTGCGCCGGTTGTCACGGCGTTCTGCGCAAGGGCGCGACTGGCAAGCCGCTGACACCCGACATCACGAAAGAAAAGGGTACCGAATACCTTAAAGCGCTGATTACTTATGGCTCGCCGGCCGGAATGCCGAACTGGGGCAGTTCCGGCGAACTGACGGCGACCCAGATCGATATCATTGCGCGTTTCCTGCAGCAGGAACCGCCTGCGCCGCCGGAATTTGGTATGGAAAGCATGCGCGCCTCATGGAAAGTCATGGTCATGCCGGAAGACCGGCCGAAGTCCAGGCAACACAAACGCAATATTGAAAACTTCTTTGCCGTGACCCTGCGTGATGCAGGACAGGTAGCCATTATCGACGGCGATACCAAGGAGATCGTCGTCATTCTCCCGACCGGGTACGCGGTGCACATCTCGCGTCCTTCTGCATCGGGTCGCTACGTATTCACGATCGGCCGTGATGCAAAAGTCGACATGATCGACCTGTGGATGAACCCGCCTGCTATCGTTGCCGAAATCAAGATCGGGCTGGAAGCACGCTCCGTCGAAACTTCGAAGTACAAGGGCTACGAAGACAAACTGGCGATTGCGGGCGCTTACTGGCCACCGCAATACGTGATTATGGATGGCGACACACTGGAGCCGATAAAGATCGTCTCGACGCGCGGCATGACCGTCGATACGCAGGAATACCACCCCGAGCCGCGCGTTGCCGCAATCGTCGCGTCGCACGAGCATCCGGAGTTCATCGTCAACGTCAAGGAGACCGGGCACATCCTGCTGGTCAACTACGAAGACGTCGACAACCTGAGCGTTACGGACATCGGAGCTGCGCGCTTCCTGCACGACGGCGGCTGGGATCGCAGCAAGCGTTACTTCCTGACGGCGGCGAATCAGTCGGACAAGATTGCGGTTGTCGACTCACGCGATCGGACTCTGGCGGCGCTGGTCGACGTCGAGAAGATCCCGCACCCGGGACGTGGCGCGAACATCGACGATCCCGATTACGGACCGGTCTGGGTTACGAGCGCGCTGGGCAACGCGAACATAACGTTCCTCGGAACGGATCCGGAGGGGCATCCGCAGAATGCATGGAAGGTCGTTCGGGTGCTCGACGGTATGGGCGGCGGCTCGTTGTTCGTCAAATCGCATCCGAAATCGAAGAACCTGTGGGTCGATGCGCCGCTCAATCCGGACGAATCGATCAGCCAGAGTATCGCGGTGTTCGATATCAACAATCTCGAGGCCGGCTTCGAAGTACTGCCAATCGCCGAATGGGCGAAACTCAGTGAAGGTCCGAAACGCGTCGTGCAACCCGAGTACAACATGGCGGGAGACGAAGTGTGGTTTTCGGTCTGGAGCGGCAAGGAGCAGGAATCCGCGATAGTGGTGGTCGATGACAAAACGCGCAAACTGAAGCACGTCCTCAAAGGCCCGAAAATGATCACACCGACCGGTAAGTTCAATATCAATAACACTGTGCATGACGTTTACTGATGCCGGTCGAATGGCAGCGCGAAGACGATTCGAGGACCGATGATGAAAGTGAAGACAGTTCCCGTCATGTGCGTACTCGCACTGACGGGGGCGCTCGCGGCTGCGGCCGCGGGCGCGCAGGAAGAGGAGAAGGGACTAGCCGATGCACTGACCTCGGGCAAAGCTCAATTGAATCTCCGCTATCGCTTCGAGCATGTTGATCAGGAAAACTTCGCAGACGATGCGAATGCGTCGACACTGCGCTTTCGCCTGAATTACGCAACGGGAAACTGGCGGCACTGGTCCGGCTTCGCCGAGTTCGATTACATCGGCGAGGTATTCATCGATGACTTCAACAGCGGAGCCGGTACCAGCCCGGAGCGGGTCCAGTATCCCGTGGTGGCCGACCCGGAAGGCGCTGACCTGAATCAGCTCTACTTCGACTACGCGGCCAGCGAGGCGATCCGCCTGCGCCTGGGCAGGCAGCGGATTCTTCTTGATAATCATAGGTTTGTCGGAAACGTAGGCTGGCGGCAGAACGAGCAGACCTACGATGCCGTCAACCTGAACCTGAAGAACCTGCCGAATACCGAGCTGAGCTACAGCTATGTCTCGCAGGTGAACCGGATTTTCGGTGAACGCTCGCCGTCGGGTAAAGATGACCAGAATACGCACCTGCTCAACGCGAAAATCAGCCTGCCCGACGGCTGGTCGCTCTTTCCTTACGTCTACTACATCGACAGCGACGATACGCCTGCATTCTCAACAGCCACTTTCGGCGCACGACTCGCCGGCAAAATTCCCGCGGGTGAGGGCAGCATCGCTCTGGTTGCCGAATACGCGACCCAGTCTGACGCGGCCAACGGGCCGGTCGACTTCCGCGCAAACTACGCACACTTCGACGCCGCCTGGGCGATGAAGAACGGCTTGTCGTTCGGAATTGGATATGAGTCACTCGGCGGGGACGAAAACGTCGCGGGCGCATCGTTCCGTACGCCGCTGGCAACCTTGCATGCGTTCCAGGGTTGGGCCGATCAATTTCTGAGTACGCCCGATGCCGGCGTCGAAGACCTCTACGGCACGATCATGTACAGCTACGCTAAGTGGAACATGCAACTGACTTATCACGATTTATCGGCGCAGGCCGGCAGTGCTGACTGGGGCAAGGAATTCGACCTGTCATTCGGCCGCAAGCTGAGCGATCGCTATGGCGTGTTATTGAAGGGAGCATTCTTCGACGCTGACAGCACGTCCTTTGTCGACGTCAACAAGTACTGGATCATGCTTACCGCCGATTTCTAGCGGTCGCCTGCGGTGCAGGCTCCTACAAAAGTGCTTTTCGCATTCCATGAGTCTGCGATGCAGGCGACAATGAAGTCGAGAATGACCTGTAGGAGCCTGCATTGCAGGCGACCCGCGATCCTGCTGCCGCTACGCAGCTCGTTCTTTTGAAATCTCCGGCGGTGTGCGGAACCAGTCAGGCTTGACGACCAGCACGTCGCACGGCAGGTGATCCAGCGTACGTTCTGCGGTCGCGCCGATGAATAAACGCTTCCAGCGATTCCTCGCGACAGCTCCAAGGACGACCACAGCGGAGCCAAGTTCCTTCGCCAGTGCAGGAAGTTCTTCGTGAGTCAGCCCGGCAACGAGGTGGGAGTTCTCGTCCGCGATTTCGTGAAAGGCCGTGATCTCGTTGAAACGCTTCTCGTGTTGTTCCCGCATCTGCTTTTCGATTTCGTCGAACGGCAGCGATACCGGGATGTAGGCGTTGGCGGTCGCTGTTGCGACTGCAATTCGTGGGTCGTATGAATGAAACGCGCGAACGGTGCCGTGGCAGGTTTCGGCCAGCGTCTTGCTCAGTACGAGGATCTCGTCGTCGAGCGCCGCCGGCTTGTCATGTTCGTTCATCGGGTCAATGGCCGCAATAAAGACCGGGTCTTTTGGAAATTCCTGCGGCTTGACGAGCCACAACGGAGCCGCGCAGCTTCGAATCAGGTGCCAGTCGGTATTGGTAAGCAACGCGCGGGAGACGACCGAGTGATGGTGGGTGTCTTTGAACACCAGGTCGGCGCCGGTGGCCGCCGCGTGCCGCACAACGCCCTCGTAAAGCGGGTGATCCCAGACCGCAGCCGTCTTGACGACCATGCCGCCGGCGCGAAGGGGTTCCGCAATTTTCTCCAGCCGTTTTTCGTGGCCGTCGATGACCTCCTTGCGCGCCTTCTCCAGGGACGGTGAATCGAAAAGCCTGTCTCCACTGAGGTATTCGTTGTAGTAGCAAACGAAGAGTTCGAGTTCGGCGCCGACTTTGCCGGCAATCCAGGCGGCACGTTCCATGGCGTGCTGCCGTTTCGTGGTTGGATCAATAACGCACATGATCCGCTTGATTTTTTGCATTGCAGCACCTGTAGGAAATAGCTCTCGCAGCAAGATTTGGGGGATGGTCCCAGAGCGTATTTCCATCGCAGCTGGCATCCAATAAGGCCTCATGCCTAGTAAGTATCGGAATGTACTTACGTGGGCCGCGCGGCCGGCACCGGCGGCGGTACGTGCAAGTACGGATTTTCGCCGGAGCCGTGCGGGGGTGTATTCTGTCGCGGCGGGTCTTGCGACCGTGTACGCTTTAGTCGTTCGGTCCGGAAGGGCCGGATTCACGCATCTTGCAAATCGAAACGTCGGGAGTCACCAGCTGATGGAAGGTAACTGGCCCAAAGGGCTGCGCGAGCAACTGTTGCAGAAAAAGAATGAGCTGAATGCCAGGCTCGAGCGAATAACGGCCAATCTGCGACGGGGTCTCGAATCGGACTCGAAGGAACGCGCCAAGCAGCTGGAAGACAGTGATGTGGTTGACGCGCTGGGTAATGAGGCGCGCGTGGAGCTCGGAAGAATAGCGGCTACACTGAAAAAAATGGACAGCGGTGAATTCGGCATCTGTGATGACTGTGGGTCCGCGATCAGCCGGGAGCGATTGACCGCCTATCCTTACGCAGTCGAATGCATCGATTGCGCAACATTGGACGAAAAAGCCAGGAGACGATAGGTCTAGGCTAGGCGGCAATATGCATTTTGACCAGGTCCGCCAGGGACCTGGCCTGCATTTTTTCCATGACCCGCGCACGGTGAATTTCCACGGTTCGCTGGCTGACGCCCAGTTCGTAGGCAATGACTTTGTTCGGCTTGCCGGTTACGACCAGGTCGAACACCTCTCGCTCCCGATTGGTCAGTGTCGAAATCCTGTCCATCACATCGGCTTTTTGTTGCTGCTCGGAGCGGCGTCGCTGATCTGTCTGCATGGCCTCCCCGATCCGGTCGAGCAATTCCTGGTCGCGGAACGGCTTCTGGATAAAATCAACAGCTCCCTTTTGCATTGCTTCGACAGCCATGGGAACGTCACCGTGGCCGGTGATAAAGATAATCGGCAAGGTGCTTCCGAGGCCAATCAGCTTGTCCTGCAATTCGAGTCCGCCGATTCCGGGCATTCGTATATCGAGTACTAGGCAACCTGCAAAGCCGTTCGAATACTGATCAAGGAATTCATTGCCGGAGTGAAAAATCGCATACTCCATGCCAACAGATCTCATCAAAAGCTCCATGGCATGGCGAATCGACTGATCGTCATCGACTATGTAAACCGTCGGTTTTGCTGACGCACCCTGAGTCATAGGTATTCCTGAATGATCCCTGGAAAATAATGCTGGCGGCTATGTTTATCACGTATACGCGGCAGCGTGTAGTCGAGTTGCGAATTCCTCTGTAATAGGTGCTAGTCCAGGCGCCGGGAGAAGCGAAGAATTGCGGCGATCAGCGCAACGGCGGCGAAAACAGCCAGCACCAACAGCTCCTGCCGCAGGTCGCCCAGCGTTGCGTCGCGCAGCATGATGCCGCGGGTAAGTCGAATGAAGTGCGTGTTCGGCAGCACCTCGCCGAGGTACTGGGCGAAGCGAGGCATTCCGTCGAAGGGAAACATGAACCCGGACAGCAGTATCGAGGGCAACAGCAGGAAAACCGTAACCTGCATCGCCTGGAACTGGGTTCGCGAGACCGTGGATACGAACAATCCGAGCGCCAGGTTGGCGGCAATGAAGACTGAGGCTGCTAGATACAGGTCTGTCATGCTGCCGCGCACAGGCACTTTGAAAAGCAGCTGACCAACCGCGACGATCAGCGCCAGCTGAAGCAATCCGATCAGGATGTATGGCACTACTTTGCCTATCATCAGCTCGGCCGTGCTGACCGGCGTATTGATCAACAACTCCAGATTGCCGCGCTCGCGTTCACGCACGATGGCGACCGCGGTAAACAACATCATTGTCATCGTCAAAATGACGCCGATCAGTCCCGGAATGATGTTAACGGCCGTACGTCGTTCGGGGTTGTAAAAAGGGCGGACTTCGAACGTGCGCTGCGGTCGTTGCACTCTGTCCGAGTCAAGGCCGAAGGGCATTAGCGCCAGCTGATTGGCGACGCCGAGTATGGTCGGATCGCCGCCGTCGACCAGCAGCTGGGCAGCGGGGCGTCGAGAATCCAGGTTGCGGCGATCAAAATCCGGCGGAATGAAAACGCCTACCGAAATTTCCCCCATGCGCATCAGCTCCTCGATCTGTTGGGGCGTGTTCACCGTGTACCTGATATCCAGGACCTGGGTTTGTCGCAGCTCGGCTTCGAATTGTCGAGACAGGTGGGTGGCCGCCTGATCGACAATGGCTGACTTCAGGTTTCGTACGTCGGTGTTGATTGCATAACCGAACAACAGGATCTGGCCGATCGGCACGCCGACGATCATAAAGAAGGTGATCCTGTCGCGGCTCAGCTGACGGAACTCCTTCTTGATTACAGCAAAAAGCTTTCGTAATGAGTTCATGCGGCGGCTCGAGCAGCGGCAGGCTTTTGCGTCACGGCGACGAACACATCTTCGAGCGATGCCGACACAATTGATATGTCCGCCGTTATGCCGCGCTGCCGCAGTTTGCCTTCGATCAACCCCAGCGGCTCATCGATGGCTTGCGGCACGAGGACACGCAGGCGGATTCCAAGCTGTGTGATGCTGGCAATCTCGGACAATTCGCTGAGGGCGCCCTGAGCGACCACCGGGTCGTCGGCAATGACCTCGACGATATTCATACCGGTGCTGGCCTGAAGCTCCGCCGGAGATCCGTCGGCAACCTTGGTGCCCCGATCGAGAATGGCAAGCCGGTGGCAACGTTCGGCTTCGTCCATGTAATGCGTGGAAACCAGGATGGTCGTGCCGTCGTGTGCGAGCTCGAACAGTTTCGCCCAGAAATCGCGTCGGCTTTTGGGATCGACAGCACTGGTCGGTTCGTCGAGAAGCAACAATTCCGGCTTGTGTAACACGGCGCAAGCCAGCGCGAGTCGCTGCCGCTGTCCACCGCTCATCGTGCCGGCAAACTGTTTTCGCTGCGCGATCAGGTCGAATTGTTGCAGCAGTTCATCGATGCGCGATTTTCGTTGCGACCAGCGAATGGTGTAGATGTCGGCAATGAATTCCAGGTTCTCGTAAACCGTCAGATCTCCGTACAGCGAGAAGCGCTGCGTCATGTAACCAATTCGCGGCTTCAGCGCGTTAGCGTCGCCCGGTACCCTGAGTCCGAGCACCGTCGCGCCGCCATGCGTCGGCGTCAACAGACCGCAGAGCAGGCGAATGGTGGTCGATTTCCCCGAGCCGTTCGGTCCGAGGAATCCGTAAATCTGCGATTTCGGGACATCGAGATCCAGCTTGTTCACGGCGACCAGTTCGCCAAAATGCTTGGACAGGCCGCGTGCCTGTATCGCCAGTTCGGAGTTGCCGGCCATCAGGGAATTCCATGCCCGATGTCGAGTTCGACCTCGACTGGCACGCCATCCGGCAATCGTTCCTTGCTGTCGAGAATATCGATCTTGGCAAGATAGGACAGCCGGCTGCGATCGTGCTCTGTCAATGCGAAGTAGGGCGTGAACGCCGCGTCGCTGGCGACCCATCGGATGCTGCCTTTGAACGGCGTTGCGATGCCGTCAACATGGACACGGGCAGCGGTGCCGGGGCGCACTTTCACGCGCAATGCCTCGGTTATGTAGACGCGCGCGTAGGGCTGCTCGCCGCTCAGCATGATGACTACCGCCTGTCCTGGCGAAGGGCGCTCGCCGGGCTCGAAAAGTATGCTGTCGACCAGGCCATCCCGGGGTGCGCTTATCGTGTGGCGTTGCAGATCGATGTCGAGTGCCGCCAGCCGGGCTTCGAACTGGCGCACATTCTGTTCAGCCTGGCGCAGTTCCTCGACCGTTGTGCCGCTCAACAATTCCGACAATCGTGCGCGATGAAATTCGAGCGCCGATGTTGCGCCGTCCAACGCAGCTTTTGCCTGGTCGCGTGCGTCAGGCGATGCGAGATCACGCTGGAAAAGTTGCACTGCCCGCTCGAACTGCCCCTGGCGAAACTCCAGTTCGCGTTCGGCGCCGGCGACGTTCGCCTGTGCGGCGACAATCTGTTCGCGCCTCGGCCCGCGAATCAATTCGTCCTGTCTAGCACGGCTCTGGGCGAGCGCTGCTTTTGCTTCCGCAATGGCATTATCGATGCGCGACTTGTCCTGCACGATCAATGGTTCGCCGCTGACCACAGCCTGCCCTTCGACGACACGTTTCTCACGAATAGTCTCCGCGACTTCCGCCGTGAGTTCTACGCGATCGGACTCGAGTTGACCGACGATGCGCATGTCATCGTCCGAGGCATCACAGCCACCCAGCAGTAACAAAGCGATTGCGCCGCCGAGGAGAAAGTTGTTTGTCGTGTTCATAAAAAGTCCGGGCCCGGCGTCACGCCGTGTCGCGAATGGCGGAGAGGATGATTTCAAGATTGGTTTCGATAAATCGGTCGCTGTCGAGAGAATGCTGCTTGCTGAATACGCTGGTCCAGACCACGGAAAAAAGTACCGGCGCCACCAGCATTTGCGGAAATTCATCCAGCGCCGACGCTTTGAATTCGCCGTTACGAACGCCACGAGCAATGAGCTGGCGTATCGCACTCAAGCCGTGCGTGACGACGTTGTCCCAGTAATACTTGGTCAGGTCCGGGTATTTCGGTCCCTCGGCGATTATCAGCCGTACCAGGACGCGCACCGGCGATTTCGGTATTTGCTTGGCAAATTCGAGAAACGGGCCGCGCAGGAAAGCTTCCGCCGATAGTTCGGTATCGCGTATGCCGTTTTCCAGTGCCTGGATGCGCGGGCTGACAAAGCTGCGAACAACCGCCTTGAACAGCTCTTCCTTGGTACGGAAATACAGGTACAACAGGCCCTTGCTGACGCCGGCCCGTTTGGCCACATCGTCAACGCGCGCGGCGTCATAGCCCTTGTCGGAGAATTCCGCGAGCGCTGCCGCGGTGATCTCTGCGGGGCGGTCCTCCTTGCGCCGGCGAAAACGGGGTTCGGCCATCACATGCCCTGTTGCTGACTAACAGGTCAGCTATTCTAGTTAATGACCGAGGAGTCAGCAAGTGCTTTCTACGCATTGCCGACGAAACTCGCGGAAATGGTAGGCTCTCGCGATGTTTACCTACCTCGATCCCGCGGTGCGCAAGAAGCTGGTCGCCAGCGGCAAACTGATTGGCCTCGACAATGACGGCCGGCCGGCGTCGCCAGGCACGGCACCGGTCATCAGCGTGCTCGGCCCCATTGTGTTGCCGCTCGAGCGCGAGGGCGGCCATTTCACGGCGAGCTGGCACGCGGCGGTGCGCCATACCGAACTTCACAAGGTGCAGCAGCTCGCCGATAGCCTGGTCGGACAGGACGCGAAGCGCTCCTTCTCGATGCTGGCGTCGTCCATGGCGGTCAACAGCGTCCTGCTGCTCGGCGATCCGTCGACATGGGAGAACCCGCTGGTCCGCGTGCATTCGAGTTGCCTGACCGGCGACGTGTTCGGTTCGCAACGATGCGAATGCGGGCCGCAGTTCGTCGCCGCGCTGGAGCGTATCGCTGCGGACGAGCAGGGCGGCATGATCGTCTACATGTCGGGCCACGAGGGACGCGGAATCGGGCTGTGGGCCAAGGCGGCGACGTATCTGCTGCAGGATGCCGGCGAAAATACTTATGAAGCCAATCGATCGCTCGGTCTCCCGGACGATTCCCGGGATTTCAGCGATGCGGCCGTGTTACTCAAACATTTCCTGGGCGGGAAGCCGTTTCGCCTGCTCACCAACAACCCGAAGAAACTGGATGACCTCAACGCGCTGGGACTCGATCGAATAACGCCTGTGAAGCATGTTACGGGTGTCGGTGATGCAAACCGGCGTTACCTGGCAGCGAAACGGGACTGGGGCCACCTGCTGGAGCCTGCGGACCTGGAAAAGGACTGAACGGCGCGCCCGTCATTGCGAGCGAACCCCGCGCCCGTCATTGCGAGCGTAGCGAAGCAATCGCCGAATGAACCAAGAAAGCCATCACTGCCGCGGCAGTCGCAGGTTTTCTGCCTGTGCCTCGAAATCGGAGCGAAACGGATTGATGTCTATGCCGCCGCGACGGTTGTACCTTGCGTAAACGGTCAAGCGGCTCGGTGCACAGCGACGCTTGAGATCGACGAATATCTTTTCGACACAGGCTTCGTGAAACGCTTCGTGCTCGCGAAAAGCGACCAGGTAGCCGAGCAGACTGCCCCGCTGAATCTTCGGTCCGCTGTAACGAATCAGAATGCTGCCGGTATCCGGCTGGCCCGTGACCGGGCAATTGCTGCGCAGGAGGTGCGAATGCAGTTCTTCGCTGACGAGTTCGCTACGGTTTGATTTCAGGGTGCCCGCATCAATCGACGTCAGTCCGAAACTGGCATCGGCGTCGTCTATGCAGAAACCGGGAAGTGCTTTGATTTCGTACCGGCCCATGTCGGAGACGCTTCCGAGCTGCACAGAGACTTCGCCCCCGGCGCAGGCGGAAAGGTCGGCGGCGATGCGCAGCCGCACGGCATCGGCAGCCGGGTAGACGCTGTCTGCCAGCGAATTCAGGTACAGCTTCAGCGACTTGGATTCGATGATATTCGGCGATTCGGCCGGAACCCGAATTTCCGCCGTTGCTGCCGAGGGCCTGCCGCTGACGTCCAGCCAGGACAGCTCCCAGGCATTCCACAGGTCCTCGCCGTGGAACGGCAGGCTTGTGCCCATCCGCAGCGATTGGCGCGCTTCGGAGCGCGGCACCGCGTGCAGCAGCTGCGGGGAATAGCCTCGCGGATACGCGGTCGCTTTTCCCAAGGGGTTTTCGGTCGATCGGCTCATGCTCTTGGCGTCTGCCGGCAATTCAAACGGGTGGTGGGGAAATGCAGCCGCTCCCGCCTTGACGGCTGGTGTAATATAACGGCCTTTTTTGACCCGGACGACCCGCTTGCTGCAATTACTGACCAATGCCCGTGTATTTGCACCGGCTGACACAGGAATCCGCCACCTGCTGGTCGGCGGCGGCCGCATTCTGGCCGTGGCCGAAAAAACTGCCGGGCTGGCCACAGCGAGTGCGACGGTTGTCGACGTCGGCGGCCGGCGCCTGATCCCGGGCTTCATCGACGGCCATGCGCACGTCACCGGGGGCGGCGGCGAATCGGGTTTCGCCAGCCGCGTGCCTCCGCAGCCGATCGGACGATTCACGAGCGCTGGCGTCACCACGGTAGTCGGTGTGCTGGGTACCGATGACACGACCCGTGACACGCGTTCTTTGCTGGCGCAAACACGCGGTCTTCGCGAAGAAGGACTCGGTGCCTGGTGCCACACCGGCGGTTACCACCTGCCGCCGGTCACGCTGACAGGCAGCGTTCGCGACGACATCGTGTTTCTCGATCCGGTGATCGGTGTCGGTGAAGTCGCCTTGAGCGACCACCGTTCCAGCCAGCCGACCTGTGACGAGCTGTTGCGATTGGCCAGCGACGCACACGTCGCCGGAATGATTTCCGGCAAGGCGGGCATCGTGCATCTGCACCTCGGCGACGGCTCGCGCGGGCTCGACCTGGTTCGCCAGGCACTGCAGAAAAGCGAAATTCCCGGCCGCGTATTCAATCCGACCCATGTCAACCGGCGCAAGGCATTGTTCGACGAAGCGCTGGCGCTGACCCGGCACGGCTGCAGCGTTGACATCACCGCGTTTCCGGTCGGCGAGAATGAAGACGCATGGGCTGCCGACGTTGCGCTCCTGCGCTACCTGGATTCTGCGGCTCCTGCCGAGCTCGTAACCGTCAGCTCGGACGGCGGCGGTTGTTTACCGGTGTTTAACGATCGCGGCGAAATTACCGAGATGGACGTCGGGCGCCCGGCCATGTTGACAAAAACCCTTCAGGACCTGTTGAAAGCCGGCGCGAAACTGCAGGCGGTATTGCCCGCGTTCACATCGAACGTTGCGTCGCTGTTGCGATTTCACGATCGCGGCCGGATTGCCACCGGTCTCGCCGCAGACCTTGTCGTGCTCGGCGACGATAACCGTATTGACGACGTCATGGTCGCCGGCATCTGGCACGTCCGTGACGGGCAGCAGCAGGTATACGGGCAATTCGAACGACAGCAAAGTTGATAGAGGACGTCGACCCCGGCATGAGCCCTTCCAACCACAATTCAGAAAACTCCTCGCGCGGTTATATCGTGCCGATAGGCGGCGCCGAGGAAAAATTCGACAACCCGGAGATTCTCGATCGCTTCATCGACATCTGCGGCGGCAAGAAGGCGCGCATCTCCATTATTCCGACTGCCTCTGAACTGGCAGAAACGGGCCGCAATTACGAGAAGCTTTTCCGCAAGATCGGCATCCAGCATGCACAAGTGCTGCAGATCCTGACGCGCAAAGACTGCCAGGCCAGCGAACACTTGGATTACATCGAGAAATCCGATGGCGTGTTCATGACCGGCGGGAACCAGCTGCGGTTGTCGACGACACTGGGCGGCACGCCGGTTGCGCAGATGATCCGGCGGCGCAATGCCAAAGGCATGCATGTCGCCGGCACCTCGGCCGGCGCGGCTTTCATGCCGGAACACATGATCGCCGGCGGTGACGAGGGCAGCACGCCAAGCCCGGCCATGGTGACGATGGCACCGGGTCTCGGTCTGACCAACAATTTCATCATCGACCAGCATTTCCGCCAGCGCGACCGGCTGGGACGGCTGTTGACGGCGCTGGCATACAATCCCTTCGCCGTGGGCATCGGACTGGACGAGGACACGGCGGCTTTCATCCGGCCCGGCGACAACCTCGAGGTCGTCGGCAGCGGCGGAATCACGATCATTGACCCGAGCAACCTGAGCTATTCGTCAATGGATCGGGCCCGACGCGGTGACCCGGTTAGTCTGATCGACGTCAAACTGCATATACTCATTGCAGGCGGCAAGTTTGAAATCCGGTCCCGCAAGGCCTTCGCGGAGAACGCCACAGCAGAATAAGAGCCGAAGCAGTCCGCAGCAATGGAGCCAGCAAAATGAAGATTGTCAGTACCAACGTCTACGTTGGGCCCAATATTTACGCGCACTTCCCGGTCATCCGCCATGTCCTGGATCTTGGCGAGCTGGAGGACTGGCCGACCAGCCGTCTCGGCGACGCCTTCGTCGAGCCGCTGCTGGAAAAACTCCCCGGCCTGCTCGAACACGGCTGTTCTTACCGGGAGGCCGGTGGATTCGTCAGGAGGATGCGCGAGGACGAGGGGACCTGGCTGGGCCACGTTATGGAGCACGTCGCTATCGAGCTGCAGAATGTCGCGGGCTCACCGGTAACGTTCGGCAGGACGCGGGCGCTCGACAACCAGCCCAGGCGGTACAACATGGTATTCCAGTACCACGACGCCGAGGTCGGCCGCGAGTCGAGCCGGCTGGCGCTCGAATTGCTGCACAGCCTGTTACCGGAAGAACTGAAACCGCCGGAGGCGCCGCCCGCCGACTGGGATTTCGCGATGGCGCGCGACGAGTTCATTCGTTACGCGCAGCGCCGTGCTTTCGGGCCGAGTACCGCGTCGCTCGTGCGCGCGGCGGAAGAGCGGGACATTCCGTGGATACGACTGAACGAACAGAGCCTGGTGCAATTCGGCCATGGCCGGTTCCAGCAAAGAATCCAGGCGACGACCACGACGCGAACCAGCAACATCGCCGTCGAACTCGCCTCCGACAAGGAAGAAACCAACAGCATCCTGCGCGATCTAGGCCTGCCTGTGCCCATGCAACGGTTGGTGCGCAGTTCCGTAGAGGCCAAACAAGCGGCGGAAAGAATCGGCTATCCGGTGGTGTTGAAGCCGCTGGCCGGCAATCACGGGCGCGGTGTATCGATCAACCTGAAAACGCCCGAGGAAATCGAAGTCGCTTTCGAAAACGCACGTGAGCATGGCCGCTCTGTCGTGGTCGAAAGCTATATCGAAGGATTCGATCATCGATTGCTGGTTGTCAACGGCGAGCTGGTGGCGGCGGCCAAGCGCATGCCGGGACATGTCGTCGGTGACGGTAAACACAACATCCAGGAACTGGTGGATATCGTCAACAAGGATCCGCGCCGCGGTGTAGGACATGAGAAGGTGCTGACGCGACTCGAATTCGATCACCAGGCAGAAGGATTGCTGGCGAAGCTCGGTTACGACCGGACGACCGTTCCGGCGGAAGGAGAAATCGTATTCCTGCGCCTGACCGCGAACCTTTCCACCGGCGGTACCGCCATCGATGTGACCGACATCATTCACCCGGACAATCTGCAAATGGCCGTGCGCACGATAAATGCAATCGGCTTGGACATCGGCGGTGTGGATTTCCTGACCAACGATATTTCTGTCTCCTATCGCGAAGCCGGTGGCGGCATCTGCGAAGTCAACGCGGGCCCCGGGTTTCGCATGCACGTCGCACCGAGTGAAGGCACGCCGCGCGATGTTGCCGGCCCGGTGATCGACATGCTGTTTCCCGAAGGCACGCCGAGCCGAATCCCGATTGCGGCTATCACCGGCACCAACGGCAAGACAACCACATCACGCATGCTCGCGCACATTCTGAAAATGCGCGGCTTCACCGTCGGACTGACGTCGACAGACGGCGTATACATCGACGGCAAGCTGAGCGTTTCGGGCGACATGACCGGTCCCGTTTCCGCGAAGATGATCCTGCGTGATCCCTCGGTCGATGCGGCCGTGCTCGAAGTAGCGCGTGGCGGCATGCTGCGGGGCGGACTCGGATTCCAGCGCTGCGATGTAGCCTGTTGCCTGAATGTGACCGCCGACCACCTGGGCCTCGGCGGCATCGATACATTGGAACAGCTTGCGGAAGTCAAACGTGTGCCGCTGGAAGTAGCGACGGAAGCGGCCGTTCTGAATGCCGACGACACGAACTGCCTGCAGATGGCGGATTATACCGAGGCAAAGATCCTCTGTTACGTGACCATGAATCCGAGCCATGCGCTGGTCAAACAACACATTCGCGCCGGCGGACAGGCTTTCGTGCTCGAAGAAGGCATGAACGGCCACATGATCACGATTTACGACAAGGAGCGGCATATCCCGCTGCTGTGGACGCATCTCATCCCGGCAAGCATCGAAGGTCGGGCGATGCACAACGTGCAAAACGCCATGTTCGCTGCCGCGCTGGCCTACAACCTGAAAATCAGCCTCGAAGATATCCGGCATGGCCTGCGTACTTTCGACGCGACTTTCTTCCAGGCTCCTGGCCGCACCAATATCTACGACGAGCACCCTTTCAAGGTCATTCTCGACTATGCGCACAATCCTGCCGCCGTTCGCGCCATGTGCAACATGGTCGACCGATTCGATGTCGATGGTCGGCGCATAGTCGTACTTGCGG
>JAOUGX010000082.1 GCA_029865385.1 Gammaproteobacteria bacterium
TGCCCTGCGTTCACGATGCCCATGTCCAGACCCGCCTCGATCGCGTGATAGAGGAACACCGAATGGATTGCCTCGCGCACGATGTTGTTGCCACGAAAAGAAAACGAAACGTTGCTGACACCACCGCTGACCAGCGAATGCGGCAGCAGCGCCTTTATCTTTCGCGTTGCCTCGATGAAGTCGTAGCCATAGCTGTTGTGCTCCTCGATGCCCGTCGCAATCGCAAAAATATTGGGGTCGAAGATAATATCCTCGGGATCGAAGCCGACCGTGTCGGTCAGCAATCGATACGCGCGCCGACAGATTTCGACTTTTCGTTCGACCGTGTCGGCTTGTCCTTTCTCATCGAATGCCATGACGATGACGGCGGCGCCGTAATCCCGGACCAGCCTGGCCTGCTCGATGAAGACCTCTTCGCCTTCTTTCATGCTGATCGAATTGACGATTGCCTTGCCCTGGACACATTTCAGCCCGGCCTCGATGACCGGCCACTTCGATGAATCGATCATTACCGGCACGCGCGCGACGTCCGGTTCGGACGCGATAAGGTTGAGGTAGGTCACCATCGCTTTTTGCGAATCGAGCATGCCCTCGTCCATGTTGACGTCGACGATTTGCGCGCCGTTTTCAACCTGCTGCCGCGCGACCTTGACCGCTTCGGCATAGTCGCCAGCTTCAATCAACTTGCGAAAGACCGCCGATCCGGTGACATTGCTGCGTTCGCCGACATTGACGAACAGGTCGTCCGGACCGATGTTCAGCGGCTCCAGTCCCGACAGCCGGCAACGCACCGGCCGCTTCGGGATCGCGCGGGTCGCTTTGCCTTCAATGACGCTAGCCAGCGCGCGGATGTGCTGCGGTGTCGTGCCGCAACAACCGCCGACCAGGTTGACCAGGCCGCTGGAGGCGAATTCGCCAATGATCTCCGCCATCTGTTGCGGCGTCTCGTCGTATTCGCCGAACTCGTTCGGCAGGCCGGCGTTCGGGTGCGCACTGACGCCGGTGTCCGCGATCCGCGAGAGCTCCGCGACGTAAGGCCTGAGGTCGGCCGCGCCCAGCGCGCAATTCAATCCGATCATGAACGGCTTTGCATGGCGCACCGAATTCCAGAACGCTTCGGTCGTTTGTCCGGACAGGGTGCGCCCGGAGGCATCGGTGATCGTTCCGGAAATCATCACCGGCAACTCGAAACCCAGATCGGCAAAACTTCGCCGGATAGCGAATATCGCCGCTTTCGCATTCAGCGTGTCGAATATGGTTTCGACCATCAGGAAATCGGCGCCGCCTTGAACCAGTGCCAGCGTCGCTTCGCGGTAGGTCTGAACGAGCATGTCGAAGCTAATGTTTCTGAAACCCGGGTCGTTAACGTCCGGCGAGATGGACGCCGTGCGATTGCTGGGGCCGAGTACGCCGGCAACGAAGCGTGGCCGGCCAGTCTTTGCAGCGAACTCGTCCGCCGCGTCGCGCGCGATTTTCGCCGCCGCGCGGTTCAGCTCCCCGACCAGGTCTTCCATGCCGTAGTCGCCCATCGACGGCGCATTGGAATTGAATGTATTGGTTTCGATGATGTCGCTGCCTGCTTCCAGGAACTGGCGATGAATGCCCTGGATGATCTGCGGGCGGGTGATCGACAGCAGGTCGTTGTTGCCGCGCAGGTCGCGCTGCCAGTCGCGGAAACGTTCGCCGCGAAAGTCGTCTTCGGTCAGTTTGTGCGCCTGGATCATCGTGCCCATGGCGCCATCGAGTAGCAGTATTCTTTCCGACAGGCCCTTACTCAGGGCCGCTATTCGAGTGTTTCGGTCCATAACCCGTCGTCTCAGGCCGCCGCCTGTCGTGGCCGGACACCCAGCGCATGACAGATCGCATAGGTGAGTTCGGAACGATTCAGGGTATAGAAATGAAATTCGTCGATGCCTTCCTTTCTCAGGCGCCGAACCTGTTCGATTGCGACGCTCGCCGCTATCAGCTTGCGCGTCTCTGCGTCATCATCCAGGCCGTCGAAACGCTCGTGCAGCCACTCGGGAACGCTGGCACCGCACTGTTGCGCAAATCGCTGCAGTTGCGGAAAACGCGTGATCGGCAGAATGCCGGGTACGATAATCGAATCGATGCCGGCGCGCGCGCAGCGATCGCGAAATCTCAGGTACAGATTCACGTCGAAGAAAAACTGCGTAATGGCGCGGCTTGCGCCGGCGTCGATCTTTCGCTTCAGGTTGTCGAGATCGGCCTCGGCCGATCGTGCGGCAGGATGGACTTCCGGATACGCCGCAACCGAAATGTCGAAGTCAGCCACTTTTTTGAGACCCGCGACCAGCTCCGACGCGTAGGCATAGCCATCGTTGCGAGGTTCGTAGTCCGGCTTGTCTTTTGGCGGATCGCCGCGCAGTGCCACCAGGTGACGCACACCCATGTCCCAGTAATTGCGCGCAATGTCATCGATTTCCGCACGACTCGCTCCTATGCAGGTGAGGTGCGGAGCTGCCGTGAGGCTGGTCTCGGTCAGAATTCGTTGCACGGCGTTGTGCGTGCGCTCGCGCGTCGATCCGTCCGCCCCGTAAGTAACGGAAACGAATCGCGGCGTCAGAACGGCGAGACGCTCGATCGACTCCCACAGTGTCTTTTCCATCGCCTCGGTATTCGGCGGAAAGAATTCGAACGACACCTTGGTGGAAAAAGACGTTTTTGCTTTTGCTTCGACTGGCATTCGAGCGCCTCGTTTTTGGTTCTGGTTTTATCAGGCCGCGGCGTCGCGACTTTGTGAAAGCGTGGCGACAGACAGAAGCCATTGCGGGTTGCGCCGCGGCACAACGCGGGCCGGTGAGAGACGCAGCCCGGCAGATGCGCCCCATCCTGCGATCTTGCGGCGCAATTCATCGCCAGGATCTGCGGCCAGCGCCATCAGGATGAACAGGCGGCCGTTTGCGCGCAGCAATCGTGCTGCTTCCCGGAGCACGGCAACCGGCCGGGCCGCGCTGCCCAGCACATCGTCCAGGATGATCGTGTCGAATTCCGCATCGGAGAATGGCAACTGGTACATGTCCCCCTGCCGGAGAACGCAATTCGGCAAACCTGCCAACATCAGCTCCGCGCGCGCCAGCTGTCGCGTATCGGCATCGATGTCGACCCCAACTACCCTGTGCGCTCGTCCGGCAAGCAGTTTCAGCATGCTGCCCCGGCCACAGCCGACATCCAGGAGATCGCCTATCGGCGCGGTTACGGTCAGCTCGAGAATGGCGCGATGAATGGCTCTGTCGACGACCTCCTCCGGCAACTCTGCTTCGTCTCCGCTCACCAGGGCACCGCGCATCTGGCGCAAGCGCAGGCGATCGCGGCGGAAGCTTTCGTCGTCCTGCGGGATCAGCGCAAGAAGCTGCCGCGCACTGCCGCCCTGGCGCTGCGGCAGGCTGTAGTAGACGCGCTTGCCATCGCGAAAACGGGTCAGCAGGCCGGCATCACAAAGCTGCTTCAGGTGCTGCGAGGTGCGCGGCTGGCTGAGGCCCGCGATTTTGGCCAGTTCGGACACGCTGCACTCGCCCTGCCCGCACAGTGCAACGAGGCGCATGCGCACCGCGTCGCCCAGCGTGCGCAGCTGCAGCAGCAGATCCTCGGTTGCTTTTTCCATAAATATATAAATATATCTTTATATTTAAGGCGCATAGCCTAGCACAAGCCTGCTTTGGAGAGCCAGCGTCAAGCGCAAACGACGGCAACATACCGGGCGCGACGCCGGCTTCTCTGGGTTCCGGTTGCCGCGGCAAAAAAATTGGTCGCCTGCAATGCAGGCTCCTACAGGGATCCAAATTTCCTTGTCGGGCAGGGATTCGTGCTAGTGAACGGTGTCGGAGGCAGGGCCCGGAGCGTCTGCGAAAAGTCTCGCGATATCAACGGCATCGAAGCGACGCGTGCGTCCACAGTACTCGCAGGTCACCTCGACCCGACCCTGCTCCCGGCACGCCGACCGGGTGTCGCTTTCGCCGAGCAGGCGCAACACTTCCGCAGCCCGCTTGCGGGAACATCGGCAATGAAATGCCAGCGAGCGCGGCGAGAAGACGCGCAGGTCGTCCTCGACGAACAGTTTGCGCAACAGATCGGCGCCGACACCGTCTCCGAGGTCGGCGCTGCGCAACGTGGCAGCGAGGAAACCCAGCCGTCGCCAGTCATCGACGGGCAGCTCGTCTTGCCCCGGCATTTGTTGCAGCAGGATGCCGCCACAATTCGCGGCTTCACTGACCAGCTGCAGGTGACTCGGGATCTGCGCCGACCGCAGGTAGTAATTTTCGAGGCTGTCCGCGAGCGCGTCGCCGCACACCTCGACTATGCCCTGGTAGGGCCGCTCCATCGCTCCGGCATCGACCGTGATGGCGCAGCGAGCGTTCGACACCAGGTCCGGGAATGCGGCATCGGCAGGAACGCCCGGCGCGCTCGCCATGCCCCTGAGCTGCAGCTCGCTGGTGCATTGCATTACCAGCATGGACAACGGTCCGTCGCCGTTGATCTGCAAAGTAATGGTGCCGTCGAATTTCAGGCTTTGTGCGATAAGGCCGGTTGCCGCCGCCGAATGCCCCAGCACCTCGAGCACCGGAGGCGGGTATTCGTGGCCGAGCTGCATTCTTTGCCAGGCACTTTGCAACTGGATCAGTGCGCCGCGAACAGGCAAGGACTCGAATACGAACGGAATGACGGCGTCGGAATGCGATTGCATGCGATCAGGACTCTTGCAATTTTTGCCTGAGTATTTCGTTGACCTGCTCCGGATTGGCCTTGCCGCGGCTCTCCTTCATGACCTGCCCGACAAAAAAACCGATGAGCTTGTCTTTGCCTGACTGGTATTCGGCGACCTGCTCGGGGTGCGCCGCGATCACCTTGGCGACGATGGCTTCTATCGCGGAGCTGTCCGAAATCTGGCGCAGGCCCTTCGCGTCTATGATGCTATCGGCACTGCCCTCGCCGGCCCACATTGCCTCGAACACTTCCTTGGCTATCTTGCCGCTGATCGTCTGATCCGTCAGGCGATCCAGCAAACCGGCGAGTTGTGCGGGCGGAATCCTGCTCTGTTCAATGTCCAGACCGTCGCGGTTGAGCGCGGCCGACAATTCTCCGATGGCCCAATTCGCGGCGATCTGCGCCGTTGCCGCTGTTTCGCCGGCCAGCATCTCGAAATAGTCGGCGAGGGCCCGGCTGACGATCAGGATCTCGGCATCGTCGGGCCTAATTCCGTATTGATCGGTGAATCTCAGTTTCTTCGCATCAGGCAACTCGGGCAGAGTTTGCCGAACGTGCTCGATGTAGTCCGCCGCAATCTCGACGGGCAGCAGATCCGGATCGGGAAAGTAACGATAGTCGTTCGCCTCTTCCTTGCTGCGCATCGGGCGCGTCTCGTCCCGCAGCGAATCGTAAAGTCGCGTTTCCTGAGTGACCTTTCCACCGTCCTCCAGCAACTCGATCTGCCGTGCAATTTCGAAATTGATTGCTTTCTCGACGAAACGAAATGAATTGAGGTTCTTCAATTCCGTTCGCGTTCCCAGTTTCTGCTGACCGGCCGGGCGCACCGATACGTTGGCATCGCAGCGAAACGAGCCTTCCTGCATGTTGCCGTCCGAGATTTCGAGATAGCGGACGATCGAATGGATCTTGCGCATGTAGGCAACGGCTTCTGCGGCCGAACGCATGTCCGGTTCGGACACTATTTCGAGCAACGGCGTTCCGGCGCGGTTGAGGTCGATCCCGGAGAACTGGCCAAAGCCCTCGTGAACGGACTTGCCGGCGTCCTCTTCGAGGTGCGCGCGGGTGATGCCGATGCGTTTGTCGCTGCCGTCGTCCAGCCGGATCACCAGTTCGCCTCCGGCGACAATGGGCAGTTCGTATTGGCTGATCTGGTAGCCCTTCGGCAGATCCGGATAAAAGTAATTCTTGCGCGCAAACACCGAGCGCGGCGAAATGCTCGCATTGACGGCAAGGCCGAATTTGCAGGCCATGCGAACGACTTCCTCGTTCAGGACCGGCAAAACGCCGGGATAGCCGAGGTCGACAAGGCAGGCCTGCACGTTGGCATCTGCCCCATAGGCCGTTGATGCACCGGAAAAAATCTTGCTTCGCGTGGCCAGCTGGCAGTGGATTTCCAGACCGATGACGACTTCCCAGCCGGATTTCATGCGAAGGCCTCCGGACCCTGCTCGTGCCAGTCGGTCAGTTGCTGGTACTGGTGCGCGCAGGCGAGCAGTTTCTGCTCCGCGAAATGCGCGCCGACCAGTTGCAGGCCGACCGGCAGCTTGCCGGCAAAGCCGCAGGGAATGGAAATGCCCGGCAGACCCGCCAGGTTGGCGCCAATGGTGTAGATGTCGTTCAGGTACATCGTGATCGGATCGTCGGTTTTGGCGCCGATCGCGAATGCCGGGGTCGGTGCCGTCGGCCCGGCGATGACATCGACCGTTGCAAACGCGTTGCGGAAATCTTCGCTGATCAGTTGCCGCACTTTCTGTGCCTGCAGGTAGTACGCGTCGTAGTAGCCTGCGGACAGCACATAGGTGCCGGTCATGATGCGGCGTTTGACTTCGGCGCCGAACCCTTCGCCACGACTGCGGCAGTAAAGGTCCATCAGGTCTTTGGGATCTTCCGCACGGTAACCGAATCGCACACCGTCGAACCGCGACAGGTTGGACGAGCATTCCGCCGGCGCCACGACGTAGTACGTCGGTACCGACAAATCGAGGTTCGGCAGATCGACTTCGGTGAGCACGGCGCCCTGCGCTTCCAGCGCCGCCAGTGCTTCGCGCACGGCAGTCGCGCACTGTGGATCCAGCCCGGCGTCGAAATGTTGCCGCACGATACCAATCTTCAATCCTTTGACCGGCGCAGCGAGTCCGGCGACGTAGTCCGGCACCGGGTGATTGACCGAGGTCGAGTCGCGTGGATCGAAGCCGGCCATGACCGATAACAGCATCGCCGCATCTTCGGCGCTGCGCGTTATGACGCCGGCCTGGTCGAGGCTGGAGGCGAACGCGACCATGCCGTAGCGCGATACGCGGCCGTAAGTCGGCTTGATGCCAACGGTACCGGTCAGGGCGGCCGGCTGGCGGATGGAGCCACCGGTATCCGTGCCGCTGGCAGCGGGCACGATCCGGGCAGCCACGGCGGCGGCCGAGCCGCCGGATGAACCGCCGGGTGACAGCGAGGTATCCCAGGGATTCTTCACGGCTCCGAAATAGCTGGTCTCGTTCGACGAACCCATGGCGAATTCGTCCATGTTGGTCTTACCCAGCATGATGGCCCCGGCATCCTGCAGCCGCTCGACGACAGCGGCATCGTAAGGCGATACGAAATTTTCCAGCATGCGCGATCCGCAGGTCGTGAGTACGCCGCGTGTGCAGAACAAATCCTTGTGAACAATCGGCAGGCCGTTCAGCTTGCCGGCTTTTCCGGACGCACGCGCCTTGTCCGCTTTTGCCGCCGAGGCCAGTGCCGCATCGGCGGTGACGCTGATAAATGCATTCAGGTCCTTGCCGATGGTTTCCACCCGCGCGAGCAGATGGCGGGTCAGTTCGGTGGCCGTGAAATCGCCACCGGACAGGCCCCTCGCCATCGCCGCCAGGGTAAGGCTGTGCAATGTGTGGGTTTCGTCGGCCATGCTCTACTCGATGACTTTCGGAACCAGGTAAAAACCATCCTGGACCGCGCCAGCATTGGCCTGCAGGGTTTCCCGTTCGTTCTTTTCGGTGACCTGATCCGGCCGCAGGCGCTGCGCCTGGTCCAGCGGATGGGCCATGGGCAACACGTTGCTGGTGGGGGCGCTCTGCAGCTGATCGACGAAATCGACGATGCGCGACAATTTCGCGACGACGTCATCGAATTCCTGCTTCGCAAGGCTCAAGCGCGCGAGCGTAGCGATATGCTGTACCTGATCCTTTGTTAGCGACACGAGAAATTCCGGATGGGCGTGCCCGGCAGGGTGTCGGGCGCAATTTGCGGCAGCAATGATACACGCCGTCTTGCTCATTGTCGTGCGCATTGTTAGATTACGTCGTTGATTTTCCTCGGGACTCCACCCCCACATGTTCAAGACCATTATGGGTTATTTCTCGAACGATCTTTCGATCGATCTCGGGACCGCCAACACGCTCATCTATTCCCGCGGACACGGTATCGTGCTCGATGAACCGTCGGTGGTCGCCATCCAGGAAGATTCCGGCCGCGGCGGCCGCGTGGTTGTGGCCGTCGGCACCGAGGCAAAGAACATGCTCGGCCGTACACCGGGGAATATCACGGCCATCCGCCCGCTGAAAGACGGCGTTATCGCCGACTTCACCGTAACGGAGAAGATGCTGCAGCATTTCATTCGCAAAGCACTCGGCACGCGGTACTTCCGACCGAGCCCGCGGGTACTGATCTGCGTACCTTATGGATCGACCCAGGTTGAGCGGCGCGCCATACGAGAATCGGCCGAGGGCGCCGGCGCAAGAAAAGTTCATCTCATTCCCGAGCCCATGGCGGCAGCGATCGGTGCCGGCATGCCGGTGCACGAAGCACGAGGATCGATGGTGCTCGACATCGGCGGCGGCACATCCGAAGTCGCTGTGATTTCCCTGAATGGCATCGTATACGCAGCTTCGGTGCGCATTGGCGGCGATCGATTCGATGAAGCGATTACCAATTACGTGCGGCGCAATTACGGAATCCTCATCGGCGAGGCCACTGCTGAACGCATCAAACATGAAATTGGCTCGGCATTTCCCGGCCAGGAAGTGCGCGAATGCTCCGTCAAAGGACGCAATTTATCCGAAGGTGTGCCACGCAGTTTCACGCTGAATAGCAATGAGATCCTGGAAGCCTTGCAGGAACCATTGCAAGGCATCGTCGGCGCCGTCAAGGAGGCCCTCGAGCAGACACCGCCCGAACTCGGCTCGGACGTTGCCGACCGCGGCATCGTGCTCACCGGTGGCGGCGCGCTGTTACGTGATATCGACAAACTGCTGATGGAAGAAACCGGGCTGCCCGTCGTTATCGCCGACGATCCGCTGACCTGCGTCGCGCGAGGCGGCGGACGTGTTATCGAACTCATCGATGAACACGGCCCGGCGGTTTTCGGACTCGAATAGATTCAGGAAATTTCTGATTCGGTCGGCAGAGTCTCCTTAAGGGCCGTTATGCGCATACAATACGCTGATGGTCTCCGCCAGCTCTAATAACCAGCATCGCGCACCAAGTGGTCCGGCACTCGGCCTGCGCTTTTTGCTGCTGGCCTGCCTCAGCATCCTGCTGCTGGTTATCGACCAGCGCCAGAACTATCTCGACATTGCGCGCAAAGCCATCGGCGCGTTTGTCTATCCGCTGCATGTTGTCGTGGATGCACCCATTTCCACCTGGCTCTGGATCACCGAGTCGACAGCGACGCGAAACGAACTGCAGCTCGAGAACAGCCGCTTGCGGGCGGAAAGACTGCTGACCAACGCGCGCCTTCAGAAATACGCGGCGCTCGAGGCGGAGAATACGCGTCTGCGTGCGATGCTCGAGGCGACACCGCGCAGCAGCGATCGCATACGCGTAAGCGAAATCATGTCGGTCAGTGCCAATCCGTTTCGCCATGTCGTTGTAGTCGACAAGGGAACTCGCGACGGAGTCTTCGACGGCCAGGCGATGGTGGATGCGAATGGCGTGGTCGGCCAGGTCATCGAGGCCGGCCTGCTGTCGTCGCAGGGCATTCTCATCAGCGACCCCGATCATGCCCTGCCGGTCGAAGTGAATCGCAATGGCCTCAGAACGATTGCCGTCGGCAGCGGCGAATTCGCGCGCCTGGACCTGCCGTTTCTCGCCAACAATGCTGACATCCAGGAAGGCGACCTGCTCGTGACCTCCGGACTGGGCGGCGCGTTTCCGGCGGGATACCCGGTAGCCGTCGTCGATGCGGTAAAACGAATCCCGCAGGAACCGTTCGCTTCGGTGTCGGCGATTCCCTCCGCAGCGCTGAATCAGATTCGCGAGGTGATGTTGATCTGGCCGGGCATAGCCGCCGAGACGGACGAGACGGCGTCTGCAAGCGAAGACGCGGGAGATGTCGATGAGTAAGGATCGCTCGGCACGCCGCTTGCCGGTCGTCTTCTCCATTGTCGTTGCGCTGATGCTGAGCATGGTGCCCTTGCCCGACGTCATCGACCCGTATCGACCGGACTGGGTCGCACTGACACTTATATATTGGGCGATGACCTTGCCGCGCAGCTATAGCGTTGGTACGGCGTGGGTTGTCGGCATCGTTCTCGACATCGCCCATGGGACCTTGCTCGGACAATACGCGCTGGCAATGTGCTTCATGATCTACGTGACAGCGAAGTTTCACCTTCAGCTCAGGGTCTTTCCCCTGTCGCAGATGACGGCAACGGTCTTTGCGCTGTTGTCCCTTTACCAGTTCCTGCTGTTCTGGATCAATGGCGTCGCCGGTCTGCACACCGAGGCCGTCAGCTATTGGGGGCCGGTCCTGACCGGAACTGCATTATGGCCTTTGCTGTCGACGATCTTCGGCGGCATACGTTACCGGGTCCGGGCGAGCAGCTGATGAGCCTGTTCGCGCCGATCAAGGATCATCACTCGGAGAAGCGACTGTTCCTGGGCAGGGTCGTGATGTCTGCGGTCATCGGAACGCTGCTGCTGGGTGCCGTCGTGGCAAGGCTCGTGCAACTGCAAATCATCGAACACGAGCAATTCGCCGAGAAATCGCAAGGAAACAGGATTCGAATCGAGGCCGTTCCGCCGATTCGCGGTTTGATCTTCGATCGCAAGGGGCGTGTACTGGCGGAGAATCTTCCTGCCTACCAGCTGGAATTGATTCCGGAGCAGGTACCGGATCTCGACGACACGCTGGCGAGGCTTGCCAGGCTCGACCTGATCGAAGAATCGGACATCGAACGCATTACGAAACTCAGCCGGTCCGGGCCGCGATTCAAACCAGTCACATTGCGATTTCGACTGACCGATGACGAAATTGCCAATTTCGCCTTGCAGCGGCCGCGATTCCAGGGCGTCGATTTTCAGCCACGGCTGATCCGTCATTATCCGCACGGCGAAAACGCGGCCCATGTCATCGGTTACGTCGGCGCGATCACGACCGAAGACCTCAATCGCCTTTCTGTAACGAGTTATGCGGGAACGGCGCATACCGGCAAGTCCGGTGTCGAACTGAAGAACGAACAGGTGCTGCACGGCAATGCAGGGCATCAACAGATCGTTACCAATGCGCGCGGTCGCCAGGTACCAGCCGACCCGCGAGGCCTGACGCAGACATTGTCGCCTCGCGTGCCGGGTGAGCCTGGCGACAACGTCTATCTCACGCTGGATATCGATTTGCAGATCATCGCCAACAAGGCGCTTGCGGGGATGCGCGGATCGGTGGTCGCGATTGATCCGCAGAACGGCGACCTGCTGGCGCTGGTCAGTTCACCGGCCTTCGACCCCAACCAGTTCGCGGTTGGCATGAGCTCGGAGGAATTCAATTCGTTGCAGTACAACCTGGATCGGCCGCTGTTCAATCGGGCTGTGCGTGGCAGCTACCCGCCGGGATCGACCATCAAGCCGATGCTGTCCCTGGCAGCACTGGAAACCGGTGCAACCAACCTGACCCGTCGCACTTTCTGCCCCGGCTATTACAGCCTGCCCGGCAGCTCGCACCGTTACCGCGACTGGAAACCGGAGGGACACGGTTCGATGGATCTGCACGATGCAATCGAACAGTCCTGCGACGTCTATTTTTACCAGATAAGCCGTGACATCGGCATCGATCGCATGCATTTCTACCTCGACCAGTTCGGTCTGGGTCGTCTCACCGGCATCGACCTCACCGGCGAACGCGAGGGCCTGTTGCCGTCGACCGAATGGAAACGCGGCGCGTTTCGCGAACGTGCGGACCAGGTCTGGTTTCCGGGCGAGACAGTCATCGCCTCGATCGGCCAGGGATACATGCTGGCGACGCCGCTGCAACTGGCGAACGCCGCTGCCGCCATGGCGATGCGCGGCCGGCGTTTCGAACCGCACGTCGTCGCTGCGATCGAGGACGCAATTACCGGCAGGAAAACCCTGGTTGCGCCGACTCCGATTGAGCCGGTCAAGGTCGAGAACGAATTTTACTGGGACAGCGTGATCGAAGCGATGCACGATGTCATGCAGGGCGCCCGTGGCACGGCGCGCGCTGCCGGCCAGGGCGCGCCGTACAGCATGGCAGGCAAGAGTGGAACCGCGCAGGTGTTTTCCGTGGCCCAGGACGAAGAATACGATGAAGAAAAGGTCGAGGAACGCCTGCGGGACCATGCGCTGTTCATTGCCTTTGCGCCTCTGGAGGATCCGCAAATCGCAGTAGCGGTCGTCGTCGAAAACGGCGCCAGCGGCAGCCGCGTTGCCGCACCGATCGCGCGCGCTTTGATGGATCATCACCTGGGATTTTCTTCCAATGCGCTTTAGCGACACCCAGGGACTATTCGAGCGCAACGAAGCGCCACTGAGCAACGTCGCGCGCATGATGCGCAAGCTCAACCTCGATGGCCCGCTGCTCGGCGGGTTGCTTCTTATAAGTGGCTTCGGGCTGGTCGTGCTTTACAGCGCCGTCGGAGCGAATACCGAGCTGTGGATTCAACAGTGCATTCGCCTGGGCATTGCGCTGACTACCATGTTCCTCGTGGCGCAGCTTCCACCGGACCTGATGCGTCGGTGGGCACCGTGGGGATACTTTGCCGGCCTGGGCTTGCTAATAATGGTATTGGTTCTCGGAGAAGTCGGCAAAGGCGCGCAACGCTGGCTCGATTTGGGCATTCGCTTTCAGCCTTCTGAAATCATGAAGCTTGCGGTGCCTATGATGGCCGCCTGGTATCTGCACGAAAGGCAGCTTCCACCGAAGCTTGGGCCGCTGCTGCTGATTGCGATTGTAATCCTGGTGCCAACTGCACTGATTGCCAGTCAACCGGATCTCGGTACCGCGCTGCTCATTGCCGCAGCGGGGGTGCTGGTAATTGTCCTCGCCGGCATGTCGATCCGACTGATGATCTTGCTGGTGCTGCTGTCAATTCCTGCCGCCTATGCGTTGTGGAATTACTTCATGCAGGAATACCAGAAACAGCGCGTGCTGACCCTGCTGAATCCGGATACCGATCCGCTGGGCGCCGGCTACAACATCATCCAGTCGAAGATAGCGATCGGTTCTGGCGGGCTTTTCGGCAAGGGCTGGACCAATGGCAGCCAGGCCCAGCTCGAGTTCCTGCCGGAGCGAAGCACGGATTTCATCTTTGCGGTAATGGGTGAAGAGATGGGGCTGCTCGGATTGCTGAGCCTGCTGGGCCTGTACATGTTTGTCGTCGCGAGGGGTCTTTACATTGCAACCCAGGCTCGGGACTCCTTTTCGCGCCTGCTTGCCGGCAGCATCAGCCTGACCTTCTTTGTCTATGTATTCATCAATACTGCCATGGTCACCGGGCTGGTGCCGGTCGTCGGCGTGCCTCTGCCACTGGTCAGTTTCGGCGGTACGTCCATGGTGACCATCATGGCCGGATTCGGTATTCTCATGTCTATCCACACTCACCGTAAGTTGTTGCCTCATTGAATAGAAATTCTTCGCGTGCCCGAACTTTCGCCATCCGGTCAGTTGCGCTGGCAATTGCCCTCCTGATGACGATTCCCGCTGCACATGCCGTCGACGTGACGCGCAAGGATGTCCGGAAATTTGTCGACGCGATGGTGAAAGACCACAACTACGATCGTGCGGCGCTCGAGGCGACGCTGCGCGACGCTGAAACACAACAGTCAATCCTGGACGCGATCAGCAAGCCCGCGGAAAAAACCAAAACCTGGCAGGAATATCGGGCGATTTTCCTGACTGAGCAGCGCATCAAGGCCGGTGCCGATTTCTGGCGTGAAAACGAGGAATCACTGAAGCGCATCAGCGCCGAAACCGGCGTGCCATGCGAGATGCTGGTCGGCATTATCGGAGTCGAGACCTATTTCGGCAGAATAACCGGCAAGTACCGCGTTATCGATGCATTGACGACGCTGGCGTTCGACTACCCTCCGCGCTCCACTTTTTTCCGCAAGGAGCTGGAACAGTTTCTGCTGCTGGTTCGCGAGGAAGAGATGCAGGCCGCCGACGCGACCGGGTCTTATGCCGGCGCAATGGGACGGCCGCAATTCATGCCGTCCAGTTATCGTGCCTACGCAGTTGATGCCAGTACGGATGGCAAGCGCGACATCTGGAGTAACTGGGATGATGTGATCGGCAGCGTGGCCAACTACTTCGTCGCACATGGCTGGAAGAGCGACGACCAGGTCGTGGCGGAAGCATTCCTGACGAAGTCCTGGACTGACGCACCACCGAAAAACATCCTTTCACCGGAGAATACGGTCAAGTCGCTCAGCGGCAAGGGAGTGATGTTTGTAACCGAGCTGCCCGAAGATGCCAAGACGCAACTTATCCGTCTGGACGGGGCGGACGGCGATGAGTACTGGGTCGGGTTTCATAATTTCTTCGTTATCACGCGCTACAACCGCAGCGTGATGTACGCTCTAGCCGCGCATCAACTGGGCCAGGAAATCGCGCTTGAGGTCCGTGGCGGTGCGGGCTGAGCGGCTGCGAAGGGAATCGCCTGCGTGGCCACGGCTGTCGCTACCCATTGCACGACCCTCTCTCTGCCTCGCCGTCTTAGCGCTACTCGTTTCCGCTTGCGCGAGCCGCCCGCTCACTGACAGCGCACCGCGCGGTTCCGCTATCCCGAAGCAGCTGCCGGGCGATCCGACACCGAGGCAGGAACCGAGAAGCCGTTACGGCAATCCGCCTGTTTACGAGGTATACGGTGTTCGCTACCGGGTCATGAATACGAGTTACGGTTACCAGGAACGTGGTGTCGCTTCCTGGTACGGAAAAAAATTCCACGGTCGGCCAACCTCAAGCCAGGAGCCGTATGACATGTTCGCAATGACGGCGGCGCACAAGACTCTGCCATTGCCCACCTATGTCGAGGTACGCAATCTTCGCAACAACAAGACGGTCATCGTGCGCGTCAATGATCGCGGTCCGTTTGTCGACAACCGAATTATCGACCTTTCGTATTCTGCCGCGGAAAAACTTGACCTGATCCGCGACGGAACCGGCCTGGTCGAGGTGACTGCTATCAGCTTCGACCCGCAGCCGGCCGGCAACCAGACGCTGCGCGCTGAAGTACCTCCGCCGCCGCGCAATCAGTCCGCGACTGTTTCGCAGCCATCGGAACGAGCGGCAGATCGCCCTGCGGATCAATCGGCAGAAGCAAGAATTTTCGTACAGGTTGGCGCCTTTGGCGATCCGGACAACGCTCGTCGGCGTTATTCGCAACTGCGCGACAGCGGCGTTACACGTGCATTTGTCATGGAAGACAGCAGCCGCTCGCCGATTCTCTACCGCGTGCGCATCGGACCCATAGCTGACGTCGACCAGTACGACGCTCTGGTCGTGCACCTGCGAAAAATCGGCATTACCGAGTCCCACATCGTCACCGACTGAGCCGCCGGCCCGCCGTGGCAACTTTTTCCGCAAGAGACGCTACAATACGCGCCTTCCATTCGCAGCGTCATTGGGCCCATGCAGTACACTAATCGTAAATATTTGTTTTTATTCGTTTTATTTCTCTATTCTTCA
>JAOUGX010000083.1 GCA_029865385.1 Gammaproteobacteria bacterium
CGGGAGCAATTCGTCGCGGACCGCGGTACTTGGATCGGCGTCCAGAGTGTCCTCATCCAATGACGCAGTGAACTGGCCTGGTGCCGTCAATTTCAGCTCACGGGTTTTCGGCGTCGGTAGCAGGATGCGGTACTCGGCAATGTCCACCTGGTACCCCCACTCCCTGAACAACCCTGCGATGAACTGGGCGTTCTCCTGCCCGTACGTGGACCCGACATGGTGAGGCCGTGCAGAAAGGCGCCGCAACCAGGCGTCCATGTCCGCAGCATCGAGTTTCTCATCGTAGCGCGCCTCGATTGCGACTTGCTGCTGCTTTGGCGGCGAGTGCTCTGCGGCATTCGCGTATTCAAGGTTCAATGCAAATAGAACGAGCAACAGAAAACTTACAGCGAATCGCATCGGCCTCTCCGGTTTGTCATGCTTCCTATATTTATTGTGTCGCTATGGCGGCACGCAGCGCGCGCAGCGTTTCCTTGACCTTTGCAGCGTGCTGCGGACCCATTCGAATCAGCAGCTTCTGTCCGCTCGAACGGCTCTCCAGTTGCGAGTCCGCAAACTGGTACAGCACATTCGGTCGCACAAGCACGACGGGCCCGTTGACGACCGGTGTCTCGAGCAAGTGGTCGATTACTTCGATCAGTCGATCATTGAAGTAACCGTCCGGATAGCCGAGATTGACGTACGCTTTTTGAAACAGCGGATAGAACCGTCGGTACACGTCGGCGACCTTGTTTATGTCTGCGGAACTTACCAGCTGTACCAGCAGGTCGTAGCGGGCGTAGTTATCCGGATTCAGCGTGTACTCACCGCTGCCATCCTGACCATCGACCGGGAATGTACCATCCAGCCGACCGACAGGCCGGATCTTTTCCGATACGTGCGCGCGCGGCAGATTGTCGATCGTCGCCACGATGCGTTCGATGAGCTGCGTCCTGACCAGCAGATTGGCGACGGTATCACCATAGAGATTGCTCATTTCGAGGCGGAAGTACTCATCGCTGTCGTCGAGTGGCGGCAATGGACGCAGGCTTTTTTTGTCTACCGGCTCGGCTACATCGGGAATCGGGTAGCGCGGTCCGGTCTGTGGCTCTTGCGCCTGTTCGTCGGTGCCCGGTTGCAGTGATTCGACCGGAACCGGCACCGGCTCGCTGCGGTTACTCCAGTAAAACCACAGGCCCGCGGCCACGACAATCGCCAGAATGGCCGGAAAAAGCCATTGTGATGTCTCTTTATTCATGGGTCTCGCTCTTCGATTTTGCGCAGGAAATCCGGCAGCTTCGACTTGATAACACGGAATTGCGTCATCGTTTCTGCAGCCGACCTGCGCCTGATATCCTGTCTCATCCTTGTTGCCTAATCCAGCGGATTCGGGAGAAAAACCAATGAAGATGACCGGTATTGTCGGATTCCTGGCCCTGAGTCTGGTGGCTGCCTGCACGAGTGATATCGAAACGCCCGAACCCGATATGAATCAGCTCGCCCGGGATTACCTCTTTCTCGAACTGAGCATGGGGCTGCACGATGAAAGCCATGTCGATGCGTACTTCGGCCCGGAGGACATTCGGTCAAAGGCCGAAGAAACGCAGTTATCACTGCAGGATATCGATCTGCGCGCTGCAGAACTGGCCCGGTCGCTGGCGAATGCGAAAGATGATCCGGATCGCATCGAAGGACTGCTTCAGCGTTTGCAGGCGCTGCGAACGCGCATCCGGCTTAACCAGGGAGAAAAGCTGCCATTCGACGAAGAGTCGATGTTGCTGTTCGGGGCCAGTGCACCGGACCACGACGCACAGCATTTCGAATCCATTCTCGCGGAAATCGATGCGCTGCTGCCCGGCGACAATAGCCTGCCCGAACGGGTCGAAGCGTTTCGCTCGAATTTCGAAATCCCGCCGGACAGGCTTGCTGCGGTTTTCGACGCATCGATTGCCGAGTGCCGCAAGAGAACGCTGCAGCACATTCGCCTGCCGGAAAACGAAACCTTTACCCTCGAGTACGTCAATGACAAACCGTGGTCCGGCTACAACTGGTACCAGGGAGACAGCACGAGCCTGATACAGATCAACACCGACCTGCCGACTTACATCAGCCGCGCCGTAGATCTCGGCTGCCACGAAGGGTATCCCGGACATCACACATTCAATGCCTTACTGGAAAAGAACCTGGTGGTCGGCAAGGGCTGGCTGGAGTACAGCCTGTACCCGCTGTTCAGCGGCGAATCGCTGATCGCCGAGGGAAGCGGTAATTACGGCATCGATCTCGCGTTTCCGGGAGACGAAAGGGTCGACTTCGAAAAGTCCGTGCTGTTCCCGCTGGCCGGCCTCGACCCGGCGCAGGCCGATCGCTATTACGAGCTGCTGGCACTTCTTGACCGGTTGAACTATGCCGGTAACGAAGCTGCCCGGGATTACCTTAACGGCACGATCAGCGAGGAACAGGCGGTGCAGTGGCTTATTGACTACGCGCTGTCGTCGCCGGAGCGCGCAAAACAGCGCATTCGCTTTTTCGATACCTATCGTTCCTATGTAATCAATTACAATCTTGGCAAGGACATGGTCCGCGACTACGTGGAGCGCGACACCACCGATCGGGCCGGGCGGTGGCATCGTTTCGAAAAAATGCTGTCTTCGCCGATGCTGCCTGCCGATCTCAAGTAATGCCGAAGCACTGAGTAGGCTCCATCGCAATGCATCAACTGGAAAAATCCGACTTGCAGTTACTGTCGCAGTCGCTGTGTGGCGTTGCCAGGGTTTTCGGTGCGCGGCAATGGTGCCTTGCGACCAGCGGCAACTTCTCGGTGCGAATCGACAAAAACAGTTTGCTTATCACGCAGTCGGGCAAGGACAAGTCCGAACTTGCGCCGGATGACCTGATGCGCTGCGACCTCGACGGAACTCCGGCGGATGCGACGTTGAGGCCGTCTGCGGAAACAGCGTTGCACGCCTGCCTGTACCGGCGCGACGCCGCCATCGGCGCGGTTTTTCATACGCATTCGGTAAGCTCGACACTGCTGTCACGGGCCGCCGGAACCTCCGTCGAATTCAGCGGCTACGAAATGCAAAAGGCGCTCGCCGGTTTCGAAAGCCACGAAAATCGCGTTACGCTGACTGTCTTCGACAATTCCCAGGACCTGCCCGAACTGGCAAAGCGGGTTCAGGCGAGATTGGCAAAAGCTTCCTGCCCTGCACCGGGATTCCTGATTCGCGGTCACGGCTTGTACGCCTGGGGCAAAGATATTGCAGAAGCCCGCCGGCATACGGAAGGACTGGAATTCCTTTTGTCCTGCCTGTGGCAGGCAAGACTTGCGGGATTGCAATGAGCGTTCGCGCGATCGTCATGGACATCGAGGGCACGACGAGTTCAATCGACTTCGTGCACAAAGTGCTTTTCCCGTACGCTGCCCGCGAACTGCCGGACTTCGTGCGCAGCCATAGTTCCGATCGCGAGGTTCTTCAGTTGCTCGACGAGGCGCGCATTGAAGCGGGCGAAGCATCGGCAAACACAGAACGAGTAATCGAAATTCTCGCAAAATGGATCGAACAGGATCGCAAGGCCGGGTCACTCAAGGCACTGCAGGGGCTGGTTTGGGAAAGCGGCTACCGGGACGGCGATTTCACCGGCCACGTCTATCCCGACGTTGCCCCGAACATGAAGAACTGGGTGGAAAATGGCATCGCGCTTTACGTCTATTCCAGTGGTTCGGTTCAGGCACAGAAGCTGCTGTTTGCTCATTCGGCTGCCGGCGATCTGCGACCGTTCATTCGAGGGTATTTCGATACTCGCACCGGCCACAAACGCGATGCCTCGTCGTACAGGCGCATTGCGCAATCGTTGCAGTTGACTCCGAGTCAGATACTTTTTCTTTCAGACACGGCGGCAGAGCTCGACGCCGCCACAGAGGCCGGCATGCAGACCATTCAGCTGGCACGCGACAAGAACGTCGTGCGAGGCGCGCATACGATGGTTGCCGATTTTGACGCTATTTCAGTAGCATCAGTTGATACGGAGTAAGGGGTAATCGGTATGAGTCATCTCACGATTTACGAGGAATCCCGAGCTGACAATCCCATTCTGGAAACCGACAATTTTGAACGGATACGCGATTCACTCGAGGAGGCCGGCATCGTACTGGAGCGGTGGCCCGCCCGGCAGGAACTGCATGACGTGGCCGAAAGCTCACAGATCCTCGCGGCCTATCGCGTCGAAATCGAACGCCTGGTCGCCGAACGAGGTTACCGGTCATACGACGTTGTCAGCATGCACCCGCAGCACCCCGACAAAGATGCATTTCGCCAGAAGTTTCTTGCCGAACACACGCACAGCGAAGATGAGGTGCGTTTCTTCGTTCGCGGCAAGGGCTTGTTTGTCATCCATAAGAACCGGCGTGTTTACTCGATGTTGTGCGAGAAGGACGACCTGATCTCTGTGCCGGCAAATACCCGGCACTGGTTCGACATGGGGCCGAACCCGCGATTTACCGCCATTCGCCTTTTCAATAACCCTGACGGCTGGATTGCAAAATTCACCGGCGACGATATTGCCAAGAGGTTCCCGCTTCTCGAAAACTGAGCGCCAGGTCGCGCGCCAGGCGCGACCAGTTACGAGATTTGCCGGGCAATATTGAATGCGCTCGCGCATGCGAGTGTCCAGCCCAGCATTCCGTGTCCACAGTTCACGTACAGCCCCGGGATTTTCGTCGCTCCTACAATTGGCCGGCTATTGGCCGTCATCGGCCTGAAGCCGCCCCATTCGTGTCGATCGACAGCCGCATAATCCGCGGCGTCAGGGGCAACGATTCTTGCAAGACGCAGCATTCGGTCAATACGGTAGATGTCGTCGGCCTCTTCGAACCCGACGAAATCGGCGAATCCGGCGATGCGTAATTTTTCATCCAGCTTGCTGAAGACTATGCGGTGTTCGATATCGCTGATACTGACCGCAGGGACGCGCTTTCCCGGAGGCAGCGTGACGCTGTAGCCGCGGACTGGCTGAATGGCGTTGTCGGGCACCCCCCCGAAGGCCGGCGCCCAGGCGCCGAGGCAATTCACGACGGCATCCGCGGCGATCTCGCCATCGATCAGGCGCACACCCGCTGCCCGTCCGCCTACTCGAACCAGGTCTGTCGCTTCATGCCCCAAAAGAAACGCGACGCCGTACTGCATTCTGAGGCGGGCCGCGAGTTCCCTCGCAAACATTCTGGCATCGCCGACGTGGTCGTCTCTGGAGTAGACGGCGGCCACGTATCCGCTTCGCATGGCACTTAAACTTGGCTCGACTGCGGTTGCTTCGGAAATCGTCAACAGCCTGACATTGCAGCCGTGGCGATTCTTCAGTGCCACGGATTTTTCCGCCGCGTGTACTTCGGCGGGCTCCCTCAGCAATGCAAGCTTGCCTGCCGCGCGAAACGCAAAATCTATATCGAACTCGCTGACCAGTTGCTGCAGCAATAGCGACGATTGCAGGGCAAGCTGCAGCACCGACACCGTGTTGTCATGAAAGTTCTTGCTGCTGCACTGACGAAGAAAATCGAAACCCCAGCGCAATAGAGCGAAATTCAGCGGCGGGCGAATACGGATCGCGGGATCCCTCCCGGCCATTAATCCCGGTAGCCTGCCCGGCATGCCCGGTCGTGCAAGTGCGTCCGTGAAACTATAGGAGAGTTGCCCGCCATTCCCGTGGCTCGCGCCGGCTGCAACGGAGTCTGCACGGTCGATAACCGTGACGTCGAAACCCTTCTTTGCCAGATAACAGGCTGTTGTGACTCCGACAACACCCGCACCGAGAACGATGACGCGCATAGACTTTGCATTTTGCCCGCGTACAAGCGATGGCGAAGACGGTATCACAAGCAACACTCTGCGGTTGTTTCCTCGCTGATTTGGCTGCGGTATCCTCGGTGTCCGGTCAGAATTCAAACAATCCATATTTGCCCGCAAGTTTCCGCCAGGATATCCAGGCGGAGGCGGTGCAGTCGGGGGAAAACATGAAGTCAGTTGCTGAAAAGCACAAGCAGTTCCTGCGTATGACGGCTCTCCTTGCCTGCGCGCTGCTGGTTGCCGCCTGCGGCGGCAACAAAGACGCAGCGAAAGCGGGCGGATACAGCGAAGGTCCCGGCACCCGCGACGGACAGTGGCAGTATCTTGGCGGCGATTCCGCGCATACGCGGTATTCTCCGGCCGACCAGATCAATGCCGAAAATTTCGAGGAACTCGAGGAAGAGTGGGTCTGGGACGGCGCCAGCTTTGGCGCAGCCAGCGGCCGGTCGACGCCGAGTTACATCAACGGAAAACTGTATACGGTCGCGGGCCCGCGTCGCCATGTGGTCGCCATCGACCCGGCCAGCGGCGAAACCATCTGGTCCTACCGTGAACCGAATACCAGGCGCTGGGAATATTCGATGCGACAGGATTACGGCAAGGGCGTCGCATACCACGAAGTCGACGGCCGCGGCGTCATCTACATCGTGTCACCGGCGTTCTTCCTGACGGCGCTGGACGCGGAAACCGGGCGACCGCTCGAGGGATTCGGCAAGCCGGTTCCCGTCGATGGATTTCCGCAGACCGGCGTCGTCGACCTGCTGGCGGACCTTGGCCACGAGTACGATCCGTACGACGGCATACCCCTTGAAAAGGGTTACATCACTTCGTCTTCGCCGCCGATCGTCGTCAACGGCGTCATCGTCGTCGGCAACTCCGCGGAGCAGGGCTACAACCAGTCACGCATCGAAAATATCCCGGGCGACATCCTGGGATACGACGCGAAAACAGGCAAGTTTCTCTGGAAATTCAATGTATTACCCAAGCCCGGGGAATTCGGCCACGAGACCTGGGAAAACGACGCATGGAAATGGACCGGCGACATTTCTTCCTGGGCACCGCTATCCGCGGATCAGGATCGCGGCCTCGTGTACGTCCCGACCAATGGCGCCACGCTCGATTTCTACGGCGGCTTCCGACCGGGCGACAACCTGTTCAGCACCAGCCTGATCGCACTGGATGTGAAAACCGGAAAACGTGCCTGGCACTACCAGCTGGTGCACCACGACATCTGGAATTACGACACGCCCACCGCACCGGTATTGCTGGACATCACAATGGGCGGCAAGAAAGTGCCGATCGTCGTGCAAACGACCAAGCAGTCTTTTGCTTACACGTTCAATCGCGAAACCGGCGAGCCGATCTGGCCGATCGAGGAGCGCGAAGTGCCGGCATCGCTGGTGCCCGGCGAGAAACTGTCGAAAACCCAACCGTTCCCGACCAGGCCTGCCGCTTACGACCAGCAAGGGCTGACCGAAGACGACCTGATCGATTTCACACCGGAACTGCGGGCCCGCATGCTGGAAATCCTCGAGGAGTACCAGACCGGCCCACTGTTCAATCCGCCGCTGCATCGCGGCAACGACCTCGGCAAGAAAGCCGCGTTGTGGTGTCCCGGCGATATCGGCGGCGTCAACATCGACGGTCCGAACGCCGCCGACCCGACCACGGGTATCCTTTATGTGACGTCGCGCAAACACTGCTCGTACCGGGTGCTGGCGCCGGGTGCCGAGCGCGACGCTGTGATCAAGGAGCCGACCGGTTCCACTATCGCCGACTGGGTCGTCACCCCTCCCTACGGTTCGGTGCAGGGGCCGGACGGTCTCAACATGTTCAAGCCGCCTTACAGCCGCATCACGGCTATTGACATGAACACCGGTGAACACCTGTGGTGGATAGCGGTAGGCGAAACCTCTGACAAAGTCTTGAATCATCCGGCATTGAAGGGCATGGATATCCCGAATACTGGTTACGGACTCGGTGTTGCACCGATGACGGTCACGCCGACGCTACTGATTTACGCGGGCCAGGCCAGTGACGGCACGCCGCATCTTTACGCTATCGACAAGGCAACGGGCGAGCAGCTCGCCAAAGTCGAGGCACCGGCGGTCAGCAGCTACGGCATGATGACTTACGTGCACAGTGGCAAGCAGTACGTGATGCTGCAAACCGGCAGCAAGCTGACGGCGATGGCCTTGTACGACCCGGACGCAGATTCAGCTGCGGTTCACTGATCGGGGTTTAGCATAATCCTCCAGATAACAGGAACCGCAATGAATAGACTCGTCCCTGCAACGCTGGTGCTTGCACTGACCGTTTGCCGTGTCGGCGCGGCCGATGGGCTCACGACAAACGATGCCGTGTACAGCAAAGACCAGGCGAAGATTGGCGAGCAGCTGTACAAGGATCATTGCATGCTGTGTCACGACAAGAAATATTTCCGCCCGGTGTTCAAAGTATGGGAAGGCAAGTCGCTCGGCACGATGAACTCCGTGATGAATACCTCGATGCCGCAGACCAATCCCGGTTCGCTACCGCTGAAGGACTACGTCGCCATTCTCGCGTACATGTTGTCGCTGAACCGCTATCCCGCCGGCGATGGGCCGTTGCCAAACGACCAGGAAGCACTGGACGCCATAGTCATCGCCCCGCGCAACTAGCTCTTAGAGTAAGGCGCCGACGGCCAGCGCAACGGCTGCCTGGGTCGGATCGATGACCGGCACGCCAAGTCGCTGCTGCGCTACGCTCCGGTGTACCGCCATGCCGGCACACCCGAGAATCAGCACTTCCGCCGAACGTTCGTCGACAAGCCTGCGCCCGGCTTCGATTATCTTTGCCATCGTCGACGATCCGTTCGCGGCTTCATCAACACTCAGGTCGAGCGAACGCTCGCCCGCGAGAAGATGTTCCAGCTTCAGTTTCCTGATGTACTTCAGGTGACGCGCAATGGATTTCTCGCCGAGTGCGAGGACACCGAATCGCGCGCCGCGAGCAACCGAGGTCGCCAGCGCGCTTTGCTGAATGCCGAATACGGGCTTGCCCGTGATCGCCCGGCACTCCACAAGCCCGGGATCCGAATAGCAGGCAATGACGTATGCATCGTAGTCGGCATTGCTCCGTACGTGGTCCACGATCAACGGCACGACAGCCTCGATGTCGGCATCGCTCTCTATGCCGAACGGGCCATCGACAATCGTCTGGCAGTCGATTCGAATTCCCGGGTGGAGGTCGAACGGCTGCAATGCCTCCGCCAGGCCGCGCGTTACGCTGGCATTGGAATTGGGATTGATGACCAGTACCCGCGCTTTTTTCATAGGCCGAGGTCGACGCCGAAATTCATTGTCGGGTCGAGCTCGGGCGCGAGCCGCCCCGGCATGCCGGTGCAATCGATAGTGCGTCGTGCAATGAACTGGCCGTCACCCCGCTTCGCTTTGAGCTCGTTGTTTTCGACAATCACGGTGCCGCCGCGAATCACTGTCGTCGGCCAGCCGCGGATTTCCATGCCTTCGTAGGGAGTAAATTCCATGTTGTCGTGCAGGTCCTTTGCACGGGCGATTCGCGTCACACCAGGATCCCAGATAGCAATATCGGCATCCTTACCCTCCGTGATCGAGCCCTTGCGATGATCCAGACCGTAAATCCGCGACACATTGCCCGCGGCCAGCGCGACAAAGTGATTGAGCGTGATTCGCCCGTTCATGTAACCCTCGGAGAACAGCAGCGGCAGGCGCAACTCGATGCCGGGCAGCCCGTTGGCAATCTTGCGGAAATCCGGCCGGGGTCCCGCATGCAGTTTTCCTGTTTCGTCGAAACGGTACGGCGCATGATCGGAGGAGTACACCTGGAATGTCCCGTTCTGCAGGCAGCGCCAGATCTCTTCCCGCGATGCCCTGTCGCGCAGCGGCGGGCTGCAGCAGAATTTCGCGCCGTGCATGTCCGGCAGATCCATCTGGTCCGCGTGCAGGAACATGTATTGCGGGCAGGTTTCGCCGAAGACCTTGTGACCCTGGTATCGCGCCTTGGCAATGATCCGGGCGCCCGCCTCGGTCGAAACGTGCACGATCAGTATGGGCGTGTCGAGGAACCCGGCCAGTTCGATGGCACGGTTGATAGCTTCTGATTCCGCACTGCGCGGATGACTCAGCGCGTGATACTTCGGCGCGGCATGACCGGAATCGACGAGCTTGTTGCTCATCCACTTGATCATCGCGTTGTTCTCGGCATGGATCATCGTCAGCGCGCCATGCTTCTTTGCAACCGCGAAGATATCGAGCATCTGGCTGTCGTCCACGATCAGCTTGTCGTAGGTCATGTAGACCTTGAAAGACGTGATGCCCTGCGCGATTGCCTCGGGTAATTCCTCGTGAAGCACCTTGTCGGTCGGATCGGAAATGATCAGGTGAAAGGAATAATCGATAACCGACTTCGGTTTTGCGCGCCCGTGATAGGTCTCGAGCACCTTTCGCAGCGATTGGCCGCGATGCTGCGCGGCAAAAGGGACGAAGCAGGTATTGCCGCCGAATGCCGCGGAAACACTGCCGGAATAGTAATCGTCGGATGTCATTATGCCGCCCGAAGACTCCTGCTCGATATGACAATGCGCTTCTATGCCACCCGGCAGCACGAGCTTGCCGCTCGCATCGATGACGCGCTTCGCACCGCCGATATCCTTGCCGATCGCTACGATCCTGCCATCGCGAATGCCGACATCCGCCTGGAAGGTTTCCGCCGCATTGGCAACGGTGCCGCCACATACTTTCAGGTCGTAGTTACTCATGGTTTTTCTGGACACCTCAGGAAGCTAACGCACGTACGTTCTTTTCGACGCGGCGTATCAGCCGTGAAAGCTCATCATGATCGGTCGAATTCAGAGTCGCGCCCGGCGCGCGGACTTTGGGGCAGGCAATGACACCGCGGCGGAACAGCGTCTCCTTGCGCAGCGCGAGGCCGAACCCGGGCTGCTGTTCATGCCGCACCAGCGGCAGGTAGGCGTCGAACAGGTCTTCGGCGCGGTCCTGCTCACCGGCCTTGTGCAGTCGAACGACCTCGACCAGCATTTCCGGGTAGGCAAAGCCCGTCATCGCACCGTCCGCTCCGCGCGCAAGTTCCTGCGGCAGGTACAAGCCACCATTGCCAACCAGCACCGACACGCGTCGCACGCCATTGTCCACCGCCTTCCGCACCAGCGAAAGTTTGTTCAGACCCGGCCACTCCTCGTGTTTCAGCATCACAAGCTGCGGATAGTCCGCTACCAGGCGATTGAACGCAGGAACCGAAATTTCCGAGCCGGTTACGAATGGATAATCCTGGTAGCAAACCGGAATCTCTGTCCCCAACGCCGCAAACACCTGGCGGAAATAGCCGTAGAGTTTTTCCTCGGTTCCAAGGCCGCTGACCGGTGCAACCATCACTCCTGCCGCCCCGGCGTCCATGCTCTGTTTCGCCAGGCTCGCAAGATTATCGAGACCGGCACTGGATACACCCACTATGACCTGTACGCGATTGTCGACCCGCTTCAGCACTCGCTTCAGAAACGCTGCTGACTCGTCCGAAGTCAACTTCTGTGCCTCTCCCATCATGCCGAGAATGGTGACGCCACTGACGCCCTTCTCTATGTAGAACTCGACCAGCCGATCTGCACTCTGCAGATCGAGGGTGCCGTTTTCCGAAAACGGAGTTGCCGAGATAATAAAAACGCCCTCGGCTGATTCGTCCAGGAGCCTGACAGTCATCGGCTAACAATCTCCATATTTTCTTTCGCGACCCTTATGTACTGACGGCTCTTGTCGATGACGGCAGCCGCATATTTTTTCTCGCCGGTCATATAGTCCTTCATGAGGGTAATGAAGACGCCGCTGAGCAACAGCAGCGCAACGAGATTCGGCAGCGCACTGGCCGCGACCGAAATGTTCGCAAGCGCCCATAGCTTATCGACATTGCTGATGCCGGCAAACACGACCCCCGGAATGAAATAAAGCCACTTGACGTAACGGAACACATTCTCACCCATCAGGCTGACAATCGCGGTTTCAAAGTAGATAAAGAATCCGATCTGGGTCGACAGGCAGAAAGTCAGGATCGCAACCGAAATAAAAGCATTGGCAGCCGCTGGCGAGAAATGCGTGGCAAATGCCTGCAGCAGCATCTCGATTCCGGAGCTGCCATTCGCCAGCACCCCGGACGACAGTATGACCAGGGCTGTTACTGTGCAAATGACGATCGTATCGACAAATACCTCGGCGGCTCCCCACATACCCTGACGAAACGGATGCTCGGTTTCCGCATTGGCATGCACCATCGGTGCAGTTCCGAGACCTGCCTCATTCGACAGCATTCCCCGCGCCATGCCCATCTGGATTGCTTTCATAACGGCTGCACCGGCGAAACCACCCAAGGCCGGCGCAGGCGACAGCGCATAGCGAAAGATATCGGCCACTGCCTGCGGGATAGTGCCGACATTTGCGACCAGGATGATGAGGCTGCCGCCTATGTACAGCAGTGTCATTAACGGCACCATGGCTTCGCTGAAACGGCCAATGCGCCGCACGCCGCCGATGGCAACGGTCGCCGTAACGACAGCCATCAAACCGGTTACCAGATACGGGCTGATGCCGTAGCTGGCGTGAAAAGCGCGACCAACCGTATGCGCCTGCAACAGGGAGGAACTGAAAAAGCAGTTAATTGCGACGCCGATGCTGAACAGAGTGGCAAGTGATCGCCAGCCGAGCGCTTTGCTGATGTAGTACATCGGGCCGCCATGAATGCGCCCGTCTGCGTCGACTTCGCGGTAATGAATTGCAATCGTCACCTCCGCAGCTTTTGTGATCATGCCGAAGAATGCCAGTACCCACATCCAGAAGATCGCGCCTGGCCCGCCAATAGACAACGCTGTTGCAACTCCGGCCATGTTGCCCATGCCCACCGTGCCGGCGAGTGACGTCGTCGTCGCCTGGAAAGGCGACATTCGTTTCCTGTCTTTATCACCGCTTCGGTCGAATACCTGCCCGAAAGTGCATCGCATGATGCAAAAGAAACCGCTGACCTGAAAAAAGCGTGTGCGAACAGTGAGGTACACCGACACAAACGCGATGAAGATCATGGTCCAGGGACCCCACATCAGGTCACTGATGGTGCTAATCAGGCTGAGAAAGGATTCGTACATTTGTTCCCCGATGAGTTGTTATTCTGCAGCCGAAGGCCCGCGAGGCAGCACGCAGTATACGAGCGCGCAGCATCCGATTGCACGGGATGGCGCAGCTCGGACGCATCGCTTTCAGATGAATCGGTTTCCAGCCTAACGACGCTGCGGTATCCTGACGGCGCGTGACGTAACGCGTGTAAGCCCTGCGCCATTCGGCCGCTGCAAGGCACCGGAACCAATCAGGGCAACGACAACCTGGGGGAAATCAATGACGCAGTTCCGTGCCCTGCCGGTGTGGATCCGGCCCGTGTACTTTTTGTGTTCGCTTGTGGCTGTCGCGGCGATGCTGATTTTGGCATTCGCAACTCCGTCGCTGGCTGCGGAAAAAGGCACGGAGGATGGACAATGGCATTACCTGGGCGGTGATGCCGCGCATACCCGCTCTACGCCTGCCGATCTTATCGACGCCGACAATTTCGAAGACCTCGAGGAAGCCTGGGTCTGGGACGGCGCGAGCTTCAATGCACAAAGCGGCCGAAGCACACCGTCCTACATCGATGGACGCCTGTACACCGTTGCCGGCCCGCGACGTTACGTCGTCGCACTAGACCCGGCGAACGGAGAACTCATCTGGTCGTACGGTGAACCCAAGACCGGTCGCTACGCCTATTCGATGCGCAAGGATTACGGCAAGGGCGTGGCCTTTGCAAAAATCGACGGCAAGCTGGTCATTTACATCTCATCACCGGCGTTTTTCCTGACTGCGCTCGATGCCGCAACCGGACTGCCGCTCGAAGGCTTCGGCAAGCCGGTTCCGGTCGACGGATTTCCAAAGACCGGCGTTGTCGACATGCTTCCGGACCTCGTTTCGGACCTGGACATCGAAAGCGATCCGTACAATGGCATTCCGCTGGAAAAAGGCTATATCACGACGTCGTCACCACCAATTGTCGTCAACGGCGTGATTATCGTCGGCAACTCGCACGAACAAGGCTACTACCAGTCACGAATAGAAAACGTACCCGGCGACATCCTCGCCTACGACGCAAGAACCGGAGCGTTCCTGTGGAAGTTTCACGTCATTCCGCGACCGGGTGAGTTCGGTCACGACACCTGGGAAAGCGACGCGTGGAAGTGGACCGGCGACGTATCGTCCTGGGCGCCGATGTCCGCCGATCTCGAGCGCGATCTGGTTTACATCCCGACCAACGGCGTGACGATCGATTATTACGGCGGCTTTCATCCGGGCGACAACCTGTACGGAACCAGCCTGATCGCGTTGAACGCAAAAACCGGCAAGCGCGCCTGGCACTATCAGCTGGTCCACCACGACATCTGGAATTACGATACGCCGACGGCCCCGGTCCTGCTGGACGTGAAGATGGACGGCAAGACCGTACCCATCGTCGTGCAAACCACGAAGCAGAATTTTGCCTACACCTTCAATCGCGAAACCGGCGAACCGATCTGGCCTATTGAAGAAAAGGAAGTCCCGGCCTCCGACATCCCGGGTGAGAAACTCTCAAAGACGCAGCCCTGGCCGACCAAACCGAAAGCTTATGGCATGCAGGGACTCACGCACGACGACCTGATCGACTTCACGCCCGAATTACGCAAGGCGGCAATTGAAAACCTGAAGGACTTCAAAATCGGACCGCTGTTCAATCCACCTTTGCATCGCGACAACGACCAGGGTTACAAGGCTGCACTGTGGTGTCCCGGTGACGGTGGCGGTACCAACATCGACGGGCCGAACGTCGCCGACCCCGAAAGCGGAATTCTTTACGTTTCGACGCTGGCGGACTGCTCGTCCCGGATCATCGCGAGCGGAGAGGAGCGCGATAAGGACATTCCGCACCCGACAGGCAAGACATTTTCCCGTTACGCGTCGTTGAGACCGGACGGCGCGCGCGGTCCCGATGACCTTCCTCTCTTCAAACCACCGTACAGCCACATCACGGCGATTGACATGAACACCGGCGAACACCTGTGGCAAATCCCGGTCGGCGACACCCCGGATTCGGTGCTCAAGCATCCGAAGCTAAAGGGCATCAAGATTCCCGATACGGGTACCGGCGCGAACGCTCCTATGGTGCTAACCGCCTCCTTGTTGATTTACGCCAGCAGTGCCAGTGACGGCACGCCGATGTTGTTTGCCGTCGACAAAAAGACCGGTGAGCGCGTGGGTGCTGTGGAATTACCGGAGTCTGCTCACTACGGCATGATGAGTTACGTGCACGACGGCAAGCAGTATGTCCTCGTACAGACCGGTCGCACACTGACGGCGATGGCGCTTTACGAGTAGCTGGAACCATGGCGTGCTTTGTTGGCGATTGCTTCGTCGCTTCGCTCCTCGCAATGACGTTGTCGGTCCGACATCCCGATTCGGCTGTGAACCGACCACGCCGCACTCGCAATGACGATTCCTGTCGTCATTGCGAGGAGCGAAGCGACGAAGCGATCTTCCGAACAATCCGTGGCGCACATTTGAGGTAAGCTAGCGCCTCTATGAGCGATCCCTTCGAAGAAAGTGCACTGCGGTACCACCGGGAGCCGCCCGCGGGCAAGCTTGCGATTATCCCGACGAAGCCGCTTGCCAACCAGTTTGACCTGGCCCAAGCTTACTCGCCCGGCGTCGCTCATCCCTGTAACCG
>JAOUGX010000171.1 GCA_029865385.1 Gammaproteobacteria bacterium
TCAATGAACCCCGGCAATTCATCGATACCGGTTCAAGTGAGTACGATCAATACTGGCAAGTTACGGAGAAGGTTGCGGGCTGGTACGGCTATTCGCGAAATCCAAAGGCGGAACGAGGCGGTGCTGGAGGCACCGGGTAAAAGCGAACAGCAACCCCAGACAGCCGGTACCCTGCGGCGGCGGGCCCAGCCAATGCAATTCCAGCTTGTTTTCATCCGGCGCACGCGGCCGTTGGCTTGGACGAAGAGGAGGTGCCGCGGATTGGTAAAAGATATATAAAACAAGCGGATAAGATTATTATGTTATATTCCTTGTAGCTTTTTCGGCTGATTTATTGTCTATTGAAATCAGGACCGGCGGCGGCTTAAGCCATCTCAGATAGCGACAACGCAGGAAAGCGTGACGGAGTTCGTCACATACCTGGAGTCCGCCGGTTACAGAAAGGTGCGAAAGACGCCTGCGAAACGGGTCACATAGCATGCGCATTGACTCCCGACGGGTTTCAGCTGCGCGCCGCGAAAGGCTATGCAATGACAAGAACAATATCGAGAATCAAGAGCATCTCGGGCCTGGCGGCGATTCTTGCCGGTTGTGATGCTGGCGATACCCATGTGACGAATCGGCTGTCGGTTACGAACTCTTTTTCACCGGTGCCGCAGCTTGTCGTTGATTCGCCCCAGATCATCGAAGGCGATACCGGCACGGCGGTGTTGAATTTTGCGCTGTCACTGTCCATTGCTATCGACAGTGACGCGAGCGTCGCGTACACGACCGTCGACGGCACCGCCAAAGCCGCCGAGGACTACGAGTCCCGGAAAGGAACCGTTACTTTCTTGCGTGGCGAGACAACCAAGTCCCTGACTATCGAGATCGTAGGCGACACACTCGACGAAGACGACGAAGTGTTTTCTGTCAGTTTCGGTAACCCGGTCGGACTCGCACTGAATTCGTCATTGACCACCGGAACAATTGTCGACAACGACGCTCCGGTGTCGATCAGTGTCGGTGATGCAACCGTCGTGGAAAGAAATTCGGGCGCCAGCAAAATCCTGTTCCCGGTGACTCTCGACAAACCCAGCGGACGCCCCGTGCAAATCCGGGCAGGGACGATTGACGGCACGGCGCTGGCGCCGGTTGACTACCAGCAAAAAACGGTGCAGCTGACTTTTGACCCTGGTCAAACCATCAAGTCCGCTACTGTTTTCGTTAACGGCGATACCGACGACGAAAGCAACGAATCGTTTAACGTCAGATTGACGAATGCCGTCAATGCCATCATCGTGGACAATATCGGGATCGGCACGATCTGGAACGACGACCCGCAACTTTCGGGCCTGGAGGCAAGGCCTGCCAATTCGTCCTGCCTGGCGCCCGACAGACCGACAAACAACGTCAGCATCGGTGCCACCCAGGTGTTCAACAGCCTGCCGGACTTCGCGAGGCCGGTCGTGATGGTGCAGGCGCCCGGCGATTCGTCGCAATGGTATGTCGCGGAGCAGGAAGGCGCCATCTATCGATTCGACAATGTGCCGTCCCCGTCAGGCCGGTCCGTGTTCATCGATTTGACTGCGAGCGTCGATTCGAGCCGTGGCGAAGCGGGCCTGCTCGGATTCGCATTCCACCCAAACTACAGCGTGAATCGCAAGGCCTACGTTTCCTATACGGTGACCGGTCCGGGCCAGAGCCAGAACTTTCTGTTTACCTCCAGGCTGTCCCAGTTTGAGAGCACTGATGGCGGACTGACCCTGGACCCAGCCAGCGAGGTCGTTCTGATCAGCGTGGACCAGCCATTCCATTACCACAATGGCGGGCACGTCACGTTCGGCCCGGACGGTTTTCTCTATTTTGCATTGGGCGACGGTGGCGGCGATGCAGCCACATTCGGCAATCGTTCACAGAATACGAAAAACCTGTTCGGATCGTTGCTGCGCATAGACGTCGATGCGGGCAGCCCGTACGGTATCCCGCCGGATAATCCGTTCAGCGGAAATGCACTGTGCAATATCGGAGCGCTCGATACGGATGCGCTCGAGTCCTGTCCCGAAATCTTCGCGTGGGGATTCAGGAATCCGTGGCGATTTAGCTTCGACGGCGCGACCGGAGCGCTCTGGCTGGGTGACGTCGGCGAGCACGAATTCGAGGAAGTCAATCTGGTCGAGCTGGGAGGGAATTACGGCTGGAATGTTCAGGAGGGACCGGCTTGCTTCGAACCGCCAACCGGATGCGACATGTCGAATCTCCTGCAACCCGTTATCGCGTACGACCACACCGTCGGCCAGTCCATCACGGGCGGTTACGTGTACAGAGGCTCGGATATTCCCGAATTGTTCGGCCGTTATTTTTTCGTTGATTTTCAGAGCCGGGCGATCATGGCCTTGACGCCGGACACGGGCAGCGGCATCGGCTACGAAGTGCTGCTGGCTTCCAATTTATCGTTGTCGTCACTCGCGGAGGATGAGAACGGCGAGATCTACGGACTCCGTTACCTCAGCGGCACCATCCATAAATTTATCCAGGCAGGCGGTACCGCGAACAACACCATACCCGACAGCCTGATCGATACCGGGTGTGTGGATACCGCGGATCCGAAATTGCCCGCAGAAGGCCTGATTCCTTACGACACGATCGTCGACTTCTGGTCCGACGGCGCAGCCAAGGAGCGCTACTTCGCAATTCCGGACGCGATGACTGTCGACGTCGATACAGACGGCGATTGGCAGTTTCCCATTGGAACCGTTCTGGTCAAGAATTTCCGCCTGGCTGGCAAGCTGATCGAAACCCGCTTGTTCATGCGTCACACGGATGGCGGTTGGGGCGGTTACACGTACGAGTGGAACGGTTCCGAAACCGAGGCCTTGCGGATAGTTGGCGGCAAGACGCAGAACATCAACGGTCAGGACTGGATCTATCCAAGCGAATCGCAATGCATGAGCTGTCACACGGACGCGCCGGGTTTCAGTCTCGGCCTCGAGTTCGCCCAGCTAAACAAGAATATGCACTTTCCAAGCAGTGGTGTGGCCGCAAACCAGCTTACAACCGCCGACGTCATTGAGGTGCTGACCGATCCATTGCCGGATGTCACGCCGAATCTGCCGGCGCTGGCCGACATCAATGATTCAACTGCGCCCCTCGCGGACCGAGTCCGTTCCTACCTGCATACGAATTGTTCCGGCTGTCACCGGCCTCTCGGTCCGACGCGGTCCGACATGGATCTTCGGTACGACACGCCCTGGTCTGCGACCAACACCTGCGACGTTGTTCCGGAATCCGGCGACCTCGGTATAACGGACCCGAGAATCATTGCTCCGGGGGATTCAACGCGTTCGGTAATGGTCAACCGGATCGGGCGCCGGGATAGCAACGGAATGCCGCCACTGGGGAGTTCGGTAGTGGATACCGACGGACTGGACTTGCTCACCACCTGGATCGATAGCCTGACCGTTTGCCCCTGAGGAACTCGGCCTTCGACTGGCGACTTCTCACCGTCGGTTTCGATTGTTCGTTTACTGTGAGACTATGCGGCGCTTGCTGACCTCTCCGCCATAATTCCATGCTTGTCAAAACCAGATTTGCTCCCAGTCCGACCGGCGCACTGCATCTTGGCGGCGTGCGGACTGCTTTGTTTTCCTGGCTGTATGCGCGCCGACACGAGGGCAAATTCGTTTTGCGTATCGAAGATACCGATCGCGAACGGTCAACCCGGGAATCGATCGATGTCATCCTGGACGGCATGAAATGGCTCGGACTTGATGCGGACGAAGGTCCTATTTTTCAGACGGATCGATTCGATCGCTACAAAGAGGTTGCCGACGAGTGGCTTAGGGTCGGCATTGCCTATCATTGTTATTGTTCGAAGGAGGAGCTGGAAAGCATACGGGCAGAACAGGTTGCCGCAGGCCTGAATCCGCAATACGACGGTCGCTGTCGCAATCGAAAAGCGCCGCACTCG
>JAOUGX010000084.1 GCA_029865385.1 Gammaproteobacteria bacterium
AAAAACCGACACCGGGATGGACGCAACACCGATTTCACGGGTAAGGCGCTTGGCGTAAGGCAGATCCGGTTCGTCACTGATGTTCGAATAATCCAGCAACTGAAAAAACGTGCCCTGGGCCTTGCGAAAAGTAAATCGCGAACTCTCGATCAGTGCACAAAAATGGTCGCGTTTCTGTTGATAGAACGCCGGCAGCTCGTCGTAGTGTTGCGGTGTTTCGCGCATGTAGTCGGCGAGTGCGTGTTGAATCGGCGTAATCACTGCGTAACAGGTGAACTGGTGAACCTTGCGAAACTCGGCCGTCAGCGCCGGCGGTGCGGCGCAGTAACCCAGCTTCCAGCCGGTTGCATGGTAGGTTTTGCCAAATGACGAAACGACGAAGCTTCGTTGCCATAGTTCATCATGGCGCAACAGGCTCTGGTGTCGTGCGCCGTCGAAAACTATGTGTTCGTAGACCTCGTCGGACAGCAGGTAAATGCCGCTTTCCCTGACGATTCCTGCCAGCGTATCGAGATCGTCGGGAGCCAGGTTTGCGCCCGTGGGATTGTGCGGAAAGTTTATAATAATCAATCTGGTACGACCGCTTATGGTGTCACGAAGACGGTCCCAGTCGATCTCGAAATCGCCACCGTCGGACGGGATGACCAGCGGTACGTGCAATGTCCTGCCGCCCGCCAGCGTCACGGCCGGCTCGTAGGAATCGTAAGCCGGATCAAAGACGATGACTTCATCGCCGGCGCGGACTACGGTCGTAATTGCGCTGAACAGACCCTCCGTCGCGCCATCGCATACCGTCACCTCGGTATCCGGATTCAACATGCGGCCGTACAAGCGGCCGCACTTGTCGGCAATGGCGATTCTCAGGGCCGGCACACCCTGCATGGGCGCGTACTGATTGGCGCCAGAGTTCAGATATTGCGTCACCAGGTTCAGCAGGCGTTGCGGCGGATCGAAGCTCGGAAATCCCTGCGACAGGTTGATTGCACCGCATTCGTTGGACAGCTCCGACATGACGGTGAATATGGTTGTGCCTGTGTCGGGTAGTTTGCTGTCCATGCGTCGACTGCCCGGTCAGTCCAGGGCCGGAGGTGACCAGTTCGCGGGTTTCGGCCCCTGGTCGAGGATGATCTCGCGGTGCCCGCTCCAGGTATTGATAATCGCTTCAGGCGTACCTATGCCCGCGGCGCGCGGATCGCCACAAGGACCGAACCAGTGATTTTGCGGTGCACCCGTGGTACGCGCCCGCATACCGCAATACGTCGTACCGTTGATCGTGGCGCCGAGTACCTTGTTCTGGAAGCCGATATCTGCGCTGATGACAGCCGCCGTAAGGTGATGCGTCATTCGCTCGAGTACGCCCAGCACCTTGTCGAGATCACTGTCGCCATAGCGCACGACAACCTGGAACGGTCCAAACAGCTCGGTGGTGCCAGCCGCGAAGTGCTCGCCGGCCAACGCATCGAGCGGGATCTCGACGGCCGTGGCCTCAAATGCGCCATAGCAATCGGGAATGGAGTGACCGCCAAGCGCCTTGCCGCCAAACAACAATTTCGCACCGTTGATCGCCAGCAATCCGTCTATATGTTTTCGGATTCGCGCATTTGTCCAGCTCAGCACGGGCCCCAGCGACAGGTCCTCCAACTTGCGACGGCCCGCGAATTCCCCGAGCTTGGGCAGAAGCGCTTTCGTCCAGTTATTGTGTACGAACAGTATGCTCTGTGCCGAGCATTTCTGGCCCGAGGCGTTGTAAGCGTCCTGGTCCGATTGCCAGGCGACATAGTCGAGCCACGCCGCATCGTAGTCAGGGCCAATGATCTTCCAGTCGAAACCGGCGTCCTCCAGCCGGACGGCGCCGTTGACGACCGAGGCGATCTTCTCGGCGACCTGTGAGGACCCGGTGAACTGGATCAACCGAATACGATCTCTTGCGGATTCGATCAGGCGTCCCATCGACGATCCGCGGCAATGAATCAGGTCGATGTCGGTAGCCGGCAGACCTGCGTGGATCAGCAGTCGCAGAAACTGCTCGAACACGACGCTCACTTTCGAGTCCGCCTTGACCAGCGGACGGTTGCCCATGAACAGTGCGCCCAGCGCCTGCAATGCCGGAATCTCAAGCGGAAAATTGAATGGCGCGATAACAACCACCGGGCCGAACGGCCAACGGTATCCCCGCGATTCCTGGCCTGCGTGATCTCCCGGATTGGAAAAGCCGCGACCGAGAAAGCGCACCCCGTCGCCGCCGAAGTTTTCGAGGAACAGCCTAGTCACGACGACCTCGCCGCGACTCTGGTTCCAGCTCTTCGGCATGACCCGCTGAATCAATTTCGTGAAATAGTCTTCGACGTCGGGTCTGGCGAGCAATGCTGCTGCTCGCGCGCAGACCTGTCCGAGCATTACGTATCGATCGGGGTTGCGATGCGGATTGTGCAGGCCGGATTTCGGACAGCTTGCCAGGCCCGCAATGAAGGGAGCGTGGTCCGTCGTATCCGGGACCTTCAGGAATGCCCCGCCATGCAAAGGGTCGGGAATGTCATCCCGCCAGGCGCCACCGCTTGACCACTGGCCGCCGGCGAGGTTCTGCACGAGCCCGGGCTTTGCCGCAGTCATACCGTTCCACGGGTCGACAGTAGCGAAATCAGGGACCTGAGACATGCATTACTCCGTTTATCCGGCCGGCCGGCTGGCCGACGGGCATGACAATAGCAGGACCAGAGAATAACAACCGGATTGACAGAGAATCCACACCAGACTTGCTCTGCGCGGCCGGTTTGTATCCGTGCCGCGCGACAGGGATAATCGCCGCCGGCCCGCGTCGGCTTCCTCGCGACGGCCAGCCGTGAACCCCGTCAGGCCCGGAAGGGAGCAGCGGCAGCGGTGACGCCGGGTGCCGGGGATCAGCTGGCGTGGGCCACTTTAATTTGCAACAGGGTGAGGCGGACCCAGGTGCCGGGCTTGTTACCTGTGCCTCAAACGTTACACTGTCCTCATCTGCGGACGATTCAGCGCGTCCGAACCAGCGACCAGACATTCTATGAGCTACCTCGTTCTCGCCCGAAAATGGCGGCCGAAAAACTTCGCCGAAACGGCAGGTCAGGAGCACGTCCTGAAGGCATTGACCAATGCCCTGGACAGCGAGCGCCTGCATCACGCCTACCTGTTCGCAGGAACCCGCGGCGTCGGCAAGACGACGATCGCCCGCATCCTGGCGAAAGCACTGAACTGCGAAACCGGCATAACTTCCAGCCCCTGCGGCGAGTGCAGCGCCTGCCGTGAAATCGATGACGGCCGTTTCGTCGACCTGATCGAAGTTGACGCCGCGTCACGTACCAAGGTTGACGACACTCGAGACCTGCTGGATAACGTGCAGTACGCGCCGGCCCGCGGCCGATTCAAGGTGTACCTGATTGACGAGGTGCACATGTTGTCCAAGAGTTCGTTCAACGCGCTCCTCAAGACGCTCGAGGAACCGCCACCGCATGTCAAATTCCTTCTGGCGACGACCGATCCGCAAAAATTGCCGGTCACCGTGCTGTCTCGATGCCTGCAATTCAATCTCAAGAGAATCGGCTCGCCGGTAATTCGCGAACGGCTCGAGCTTATTTGTTCCGCAGAGGGTATTTCTGCAGAAACCGGCGCGCTGACTGCTATCGCGCGTGCTGCGGACGGCAGCTTGCGTGATGCCTTAAGTCTCCTTGACCAGGCCATCGCGTTCTGCGGTGGCAATGTCACCGCGGGCCCGGTGGGCGAAATGCTGGGCACGATCGACAGGCAACACGTGTCGAAGCTCTTGAGATTGCTGGCCGACAGCGACGGCCCGGGTACCCTGCAGGCAATTGCTGAAATCGACGAGCAGTTTCCGGACTACGCTACGCTATTGCAGGATCTTGCTCGCGCGCTTCAGAAGATTGCCGTGTATCAGGTTGTCGGCGCGGTCGATGCCGAGGACGAGATCGAGGAAGCCGAGATGGCCGAGTTCGCGGCGAGCCTGTCGGCCGAGGACGTTCAGCTCTTTTACCAGACAGCATTGCTGGGACGCCGGGACCTCAGCCTTGCGCCGGATCCGAGAAGCGGCGTCGAGATGACTCTCTTGCGAATGCTGGCCTTTCAGCCGGCGGCGCCGGATAGACAGCAGGACAGGACAACGCGCGGCGCTTCGGGTGCGCCGGCACCGCAAACCGAGCGAACCACGAGCCCGAAGGCCAGACCGCCTGCGACCGCGACCGCAGCGACGAATCCTGCTTCGAACGGGCACGGTTCGACGAGTGAGGAATGGCGCGATCCGGACTGGAGCGATCTTGTCGAGCAACTCGATCTGAAAGGTGCAACGCGGCTGCTCGCCGGCAATTGTGCCTACCTTCGCCGCGAAGGAACCACCATTCACCTGAGCCTCGACAGACGATTTGAGTCCACGCTGTCGAAGCAGCGACAAGCTGCGCTGTGTGATGCCTTGAGCAGCCGGTTTGGCGAAACCCTCAGGGTCGAGATCTCGCAGGGTAAGAGCGTTGCGGAAACGCCCATGCAAAAAAAGGCGAGGCTCGGTGACGAAAAGCTCGAGGCGGCCAGGGCGTCGTTGGAAGCGGATCCCAACGTGCAGGCGCTGCGCGATATGTTCGGCGCCGAACTCAATCCGGACTCGGTCGAAATTCTGGCCGCGCAAAATACGGACAGCAACTCGGAAAAGCGGGAGTAATTATTATGAAGGGTGGCATTGGCCAGCTGATGAAGCAGGCGCAAAAAATGCAGGCCGATATGCAGAAGGCGCAGGAGGAGATGGGCAAGCTCACGGTAACTGGCGAATCCGGCGGCGGCATGGTGAAGATCACGATGACCTGCAAACACGAGGTCAAGGCGCTGGAGATCGACGACTCGCTCGTCGGAGATGACAAGGACATGTTGGAAGACCTGATCATAGCGGCCTTCAACAATGCAATAGGTCGAGTCGAAAAGACGGTGCAGGAAAAATTTTCCGGCCTGACTTCCGGGCTCGGTTTGCCGCCCGGCATGAAGTTGCCATTCTAGAATCTGCCTCAGGGATCGCCGATGTCAGTTTCCTACTCACCCCTGCTGGTCCGGTTGATCGACGCATTGTGCTGCATGCCAGGCGTCGGGAAAAAGTCCGCCCAGAGGATCGCTTTTCACTTGCTCGAGCGCGATAGAAACGGCGCCAGCCTGATGGCGAGCGCGCTTTCAGAGGCAGTCTCCGGGATCGGGCATTGCCTGCAGTGTCGGATGTTCACGGAAAGTGAACTGTGTAACATTTGTTCGGCCAGCGGCCGCGATGAATCGCTGTTGTGCGCCGTCGAGTCACCGGCCGATGTCATGGCGGTCGAGGATGCAACCGGGTTTCGCGGTCACTACTTCGTATTGATGGGGCACCTGTCACCACTGGACGGGATCGGTCCCTCTGAACTGGGTCTTGCCGCTCTGGAAGAACGCCTGAACAGCGGAATAATCGAGGAGCTGATCATCGCAACGAATCCCACAGTCGAGGGCGATGCCACTGCGCACTACCTGGCCGACATGGCCAACCGCTGCGACGTCTCTGCAAGCCGCATTGCACATGGCGTTCCGTTGGGCGGAGAACTCGAGTACGTGGACGGTGGGACTCTGTCGCACGCTTTTTTCGGCCGACGGATTGTCGGCTAAGAGGCCATTTCAGGACAGGTGAACTGATGAACGATTCGAACTGCCTTTTCTGCAAGATCGCGGAGGGCGAAATCAAAGCCGACGTCATTCACGAATCCGACAGCGTGCTGGCGTTTCGTGACATCAATCCACAGGCTCCGACGCATGTGCTGATCATTCCCCGCCAGCATATTGCAACGATTAATGATTTGCAGGATAAAGATGCCGGAATTATCGGATCGCTTTTTGCTGCGGCCCGGGACATCGCGAAAGCGGAGGGCGTTCACACTGACGGCTATCGTGTAACGATGAATTGCAACAAGGCAGCCGGCCAGACGGTCTTTCACCTGCATCTGCACCTGCTGGGTGGACGCAACTTCGCGTGGCCGCCCGGCTAACGCGCTGGTCGCTTTTCCGCCAGGCGATTGCTTAAGGCCAGCAGGCGCCGGTAGCTCTCGTAGCGCCTCGCACTGATTGCGTGTTCGTCGACTGCGGTTTTGACCGCACAGCCCGGTTCCCGCAGGTGGTGACAGTTGGCGAAGCGGCAAGACCGTCCGAACTCCGCAATTTCACGAAACCCCGTCAATACCTCGCCCGGACTCACAGTCGCGGGTGCGTAATCGCGGACGCCTGGCGAATCGATTACTGCGCCCCCGTCGGCCAATTGCAACATCACCGAGTTGACTGTGGTGTGGCGACCCTCTCCGCTGGCGGTCGAAACGGCAGCGGTCTTCTGATCCGCGTCGTCGACGAGCCGATTGATGAGGCTGGACTTGCCGACACCGGACTGGCCGACGACTATCGATATCTGGCCTGACAGCAGTCGCTCCACTTGGCGAATGTTTTCACCGCTTTTCGCGCTGCAGAATACGGTTGCGTAACCGATGCTGTTGAACACACGCATTTCATCGCGCAGCGCTTCACCGTCGGGCACGATATCCAGCTTGTTGAAAATCACCGCGGCGGCTATTTGCATCAGCTCGGCCGCGCACAGATAGCGATCGACGATGAACCAGTCCGGTTGCGGCGGATCCGCAACAAGAACGCAAAGGAAGGTCAGGTTGGCGGCGAGAACCTCGGCTTGTCCGCGACTGTTGGGGCGGCTGAGTTCGTTGTCACGTGGCAACACTTCGGTAATCAGCCAGTCTGCCTCATTTGGAATTGGTCTGACGATCACTCTGTCGCCACAGACCGGCTTCAGTCGCTTGCCCTTTATTCTCGCATCGACGGAATTATCCTGCTGCAGTTGAACGGTCATTCGCCGACTGAACGTCGCCGTAACAAGGGCCTTCTGTTCGACTTCGATTGTCATATCCGCTTTGCCGCGCCGTTTCTCTTCGGGCCGAAACTTGTCGGCGCTAGTATGACCGCATTCCAGGCGCTATGCATCCTGCGTCACTGGTACACTACGGCCTGAATTTATTGTCTGCGGCAAGCAAATCGAAGGACCAGGATGGCAAACACAACAGAGAAATCCGGCATAATCGCGCCCGGTAACCTGATCTGGATTGACCTGGAGATGACCGGGCTGAATACGGTCACAGATCACATCATCGAAATTGCCACCATCGTAACCGATCAACAGCTCATCGAGATTGCCGAAGGACCTGTACTGTCCATACAACAATCCCAGGCTGTTATGCAGGCAATGGACGAGTGGAATACGCGGCAGCACGGTTCGTCGGGCCTCACTGATCGGGTGTTGCAAAGCAGGACGTCGATGGCCGAAGCGGAATCAACGACTATCAAATTCCTGGAGCAGTACGTCGCGAAGGGTATGTCGCCGATGTGCGGTAACAGCATCTGCCAGGATCGGCGCTTTCTCGCGCGTCAGATGCCGCAATTGGAAGCGTTCTTTCATTACAGGAATCTCGATGTCAGCACCGTAAAGATACTTGCCGAGCGGTGGGCCCCGGCGGTTGCAGCGGGTTTCAGAAAAGAGTCTACGCACCGGGCACTTTCCGACATTCGAGATTCGATCGCCGAGCTGGCGCATTACCGCGAAAAGCTGTTCGACAAGAATGTATTGAACCCAATGATGTGAACAGGCGACCTGATGCACCGGCAACGGCAAGAAACAAGGACGCGATTCTTGAGGTCTTGCTTTTCGAATTCAGAGGGCGGAAGGCGGTTTTCGAAATCGGCTCCGGAACGGGACAACATGCCGTACATTTTGCCGCCGCGATGCCCTGGTTGGCCTGGCATACCAGTGATCTTCCGCAAAATCACGATGCAATCCGTGCGTGGCTGGAGTGGTCGGAGTTGCCTAATGTAAGCACGCCGATAGCATTTGATGTCTCCTGCATGCCGCCGGTCGACACGCGTTTCGATGCGGTGTTCTCCGCCAACACGGCGCATATCATGAGCATCGATGAAGTGCGGAAAATGTTCGTTCTGGTTGCAGCGATGCTGGTTCCGAGTGGGCTTTTTTGCCTATATGGACCATTTAACGAGAACGGCCGCTTTACCAGCGAAAGCAATGCTGTATTCGATGCCAGCCTGCGCGCGCAAAAGCCGACAATGGGTATTCGAGATCGCGGCGAACTCCGGCAGATCGCGAAAACAGCGAACCTCACTGAAGTCAGGCGCTATGCGATGCCCGCCAATAACCAGATTCTTGTGTGGGAAAAGGGGGCGACCGCCGACTGAATTTCCGTTTGTCGACGAAACCGTACCAGAGAACCGGCGACGAGCATGGCGTCGCCATATTGCGACAGGGTACGGGGCATTGTTTGCACTGCTGGTGCCTGCAAAGTGCTTGTCTTATAGTTGGCGGGACTCAGGATTCCAGTGTAACTCTATGACCAATCGACTCCTTTTGCCCGCGGCCTGGCTTATCGCCGGTCTTTTTTCCGCAAATCCTTCGAGCGCAGAGCCGGCCTGGGTCAGCGACAAATTCGAAATCATGCTGCGCACGGGACCCAGTACCAGCAACGCCATTCAGCTTATGCTGCAGAGTGGGGCAAGGCTTGAAGTTCTCGAGCGGGACGCTGAGAGCGGCTACGCACGTGTTCGGACAGCGGGCGGCACCGAAGGCTGGGTACTTTCCCGTTACCTGATGGGGGAACCGGCTGCTCGGGAACAACTGCAGCAACTGACGAGTGAGCTCACCAGCGCCAATGCGCAAGGGTCAACGCTCGGCTCGCAGCTCAGTGCCATAAAAGGCGAGTATGACAGCGCGACGCGTCGGATCACCGCATTGGAGGCAGAAAAGAAGGCGTTGCAGGCCGAGCTGGATCAGATCAAAAAAACCGCTGCGAATGTCTTGGCGATAGACAGTCAGAACCAGGGCCTGCAGCAACAGGTTACCGACGCGCAAATCCGCGTAGATATTCTGGAGCAGGAAAACGAAGCGCTGTCTGTGCAGACCAATCGCAACTGGTTTATTACCGGCGCACTTGTTCTGCTTGGCGGAATCGGCGCAGGCTTGCTGTTGCCGCATCTGCGTTTTCACAGGCGCTCCGGGTACGATCGGTTCTGATAAGCGCACCCGACCTGCAGGGAATCAGACTTTTTTGCCGGCGAGGAACATCCAGGTTTCGATAACGCTGTCGGGATTCAATGAAAGGCTATCGATGCCCTGATCGAGAAGCCACAGCGCGAGATCCGGGTGATCTGACGGTCCCTGCCCGCAGATTCCGACGTATTTTCCCCGCGCCTTACATGCTCGGATGGTCATGCTAAGCAATGCCTTTACAGCCTCGTCCCGTTCATCGAACAGGTCTGCAACCAGCGCGGAATCGCGGTCCAGGCCGAGTGTGAGCTGGGTCATGTCGTTCGAGCCAATGGACATGCCATCGAAGTACTCCAGGTATTGATCGGCGAGCAAGGCGTTTGTCGGCAGTTCGGACATCATGATGATTTTCAGTCCGTCTTTGCCGCGCTCCAGACCGTTTGCGGCGAGCAGATCGATAACGTCTTTCGCTTGCGTCACGGTACGAACGAACGGAATCATAACCTGCACATTACGCAGGTTCATGTCGTTTCTTACCTTGCGAATTGCCTTGCACTCGAGTTCGAAACACGGGCGGAAACTATCGGCGACATAGCGGGATGCGCCGCGAAATCCCAGCATCGGATTCTCTTCAAATGGTTCGAATGGTTCGCCACCGATCAGATTGGCGTATTCGTTCGACTTGAAATCCGACATCCGGACGATAACCGGCTCTGGTGCGAATGCTGCGGCAATCGAGCTTACGCCTTCCGCCAGTTTGTCAACGAAAAATCTCACGGGGTCCGCATATCCTGCCATTTGCTCGTCGACCGCCTCTCGAGTGTCGTCGTCGAGATTGTCGTAACCCAACAGGGCATTAGGGTGGACACCGATCATCCGGTTGATTATGAACTCCAGCCGTGCCAGTCCGACGCCATGATTCGGAATATTTGCGAAATCGAATGCGCGGTCCGGATTGCCGACATTCATCATGATATTGACCGGAATATCGGGCAAGGAATCGAGCTCAATCTGTGTTTGTTCGAAATCCAGGAGTCCCGAGTAGACGACCCCTTCGTCACCTTCGGCGCAGCTGACCGTTACTTCAGTGCCGTCCGCAATGGCCACCGTTGCGTCGCCACATCCGACGACCGCGGGTATCCCGAGTTCGCGCGCGATTATGGCGGCATGGCAGGTCCGGCCGCCACGATTCGTCACGATGGCTGAGGCGCGTTTCATAACCGGTTCCCAGTCCGGATCGGTCATGTCGGATACCAATACATCGCCGGCCTGAATTCGGCCCATTTCGGCAGCGCTTTGAATTACCTTGGCCGTGCCGCTGCCAATTTTTTGCCCGATGCTGCGGCCGGTAATGATGATCCTGGATCGCTTCTTCAGCGTAAACCGTTGTATCGTCTGGCCGCTCCGGCTTTGTACGGTTTCCGGCCGAGCCTGCAGGATGTAAATTTTCCCGTCAGAGCCATCCTTGCCCCACTCGATATCCATCGGTCGGCCATAGTGCTCTTCAATGGTTACGGCAGTTCGGGAAAGTTCAATGATCTCGTCGTCGCTCAGCGAAAATCTATTCGCATCCGATTCGTCGACGTCAACCGTTTCAACGGTTTTTCCAGGACGTGGATCGTCGCTGAAAATCATCTTGATTGCCTTGGCGCCGAGATTCTTCCTCAAGATGGGGAAGTTGCCATTCGCCAGCGCCGGCTTGTATACGTAAAACTCGTCAGGATTTACAGCTCCCTGAACAACGGTCTCGCCGAGACCATAGGAAGAAGTCACAAAAACGGCGTCGCGAAAACCGGTCTCGGTATCCAGTGTGAATACGACGCCGGCAGAGCCTATGTCGCTGCGAACCATGTACTGCACACCTACGGACAGTGCAACCAAAGAGTGATCAAATCCCTGATGCACGCGATACGCGATAGCACGGTCATTGAAAAGCGAGGCGTAAACCTGGTGCAAAGCTGCAATGAGGTGTTCGATGCCGCGAACGTTGAGAAAGGTTTCCTGTTGACCGGCAAACGAGGCGTCTGGCAGGTCTTCGGCCGTTGCGGAGGATCGAACGGCAACAGCGATATCCTTGCCACCGGACATTTCGTTCCATGCAATGCGGATCTCGTCGGTCAGTCTGTCCGGCAATTCGGCTTCATTGATCCAGCCGCGAATCGACTGACCCGCCTTCGTAAGCGCGGCGATGTCGTCGACATCGAGCCCTACAAGTAGCTCGTTGATTTTCTTATCCAGTTCGTTGACTGCCAGAAAATCACGGTAGGCAGCGGCCGTTGTGGCGAACCCACCGGGAACCCTGACCCCGAGACTATGCAAATTGCTGATCATTTCTCCGAGGGAAGCATTCTTCCCCCCGACTATCTCAACGTCTCCCATTCCGAGCTTGTCCAGCTGGATTACGTATGGCTGCAAAGTCGGCTCCCTTGTGTTACGGCAACAGAAATGGACAATCAATCATTATCAACCATGAATGTGGCCGCGTGAACGCGGTTAATCAGGATCATATCTAATGAGCGAGCGCACAATTTTCTTTATATCGGATCAGACCGGCGTAACCGCCGAGACGCTCGGGCATAGCCTTCTGACCCAGTTTGACAGCCAGAAATTTCGGCAAGTGACTTTGCCATTTATAGATAACGAAGACAAGGCGCGGCAGGCTGTCGACAAAATCAACAAATCGGCAGAAAAATCATCGACGCGACCTGTCGTCTTCTCGACTCTGGTGCAAGACGAGCTTCGAGCGATTGTGCGCCAGGTCGATGGCCTTCATCTGGATATATTCGATGTTTTCCTCGAGCCACTCGAACTGGAATTGAAACAAAAATCCAGTCATACGGCAGGGCGCGCGCACGGCATGAGCGATATTGACAGCTACATGAAGCGCATAGAGGCTACCAATTTTGCGCTGGCAAATGACGATGGTGGCGTAACTCGCAATTACGAAGTGGCGGATGTGATTCTTGTCGGAGTCTCCAGGTCCGGAAAAACGCCGACGTGCCTCTATCTCGCCCTGCAATACGGTGTCTATGCAGCCAACTACCCGCTTACTGATGAGGAGTTCGATAGCGGTAATTTGCCCGATATTCTTGTTCGGCAAAAAAACAAGCTTTTCGGCCTGACTATTACTCCTGCAAGATTACGTCAAATTCGCAAGGAACGGCGACCGCTGGGAAATTATGCATCGCCGCAGCAGGTCCGTTATGAACTTCGGGAAGCAGAAAAAATCTTCAAGCGTTACGGTATTCCGCATGTCGACACGACGGAATTTTCGATTGAAGAGATCGCCAGCAGAATCCTCGATAGTACCGGTGTTGAGCGCCGAGTGCGACCATAAATTAAAGCGAAAAAACACAAGTGTGGAACCGGAATTGCATAACATTTTCTTTTGGAAGGCTGTGATATATTGCAAATATGTTGCTGGAATATCAACTCGTACCTCAAGCCATAGCGAAGCCGCGCAGCTTCGTTGGACTGATGGCGCTTTACGAGAGCAATTACCTTCGGTTACAGCAACTCATTCCGGATATCGAACGACTGGACGGCTACTACCAATCGAAAGTTGCCGGAGATTGCGATCTGCACGTAGAGATCATTGACAGAAGTCGTTACACATTGACCTTGTCACTTTCCTACTTCTTTTTCGAAGGACAGGAGCGCATTTCCGACCCAAACATGGTCGTCCGGGCCTATCTGGACGGTGGCCTTGCCGAGGCAATGAGTTATTCTGGAGAGAACCGGCACGCAGATTTCCGAAGGCTCAGCCGGGCATGTCGTTTCGAACTCGACAGACGTTGGCGCCGCAATATGCTTCTCAATAAATGGCTCGACTACCTCATGGGCCAGGGACACCTCATCCTCGAACGTTGATAATTGCCCTGCATCGGCAAAGCTTTCCTGGTGCAAAACTGTCGATTCAATCAAGGATTACAGGGTCGTGGCTTGTCATTATCTGAGCATTCGAACGGCAGATTCGTGCCGTCCCAGTTCGCTGGATTATGTGAAAGAGGTAGCCATTGTCCGCTCTGACCGCCATTTTCGGAAGCACAGAGGAAAAGACGCAGGACAGCGACAAGTTGCTGCACCTGTACTGGAACCGGGCTGAGCTCAAGAAAGAATTCTCGGGCATGCGGAAGGAGCAGTATCGCCTTCGGGATCTAATTAAACAGCAGGAGGGGGCGACCGCGCGCCTTCATCAGAAACTCGAACATCTTGAGGATCTGCTGCTGGACCCGGATTGGGCGCACAATGTCGTAACCTTCTATCAGCTACGCGGACTCGCGTTGCGCTGTGAAAGAAAGCTCGCGAGATTCTCGGAGCAGCTAAAACAACAGAGAGAGCAGAAGCAGCACAATTCTCTCCTGGTCAATTGGAATGAAGAACGAAACCGCGAAACACGCATCTTGGAACACAAGCTGCTAGAGCAACGTGACAGTGTGCATCTATTGGAGGACAGGCTGCAAGCTGAAAGGCACCGGCTGATGTCCATGAGTGGTTTTCTTCGTATTTTCCGGCAACGTTCAGTTACTGCAGTTTTGGATAATCTCGCGTCACAAATCGAATCAGCTCAACTGGCGGAGAACGAAATTGCGAGCGCGCTGGAAGGGGTCAGAGATCGTAAGCCGCCGGACAATCAGGGACTTGATATCGCAATCAAGCGATCTATCAATTTAATGATTCTGGCCTATGCCCAGCAGCTTTACCTGCATTTTGCGGACGACAAGTTAAGTGCCATGGCCAAAGAAGCAAGCGAAAAGAGCGTTGGCGCAATAAATTATGGCACCAGAGAGGAATGTGACCGATTGCTGCAACGCGTGCGAAAACGTCGAGAGGCGATGGAACAGAGTGCAGATTTTGCTGCTGTCTTGCAGAAACGCGCAAAACTTATCGGTGAAAAGGCGAAGTTTCGAAATGACGCAGATGCTGTGCCCATAGCGGGAACGGTCTCGACCGTATTCAATATCGACGCCAACGGCCTGATCAAAGAGAGTGAGGCCAATATTCTCGGCGAGAATTACTGGGGCGTTTCAAAAGTCTTGAGTCGATAGACGGGCTCAAAGTCCCGACTGCCAATTGTTGTCCGGGTGACTTTGCCTAGATGTCTTTTCGATACATCTGTCGCTGGAAACGTGCGATGTCGTCCCCTGGTACAACAACGTTTTCCGGCACCACGCTGTCGCTGATTTTCTGTGGTTGTGCAGCACGACCGGCTGATGGCAATTCTATTGCACTTGTATCCGTCTGCTGATCTGCAGCATCTTCAAAAACGTTGTTGAGGATGGCTGCGATGTGTGGTGCCAGGTGCAAGATCGGCACAACGGCTTTGGAAACGGTTTCATTGGAGTCGAGGCCAAGAAGCGGAGCCGTTTCGGCACGAATGGGCAGATGCTCCACAGGCTGCACTGCCAGGCTGTCCACCGATACCGTGAGGCTATTCAGCTGACTTCCGGAGCTGCTGCAGTTGATATCGGTGCTGCTCGCTGCAAGCCCTGATACACACCAGAATGAGGTCAGAAGCAATGTTCCTGTCAGGATCCGGCGTCCGGGTTTCTCAAGTTTTTCTGCTTCCACGTCGACCTCCACTTCGTTCAAGTCGTGTAGATTGGTGTTGTAGTGCAGTATAACACCAACATTCCGCCTTGCAAGCTGGAAGCCGATCAAGGCACCGGAATGATTTGAGCTGTATGTTCTGGTGCCGCCTTGACTTCCCGCATCACAGCCAAGTCTGTAACGATTGCCGCTGCCTGGTCAAGATGAACATCCGGGCCATCGAGTTCTTCCAAAGCCTCGACAGACTCGATTGGGTCGAGATTCAGAGCCGCTCGCCGCACATTTTCGCGTTGCAGCCGCTTTTCCATGGCTTGCTTCCGCTCGACGCGCCGCGCATCAATGTTCAATGACACAGTTTTCTGAGCGCGCACTTCCTCAATGTCTCGAATTCCGTCCACCAGGTACTGAAAATCCGGATCGTCCTTGATTCTGGAATTATAGTTGGCCGTCAGCGAGGATATGGTCGTATCGAGCGGCTCTCCAGGCCGGAAATTGGTTGTGCGAATCGTATCCCAGGGGAGAGCGCTATCGCGGACACTTTCGCCGATCTCTGCGGCGTCAATATGTGAGGGTAAGCTGATATCCGGGTCGACACCACGATGCTGTGTGCTCTCGCCGGTGACTCGATAGTACTTGCCTATTGTCAATGTCAGTTGCCCCAGGCCCTCATCTTCCGGTCGCCGCACGTACTGATCGAGTGAATACAAATTCTGCACGGTGCCTTTGCCGAACGTCTGCTGGCCGATAATAACGCCGCGCGCGTAGTCCTGGATGGCGGCTGCGAAAATCTCCGACGCCGAAGCACTGTATCGATTTACGAGAACGGCCA
>JAOUGX010000014.1 GCA_029865385.1 Gammaproteobacteria bacterium
CTTCGCGTTGCATCGAATTAAACCACATGCTCCACCGCTTGTGCGGGTCCCCGTCAATTCCTTTGAGTTTTACCGTTGCCGGCGTACTCCCCAGGCGGAGAACTTAACGCGTTAGCTGCGACACCGAGAGGCAACCCTCCCAACATCTAGTTCTCATCGTTTACGGCGTGGACTACCAGGGTATCTAATCCTGTTTGCTACCCACGCTTTCGCACCTCAGTGTCAGTATTGGCCCAGGAAGTCGCCTTCGCCACTGGTGTTCCTTCCGATATCTACGCATTTCACCGCTACACCGGAAATTCCACTTCCCTCTACCATACTCTAGTTAAGCAGTATCGAATGCAATTCCCAGGTTGAGCCCAGGGCTTTCACATCCGACTTACAAAACCACCTACGCGCGCTTTACGCCCAGTAATTCCGATTAACGCTTGCACCCTCCGTATTACCGCGGCTGCTGGCACGGAGTTAGCCGGTGCTTCTTCTGTAGGTTACGTCAAGACTCAAGGTTATTAACCTTAGGCTTTTCTTCTCTACTGAAAGTGCTTTACAACCCGCAGGCCTTCTTCACACACGCGGCATTGCTGGATCAGGGTTGCCCCCATTGTCCAATATTCCCCACTGCTGCCTCCCGTAGGAGTCTGGGCCGTGTCTCAGTCCCAGTGTGGCTGATCGTCCTCTCAGACCAGCTACGGATCGTCGCCTTGGTAGGCTTTTACCCTACCAACTAGCTAATCCGACTTAGGCTCATCCAATAGTGCAAGGTCCGAAGATCCCCTGCTTTCCCCCGTAGGGCGTATGCGGTATTAGCTCGAGTTTCCCCGAGTTGTCCCCCGCTACTGGGTAGATTCCTAAGTATTACTCACCCGTCCGCCACTCGTCGCCAAAGAGCAAGCTCTTCGCGTTACCGTTCGACTTGCATGTGTTAGGCATGCCGCCAGCGTTCAATCTGAGCCAGGATCAAACTCTTCAGTTTAAAGCTTTGAGCTTTTAACTTCCGAACGAGATCCCCAAATTACTAAGAATTGAAGTATTTGGTTCTCACGTTTGATTTTGCCTGTAGCAAACTCCAACGCGAGCACCCACACAAATTATCTGATTTCATTGTTAAAGAGCGATTTTGATTCGGGGACGGTTACCCTGTTTGACCGCAATCGGTCCAAGACCGGCGCATCAAACAGGGTAACCGTCCCTGAATCAAAGCAGACCCACAATTATACAGGCGACAAGGGGCCAAACGAAAGCCCTCGCGTGCCTGTCATTTTGTTTGGGGATCTGGCTTGAAGGTAAGTCCCCCAAGCGAGCGGGGCATTATAGCGACCAAATCCCTTAGGTCAACTCTTTATTGCGGCGTTTCGAATCCCTACTGGACAAGGGTTTCCCTGAGGCCGAACCTGCCAGATTCGGAAGCCTTTTCGGCCGGGCAAACCAGTCCGAAAGTCGATTTCTGGCAACCGCAAGGCAATCTCGTCGCGCAGGCCGGGCAGCGATGGGAGACCGTGGCCCTAAACGGTTTCTGCGCAGGAATTGGCCCGATTACCTGACCGTTTGTTCCAATCACAGGCGCTGGTCGCAGTCTCGTTGGACGCTGTTCGGTCCGTGGCTGCCGCGTCAGGACAAAAGCACCCTGGCGAACTTGCGCTTACCAACCTGGAAAACATGCGTGGTACCCGCCGCAACCTCCAGGCTGCGGTCGTCAATCCGATCACCGTCTATCCGTACCGCCCCCTGCTGCAGCATGCGAAAAGCCTCGGAAGTGCTGCCGACTAAGCCCGCTTCCTTCAGTAAGTGCGCAATCCCGAGACGCCCACCGTTACTCGCGACGCGAACTTCGGCTATCTCGTCTGGCATTGCACCCTTCTGGAACCTCGCTATGAATTCCTGCCGCTCGCGCATCGCGGACGCCTTGTCATGAAATCTGCCAACGATTTCCTCTGCCAATTCAAACTTTACGTCACGCGGATTTCGGCCTTCAACGACTTGCGCCTTGAGTTCGCTGATGTCGCTAAGCGGACGAAAGCTCAACACTTCGAAATATCGCCACATCAAATCGTCCGATATCGACATGATCTTGCCAAACATCTCACCGGCCGGCTCGGTTATGCCGATATAGTTTCCGAGCGATTTCGACATCTTGTTGACGCCATCCAGTCCTTCCAGAAGGGGCGTAGTCATCACTATCTGCGGCTCCATTCCATTACTTTGCTGCAGTTGCCTGCCGACCAGCAGATTGAACTTCTGATCCGTGCCGCCCAGTTCCACGTCTGCTTTGAGTGCAACTGAGTCGAAGCCTTGCACCAACGGATAGAGGAATTCATGAATTGCGATAGGCTGACCGCTCGCGTAACGCTTGCTGAAATCATCCCGCTCCAGCATGCGCGCAACCGTATGTTGTGCCGCCAGGCGGATCAGCCCGGCCGCACCGAGTTTTGACATCCACGTCGAATTGAATTCGACCCGGGTTTTTTCCGGGTCCAGGATTTTGAAAATCTGAGCCTCGTAGGTCTTCGCATTCTCGGCAATTTCCTCCTGGCTCAGCGGAGGGCGGGTCGAATTCTTGCCGCTAGGGTCGCCGATCATGCCGGTGAAATCGCCAATCAGGAATACGACGTCGTGGCCGTATTGCTGGAATTGCCTCATCTTGTTTATCAGTACGGTGTGACCCAAATGTAGATCCGGGGCTGTTGGATCGAAACCGGCCTTCACGATCAGAGGCCTGCCCTTCCGCAGTTTCGCCTCTAGCCCGTCTTCCGGCAGTATTTCGTCCGCGCCGCGGGCGAGTTCCTGCAATTGTTCATCGATCCGTTTCATTCGTCACTCTTAATATCCTACAAATATGGCAGTGCGACTGTAGCACCACGCAAGTTCTGAACTGCTTTGCCGGCTAAAAAATAGCGGGCGTATCTGTTCTTTGACGCACATTTCACAACAGCCTTTAAGGTCATGAGTTATAACACTTTTCTTTGACGAACTCGGGAGGCCACTGTACAGTAGCCGCTTCGAGCGACATGCAGGAGCATGACTTGAATCGCACGGTCAGCCCGCTACTACACGACTACAAACCGGCCAAAGACCCCAAAGGCAAATCCATCCGACCGATTCAATGGTTCGCCGTCGGGCTCGGCCTTCCATTGCTGGGCGTCGCGCTTGTATTGTCAGTCAAAAGCACGCCAGTTGACCATCCCAGCAAATCCGTCGCAGCAGCGGGCGCAAACGCCGAACTTCGCCCGATCGGGTCTCAAATAGCCTCCGAGCCGGTCCTGATACTTGCCGATGACCATGATGCCGGCGGCGCAGTGCACGAATTTCATCCACCGCTTTTTCCATCGCCGTCTGAATTCGACTCCATACATCTGACCGTTCGATCAGGCGACACTCTGGACCGGCTGTTTCGCAAGAACCAACTGGACCTCGGCCACCTGGCCATGATTACCCGACTGCCCGAGGCCGGAGCTCGCCTGCGCATGTTGCGGCCCGGAGACGAGCTCGAGATTGAACACGACAACGGAAAGCTCGTGCGGCTCTATAGAAAGCTGGACCTTACGAGCGCCCTCGTTGTGAGCCGGAATGACGACGGATTCAAAGCCGAGGTGATTGACCGGCCGATCGAGATTCACAGGCGTCGTGCGTACGGCCGAATCGATAGCTCGCTATTCGAGAGCGCCAATTCAGCAGGATTGTCAGATAAGCTGATTATGAATCTTGCAGGAATCTTCGCCTGGGACGTCGACTTCGTACTCGACATTCGAACCGGCGACGATTATTTCATCCTTTACGAAGAAATTTACCAGGACGGCAAGTACGTAACCGATGGCGAAATCGTCGCTGCGGAATTCAATAACAACGGGCGCACTTTTCAGGCGATTCGCTTTGCTGACAAGGGAGGACGGTCTGACTATTACACTCCCGATGGACGCAGCGTGCGCAAGGCGTTTGTGCGTGCACCTGTGGATTTCAGCAGAATCAGTTCGAGCTTCAACCCGCGGCGAAGACATCCGGTCCTGAACACGATCCGTGCACATAAGGGCGTCGATTATGCGGCACCGTCAGGTACTCCGATAAAAGCCGCCGGTGACGGCAAGGTTGTATTTCGTGGTGTGAGCGGCGGTTACGGCAACGCCGTAATTTTGCAGCACGGCGGAAACATAACGACTCTTTACGCCCATATGTCGAAATTTTCAGCCACGGCGAAGATTGGCCAGCGAATCAAGCAAGGCCAGATCATCGGTTATGTTGGCAGTACCGGATTGGCTACGGCTGCACACCTGCACTACGAATACCGCCTGAACGGCGTTCACAGAAACCCGAGAACCGTCGAACTTCCCCAGGCAGATCCAATCAATGAAGCTTACAAGGAGGATTTCCTTGCTGCCGTTCAGCCCATTCTGGATGACTTGCTTCAATACAAGCGTACTCAGATAGCCACGGCCTCCCTCTAGGGTCTGTTGACGCATGAAAAAAGCCGGCAAACTCTTCCTGGGGTTGATGTCGGGTACCAGCATGGACGGTATCGATGCGGCTGTTGTTCGCCTCGGCGACCGAAGTTGCGAAGTCATCGCCGGCCAGTGCATGGCTTACCCGGATTCGGTGCGCAAAGCCTTGCGCGCTATTCGGCAGGAGCCCGAAACCTGCTCGATCGATCAACTGGGGCAACTCGACAGTCAGGTCGGCGAGTGTTTCGCGGCGGCTGCAAAAGCCGCTCTTGATTCAGCCGGGGCCAGGCACACTGACATTGTCGCAATAGGCAGTCATGGCCAGACCTTGCGACATCTGCCCGACGCAGATCCACCGTTTACCTTGCAGATCGGCGACCCGAACATCATTGCCGCGCGCACCGGTATAACGGTGGTAGCAGATTTTCGGCGACGAGACGTCGCGGAGGGAGGACAGGGCGCACCGCTGGCACCGGCGTTTCACAGCTGGCTGCTGGCGGACGAGCAGCAGGATCGCGCCGTGCTGAACATCGGCGGCATCGCCAACCTGACAGCGTTGCCGGCCGGCAGCGCAACCGTTACTGGATTCGATACCGGACCGGGAAATACACTGCTGGATGCATGGATTTCGCAGCATCGAAATATCGATTTCGATGACAACGGCGACTGGGCCGCACGAGGGCAAGCTTCGGACGAACTGCTTGACGCCATGTTGCAGGATCCCTATTTCGCCTTGCGCCCACCCAAAAGCACCGGATTCGAATATTTCAACCTGGCCTGGCTCGCGCAAATGATTTCAAGGGTCGGATCGAAGCTGTCGCCGCAAGATGTGCAGGCAACGCTCCTTGAATTGACCTGTCGAAGTGTCGCCGATGCCGTCCGGCAGTATTCTTCGAGTGTTGCGACACTTTTCATATGCGGCGGCGGCGTGCACAACAAGCAACTGGTGCTGGAACTCGGGCGGGCGTTGACGGGTATCGATATTCGGTCCACCGCAACGCAGGGACTCGACCCGGACTGGGTGGAGGCGGCCGCATTTGCCTGGCTGGCCAGATGTCGCATTGAAGGATCGCCAGGCAATCTGCCCTCGGTAACAGGCGCATCCCGAAGCGCAATCATCGGCAGCATTTTTTCTGCCTGACAGCAATCTGCACGTAACCTTCGGCTTGATATAATCTGCCGCCCTCTCACAAGGATTCAGTGTGGATTTCGCAACGACCCGGCCCGCCGATCGCTACATCAATCGCGAGCTAAGCCTTCTTGAGTTCAACCGTCGGGTTCTCGCTCAGGCAGCGGACCCGTCCGTGCCTGTCCTGGAACGACTGCGCTTTTTGTGTATTTCCAGCACCAACCTGGATGAATTTTTTGAAGTTCGAGTCGCGTCTTTCAAGCAACTGTTTGAAATTGATGCGCCGGCACAGGGGCCGGACGAAATTACGCCGGGCGAGCTGCTGGCAGAAATTCGCAAACAATCGCTTGTGCTGGTCAGGCGCCAGTACGAATTGCTCAACGACGAGATCTTCCCTTCCCTCGCCGACTCGAATATCTATTTTCCAAGACGGGAGGACTGGACCAGGGAGCAGAAACTTTGGCTGAGACAGTTTTTTCACAATGAAATCGTGCCCGTACTGACGCCACTGACACTCGATCCATCCCGACCGTTTCCACGCACCCTGAACAAGAGCCTTAACTTCATTGTGCGGCTTAATGGCGAGGATGCGTTCGGCCGCCAGCGCCATCGCGCGATCGTGCAGGCTCCACGGTCCCTACCACGTGTTATTCGCTTGCCGGAACAATTTGACGAAATCGGCGCGAGCAATTTCGTATTCCTCTCGTCAATAATTCACGAACACGTGGACGAACTGTTTCCAGGAATGTCGGTCGATGGCTCATACCAGTTCAGAGCGACCCGTAACAGCAATCTGTACGTAGACGACGAGGAAGTGCAGGACCTCGTCCGTTCCCTCGAAGGCCAGCTCGCGGCAAGCCGTTACGGCGCCGCTGTTCGCCTGGAGATAAGCGACGATTGTCCGGAAGATCTTTGCGATTTTCTGCTCGACCATTTCTCGCTGGAACGCGAGGACCTTTATACCGTAGACGGTCCTGTCAACCTTAATCGCCTTGCTGCGGTTTGTGATATGGCCGGGCGTCCTGATCTTTGCTTCGCGCCATTTGCGCCAGGACTGCCGACGGCGCTCAAATCCGGCGAAGATATTTTCTCGATTCTGCAAAAGAAAAACGTGCTGCTGCACCATCCATACCAATCATTCGCACCGGTGGTCGATTTCATCGCCACGGCTGCTGCAGACCCAAAAGTACTGGCGATAAAGCAGACCCTTTATCGAACCGGCTTCGATTCGCCTATCGTCGACCATCTGGTGAAAGCTGCTCGTGCCGGTAAGGAAGTCACCGTTGTTGTCGAGCTGATGGCCAGATTTGATGAAGCTGCCAACATCTCATTGGCAAATCGCCTGCAGGAGGCCGGTGCCCATGTGGTTTATGGCCTGGTCGGCTTCAAAGCCCATGCGAAGATGTCCATGGTGGTGCGTCGCGAGCAAGACAATATCAGACGTTACGTTCACCTTGGTACGGGCAACTATCACCCGGGCACCGCGCGCCTGTACACGGACTATGGCTATTTCAGCAGCAGCCGCAAACTCGGCGAAGACGTACACAAGGTATTTCTGCAGCTCACAAGCCTTACAGATGCCGGAAACCTCAACAGAATCCTGACCGCACCGTTTGCGTTATTCGACGCCATGAAGAGCCGGATCGAAAGAGAAATCGAACATGCCGAGGCTGGCAGGGATGCTCGCATCATTGTGAAAGTTAACGCGTTGATCGAACCCCAGATTATCGATGCGCTGTATCGTGCTTCCGCCGCCGGGGTGAAAATCGATCTCATCGTTCGTGGCATGTGCGCTTTGCGCCCGGGGATCGAAGGTCTGTCTGAAAACATCAGCGTTCGATCCATCGTTGGCCGCTTTCTGGAGCACTCCCGGGTCTACTATTTCTTAAATGGTGGAAACGAAGAGTTTCTTTGCTCCAGTGCAGACTGGATGGATAGGAACTTCTTCCACAGGACCGAAGTCTGTTTTCCGATCCGGCAACGGCCCTTGAAAGACCGCCTGAAGGCAGATCTGGAGTTATTTCTCGCCGATAATTGCCAGGCGTGGAAGCTGCTTCCTGACGGCCGTTACGAGAAAATCCTGCCTGGCGACGAACCTGCCATATCGGCGCAGTCCGGATTCCTCCAGGAGCTGGCGGCAACCAGTCAGCAAGCGTGAAGCGTGTAGCCCACACCCTCGAGATAGGATTTTTCCCGGTCCAGATCGGCGACCGTCAGCGGATTCGCGTCTAACCAGTTGTCCGAAAAGTGCAGACTGATTTGGCTCTCGCCGACGGTCACGCGAATATCCGGTGACGGCGTTGTGCTGCGACTGCGATTAAGCAGCACGGCGATGCGCAGGAGAATCATCAGCCGCAGCGCGGGCTTGTGCCACGCTTTCGGCAGTGCCTGGCAACGCTCCAGACTTATGATCTGACGCTGGTTGGCTATCAGGACTGCGAGTATTTTCTGCTCTGCACGCGGAAAACCCGGCATATCCGCATTCTCGACAATGTACGCACCATGCTTTTGAAAACCACTGTGCGAAATATCCAGCCCGATTTCGTGAAGTGCTGCCGCCCAATTCAAAATATTTGAGGCAAGCTCAGACGTCAGCTGCCAATCGGCTTTGCATTGATCGAGCAGCCTCGTGGCAGTCTCGGTGACACGTTGCGACTGCTGAGCGTCGACGTTGAATCGACGCGCCATTGCTCGCACGCTCCTTTCGCGCGCATCCTCGTGCTGAAGCCTGCCGAGATAGTCGTAGAGCAGCCCTTCACGCAGCGCGCCATCTGAAATTCGCAACTTGTTTATCCGCAGTGCGCGCAGCACTTCCGCGAGAATCGCCAGCCCTCCAGGCCATACCTGTGCGCGCCGATCCGGCAGTCCGGATAGTGAAATCTGATCTACGTGGCCGAACTGCAATACTCGCTCTATCAGTTGCTCGACCGCATCAGGTGTAAGGTCATGTGATTCAATCACGCCAAGTTCGCGAGCGACTGCTTCGGTCGCGATAATCGTCCCCGACGTGCCAATGGCTTCGACGTCGGCATAACTTCTGAAATACGCCTTGATTGGTCGCAGCTTGAGCCTTGCGGCAAGACGGGCTTCGTCGAAAGCTTCGCGACTGATCTTGCCTTCCCTGAAATAGGTTTCGGTCATCAGCACACAGCCCATGTGCAGGCTCTCAAGCGTCTTCGGATCTTTCCCTTCGCCGAGTATCAATTCCGTGCTGCCGCCCCCGATATCGAGGACCAGCCGGGTTCCCTCATTCGGCGGTAGGCTGTGAGAGACGCCCATATAGATGAGGCGCGCTTCTTCCCGACCGGAAATGACCTCTATCGGATGTCCCAGCGCTTTCTCGGCTTCTTCACGAAACCCTTCACTGTCGCGGGCACGGCGCAACGCACTGGTACCTGCTGCTCGCACACTGGAAGCTTGCATGTCGCGCAGGCGCTCACCGAATCGTGCCAGGCAATCGAGAGCCCGCTGTCGCGCCGCGGGAATCAAGTCGCCGTTTTTTTTGAGGCCTTCGGAAAGGCGAACGGTTTCGCGCAATCGATCGATGATAGTGAGCTGGCCGAAGCGCAGCTCGCCGACTATCATATGGAAACTATTGGACCCGAGGTCAACTGCAGCGATGACTTCCGGCTTAGCGGAGATGGCGGGTAATTCAGGAACCGGTTCGGGCGGCGCAGAGTTAATTGTCGGTGCCCCGCACGCGATCACCAAAGGCCGATAGACTCAGACCGTAAATGACGAACCGCAGCCGCATGTCGTCGATGCATTTGGGTTTCGAATGACAAATTGCGCGCCTTGCAAATCCTCTTTGTAGTCGATTTCGGCGCCCATCAGGTATTGAACACTCATCGGGTCTACTACAAGAGTAACCCCCTGGTTTACTACACTGCTGTCACCCTCTTCCTTCTTTTCATCGAACGTGAAGCCATACTGGAACCCGGAACAACCACCGCCGGAGACGAATACACGCAACATGAGCTCAGGATTGTCTTCCTCCTGAATTAACTCATGTACCTTTCGTGCAGCCGCGTCCGTGAAAATCAAGGGCGGTGGCGCAGAGTTGGAGCCTATTACGGGCGTTTCAAATTGAATGTCGTTCATACCAAAAATTCCTCAGGAACCCGCCCCGATTTTCGTGGGCGGCCGAAGATTGCGAGTGGTCTGCTCAAGCAATGGTACCTGCCCTTCCGGCTGATGTACCAGTTTGCCGTTGATTTCGGCACCAATCGCCATCTCGATCAGATTGTAATACACATTACCAATGACACGCGCCGTCGGTCCGAGTTCAACCCTGCGGCTGGCGACGACATCGCCGCGTACGATACCGCTGAGAACGACGTAGGGGACCTTTACCCCGCCCTCGACGTTGCCGTCCTCGGAAATACTCAGCGAGGAGTTGCCATCGAGGTCGGCACAGACACTGCCATTGACGGTTCCGTCGATATGGCAGCCTCCGGTAAAGAAAACGTCGCCATTGATCTCAGAGTTGGCGCCAACCAGTGTATCGATGACGGTGTGCCTGCGATTTTTCCGCCCAAACATCAGCTACTCCTTAAACGGATTGCCATGGAAAACTTTGTTTTACGCTGGCAATCGATTTGGTTTTCGACCTGACCTCAATATTGATCCGTTCAGGTTCGAACCCTTCCGGCAGCACCAGCTGCCGATCGAAATTTTGAAAATAGCGGAACGAGAACAACCACTGGTTGTCGGCATCCGGCGGCAGGAGCTGTTCAAGTGTATAGGTGACGGCTGCGCCGCCCTGGGCGCCCTCGAGGCTGAAATCAACCTCGCCCTTGACGGTCCTGTCATGCTGCATAACCTGCACCAGGACCAGCTTTACATGATACTCGCGTTCCTCGGCGCCCTTGCTCAGTTTCAAATCCTGAACCCGCAGACCACGCCCGCCGTCTGCCGGTGAAATGATGCCACGATAAAACTCGATGGCATCCCGTTGTTCCTGGATTTTGCGCTGTAATTGAGTCAGGTTCGCTTCGACATCCTTGTACGCTGCCTTGTCAATGTCGCTGTGCGTTTGTAGCAGCGCAACCTCCTCCTTGAGGGTGACAATCTCGTCCTCGAGCTTGTCAATGCGCTTCTGATAATCGCGGCGGTCAGCCGCAGCCTCAATGACGTTGTAGTCGGCCTGGATACGGCCGAACTCGAAGCTCAGGTACCCACTGACGACTACTGCGATTGCGACGCCGGACCATAGGGCCAGGCCGCGCAGCATGCCGCCGGAGTCGGATCGTCGTGTGAACGCCACTTTGGAAACGGACCTTATTACGTCGAAGTTTGATTATGTTACGCGGTGCCCGCAACAAACAGAAGTGCGGCAGGTCACGGAATTGGTTATAACCCGGGGCATCACCGGGCAAAATGGCATCCCGACGGGCTTTCTGGAGAACGCGGCTATGTACTTATGGCTCAAGGCACTGCACATCGCCTTCATGGTGACCTGGTTTGCCGGGCTGTTCTACCTGCCGCGGCTCTTCATCTACCATGCTCAAGCGGAAGTCCCGGCAGACCGTCGTCGCTTTACGACAATGGAGCGGCGACTGTTCATCATTATGACTATCGGCGCGGCGCTGACCGCTATATTCGGCGCGGCCATGCTTATTGCCAATCCGATTTTGCTGAAGCAGGGATGGTTCCACGGCAAGATGTTCATGATCGGTGCAATGCTGATTTACCACTATCGATGCTGGCGCTGGATACGGATCCTCGAGGAGGGCCATCTGCCAGGCAACACGCGCTGGCTCCGGTGGTTTAACGAAATTCCTGTGGTGTTTCTGCTTGCTGTCGTTTGTCTGGCGGTGATTAAACCCTTTTAGCTGGAATCCAGGTCAATCGTCAGGGGTTAATTGCGTCCAACCGGCTCTAGACCGGCTCTGGAAACGTCCCGTGCGAACACAGCCGTCCAGCGTTTTGGCCACCAGCGGGGCTGTGGCGGCAGACCTTCCGGGTAGAGGTGATGGCCGAGTTCGTGCAGGGCTCGCACGTAAACTCGTCGCTTGAAGTAGATCACTTCGTTGACCGGCCGCCAGAATTCGACCCATCGCCATCTGTCAAACTCCGGCGTTTCGCTTCGGTCCAGCCTCAGACGGCTTTCGTCCGACAGAAAGCGCAAGATGAACCAGCGTTGTTTCTGCCCGATGCACAAGGGATGTGAGCCGCGACGAACGAATTTGTCGGGCAAGCGGTACTTGAGCCAGTCACGAGTGGAACCGAGTATTTCGACATCGTCTGCGCCGAGACCGACTTCTTCCTTGAGTTCGCGAAACATGGCCTCTTCCGGCGATTCGCCTTCCAGTAACCCACCCTGCGGGAACTGCCAGCCCTTGCTGCCAATTCTGCCGGCCAGCAACAGTTTGCCGTCATCGTTCGCCAGAATGATGCCGACGTTTTCGCGAAAACCCTCACTATCGATCCGGTCGTTACGCATATGCGATTTGATTTTGCACGAATATTGGTTAGTGTCCAGAGGTCGGCCGACATCCGCGCAGCCGATTCGCTTTTCCGGAGCCTGAATATTGTTTTTCAAACGCCCAGGGCTGCTCATCGTTTCGCTGGCAATGCTTGCAATTCTCACAGTGCTGTTCGCATTACTGACCGGAAGCGCCGATGTCAGCTATTCGTCGGCGATTGCTGCGCTTTTCGGGCAGGCACCCGAAAACATTCACACATTGGTCGTTGAACTTCGGCTGCCTCGTGCATTGAGCGCCTTTGCAGTTGGCGGGCTATTGGCAGTTGCCGGTGTGCTGATGCAGGTTCTTCTCAGAAACCCGCTCGCCGAACCCTATATTCTTGGCAGTTCCGGTGGCGCGGCCGTTGCAGCACTGATTGTGATAATGGCAGGCGCAGGTGCCGCGCTGGTTGACCTCGCAGCATTCGGCGGCGCAATGGCAGCAACCTTGCTGGTGTTCTCGGTAGCCCAGGGGAGTGGCAGCTGGACACCTGCGCGCCTTTTGCTGACCGGAGTAGTACTGGCGGCCGGCTTCAGTGCGGCGACAACGTTATTACTGGCACTGACCCCGGATCGCAATTTGCGAGGCATGTTGTTCTGGCTAATGGGTGACTTGAGTTTTGCTTACCAGCCCTGGCGCTTGCTGATATTGCTTGCGCTCATCACTTGCGCCGGCTGGACCGCAGCGAGATATCTGAATGTTCTGGCGCGCGGAGACCTGCAAGCCGCTATCGTCGGGTTGCCGGTCGCCGGATGGCGCATCGGAATTTTTGCGGTTACGGCATTGGCAACGGCGGCATCGGTTACCACGGTCGGCGTCATCGGTTTTGTCGGCCTGGTTATCCCGCACCTGGTGCGACTGCTGGCCGGCAGCGATCATAGAGTTGTGTTGCCCGCATCCGCGCTGGCTGGCGGCGCCCTGCTGGTCTTTGCCGACACGCTTTCACGTACCTTGCTGGCACCGAGGCAACTTCCGGTCGGCGCACTTACTGCCTTGCTCGGCGTTCCGCTTTTCCTGATCCTGATGAATCGCAGCCAGCGCACTATCTGAGCGGGCCAGCCCGGCTTTCTAGGGATAACGGGCCCTTTCGCTGAGATCGAGCGCATCCTGATGCAGTGCTCCGAGACGAAACACGCTGATATCGCTCTGCTCCACCCGGACCGGGAATCCTGCCCTGGCCGGCGCCTGCGCGGACGTCGCGGCCGGTAGCGCATCAAGTCGTTCCGCCAGCATGCGCTGCCCGTCGTTGCCGACCAGCCATAGCAGCAGCCGCCGTGCCGTTTCCGGGTTGCCCGCATGTCGTGCGACACCCGCACCGACGACGTCGACCAGCGTGCCGCCATCGACGGCGGCCGGCGCCACGATACTTGCTCCGGAGACTGCGCCTTCGGACAGCTGTCGGTACGCGACGCCAAGGCTCACAATGCCGGCGTCACAGCGTGCCGATTGGACCGCTTCGATGAGCGATCGCGAATCGTCAAACACCGGCAGGGCCAGATTCGCAACCAGTCGCCTGACATTCAATTCAGACTGGCGCACCCCGTAACGATCAATAAGCAAGCTAACCCAGCCAACATTCTCTGCAAACGATGACGAAGACAGGCACACGCGCCCTTTCCATTGCGGATCGCCCAACGATTCGTATGTCTTCGGACCCGCGTTCCCACCGAGCGACGAATTGACGACCAGCACCGAAGCTTTCAATGCCAAACCGGACCACAGGAACTCGGGATCCCGAAGCCGTGCCGGCACGGCTTTTTGCAGATCCTCGGCATGCGTGGGCCGGAAAACATCGATTTCGGCCATACGCCACAATACGGCGGCTCCGTCGGCAAGAAACAGGTCTGCCGGCGGCGAATGCTTCTCCTGCATCATTTGCAGGAGGCGCCCGTTGTCCGCCGTTACCTGCTGCACACGAATGCCGCTCTCGTCGGTGAATGCCTTGTACACCGGTGCCAGCAGCGGCTCCTCCAGTGCCGTGTAAACGACGACGAATTGCGGTCGTTGTTCCACGTTGCCCGCATCATCGGCGGAACCGCCACAAGCAGCGACGATTGCTGACAGCGCTGCAATGCAAAGCAATCGCGTTGTAAAGACCGTCATGCTTTAGCTCCGGTCGATGCCTCGACGATTACGCAGTCCCGGCCTGCCGATTTGGCCTGATAAAGCGCCACGTCCGCTCTCGCCAGCAACGAATCACCGAGCGTCTTGAAATCCTTCGAATCGCGGTCGGGTGCGATACTGGCGATACCGATGGATGCGGTGATTCGCGCCGATTCGCCGTTGCCAACACTGATTGGGGATGCCGAGATTGCATTCCGAATTCGCTCCGCGAGTCGGCTTGCAGCCATCGTATTGGTCGCCGGCAACAGCACGACGAACTCCTCGCCGCCGTAGCGCGCGGCAATATCGCTTGCCCGAACCTGTGATTCGATTCGATGCGCAAGCTCCGTCAAGACCGCATCGCCCGCTGCATGACCCCAGGTGTCATTAACATTCTTGAAATGATCGATATCGAGCATCAGTGCAACGAGGCAGGTGCCATCGCGCGCGGCGCGCGCCAGCTCTTCTGTTAATCGAAGTTGCAGGTAGCGGCGATTATGCCAACCGGTCAACACATCCGTGAAACCGCTACGCAACAGACGTGCGCGGTTCACTACGTTTTCCAGGGCAAACGCAGCAATTATCCCAAGGTGCGCAAGAAAATCGGTCGCATGTTGCCGCGTGAACCGGTGTTTGTCCGAACTACCGAAGTTGATGCTGCCGAATAGTGCACCCTGATGGATGAGCGGAATGATCGCAATACTGCCGAGTTCGGCGACTCCGGGAAAAAGCATTTGGTGGTCAGCGCCGGAAAAGGGGCCTGTCCAGGGCTTGTCGAGCGCCGTGTAACGCGGTGTTATTCCCGTCAGCGCCTCGACAAAATGCACGTCTGGCAACGGCTCCGTCCGGCGGCTTCCAGACACCAGCAGGTGCCTGAGTTCGTGATCCGGATCCGCAATCACGACAGTCACGCTTTGTAGCCCGTAACTCCTGCGCAGATAATGGGTAATTTTCCGAAAGAGGGAATCCAGGTCTGTCGAACGCAGCAATTCCAGCTCTCGCTCCTGGGAGCGTCGAAAAATCTCCATGTTTTTTTCGATCTGATCGGTCATGAGGTCCAGCTTGCGGCAGGCAAGATCAAGTTCACGGTACGGATCCCGTTCGTTTCGCATGCGTTTCCTTCCGGCACGCCACCAATGATGTGCTTGTATCAAAATCGGGGCATTGCGTCGCCTGTACAGCGCACGAACAGGAAACCCGGCGCTTATTTTTGCATTCAGCGGCGATTCGAAAGGTATTCCTGCCCGTTTTCCATAAGCTTGACAAATCCTTGCTCGTCGCCGCTCGCCACGAGCTGTCGAATGCGTGACGCCGCTTCGCAGAGCGCATCGAGCGGCCCAAGACCGAACTTGTTCAGGTGCTGAATTTCAAAATACATGTGCGGGTTTTCACGGGCCACAGCGGCGGACACCAGCAATTGCGAATCAAATGTAGTCGACGACAGTTGGGCAAGTCGCGGCGCCGCTTCACCGCTTTCCGCAAGCGCGGTAAAAAAAGCGATATTCAGCGCGTGCGACAACCCCAGCACGTAGGCGATCATGCGATCGTGATCGTCCAGGCTCATGTCCAGCTGCTCTACCATCGTCGAGGAAAAAAGTTCTTTCGCCGCGGCGGTCGCTTCTGCGCAGCCGACATCGACGAAGATCAGGTGTCGGCCGGACAGCAGCTCGGTATCGGGCCCGTACATCGGGTGCAAAGAAGTGACTTTGCCGCCCGCAGCGCGAAGCGCTTCGAGCCCGTGGCGCAATGGAGATTTGAGCGATCCGATATCGAATACCAGGCCGCGCGGCTTCATACCGGCGAGTTCAGCCAGTATTTCTCCGGACGCCGACATTGGCGCCGCCACCACGATGATGTCGTAGTCCACGCCCGCAAGTCGCCAGTCACTGTATCGACCCGGCTCCGGTCTGACTCCGATATCCGCGACATGCGTGATAAATCCCTGCGAACTGAAGAAGTCCACGAACCAGCCGCCCATCTTTCCGGCGCCGCCGATAACCAGTACACGCCGGCCGTCACCCTTGCCTTCGGCGACGACGCGATCGCGCTCCTGGCTTGCGAGCGACGAGCGAATCAACGCACGCAAAATCTGTTCTGTAAGCTTGGGATCGACACCCAGTGATTCCGCATGGCGCGCTGCCATCTCGAGAACCACCTTTTCTCGTTCGTAATCGCGGGTTGCCCTGCCACTCGAAAGCTTCTGCCGCCCGATGTCGGAAACGATCTTTTGCCGCTCGGCGACAAGCCCGATGAGCTGCCTGTCCACTTCATTCAAACGGCCGCGTAATTCGTCCAGATCCATTAGTTTGCTGTCTTCTCGCCGGTTACCGGGCTGCAATGCCCGTACCCGTTGTACAGGAAGCCGGTAAGCAGCGGCAAGCCGTGACGACGCCTGCATTTGGCGGCCAGACATCGACTCGACAGCCAGTGATTACTGCAACGCTGCCGGACGCTTTCGGCATCAGGGGAATCGTGCGACCATTGGCGACCGCTCGCATACAAAAATCAGGGAGAAACAGCGAACATGAAAACACGCGCCGCCGTTGCCTGGGCCGCAGGTAAACCCTTGGAAATCGAAGAAATTGATATCGCCGGTCCTAAGAAGGGCGAAGTCCTGCTGCGAAACGTCGCGACCGGCGTCTGTCACACCGATGCCTTTACTTTGTCAGGCGAAGATCCGGAGGGCATTTTCCCGGCGGTTCTCGGTCATGAGGGCGGCGCGATAGTCGAGGAGGTCGGCGCGGGCGTCAAGAGCGTGAAAGTCGGTGATCACGTGATCCCTCTTTACACGCCCGAGTGCGGTGAATGCAATTTCTGCACATCCGGCAAGACGAATCTTTGCCAGGCGATTCGCGCAACGCAGGGCAAGGGGCTGATGCCGGACGGTACAAGCCGCTTTTCCAAAAGCGGCAAACAGATATTTCACTACATGGGTACCTCGACATTCAGTGAATACACGGTGCTGCCGGAAATCGCGGTCGCCAAGATCAGCAGCAAAGCACCTTTGGAAAAGGTGTGTCTCCTGGGTTGTGGCATTACCACCGGCATTGGGGCCGTCCTCAATACAGCGAAAGTCGAGCCCGGCGCGACCGTTGCCGTTTTCGGCCTGGGCGGGGTCGGCCTCAGCGCCATTCAGGGTGCGACCATGGCAAAAGCCAGTCGCATCATCGCCATCGACATCAATCCCACGAAGTTCGAGCTCGCGAAACAGATGGGCGCAACCGACACCGTGAATCCAAAGGACCACAGTGCGCCGATTCAGGAAGTGATCGTAGAAATGACGGGCGGTGGTGTCGATTATTCCTTCGAGTGCATCGGCAATGTCAAACTGATGCGGGCCGCGCTGGAGTGCTGCCACAAGGGGTGGGGTGAATCGGTTATTGTCGGTGTTGCGGGCGCCGGCCAGGAAATTTCGACCCGGCCGTTCCAACTGGTAACCGGCCGCGTCTGGCGCGGTACCGCATTTGGTGGTTGCAAGGGGCGCTCACAGTTGCCCGGCCTGGTCGACCAGTACATGGGCGGTGAAATCAAGGTCGACGAGTTCATTACTCACACGATGCCCCTCGAAGATATCAACAAGGCGTTTGACCTGATGCATGAGGGCAAGAGCATCCGTTCTGTCATTCATTTCTGACCCGGGGTTTGAATAGCGGTGCAGAATCCCTCGCTGCCGAAGCGAATTCATGTCCAGGGTAGCCGTCGCGACAACATCGCAGCTGGCTGCCGATGCGGCGGCTGCCGTTGCCGACATTGGCGGTAACGCTGTCGACTGCGCACTTGCTGCGGCGCTGCTGTCGATCAATTCGGAGCCCGGAGTGTGTGCCCTCGCGGGCGGCGCCTACATCACCATCTGGCCGACCGGCGCGGACCCGATTACGATCGACGGCAATGTGGCAATGCCGGGCCTTGGTCGGAAAACATCGCAGGCACCCGCAACGCAATTCGTAAAACTGGATTATGGTGGCGGCATCGAAACGATGATCGGTGCCGGTTCGATCGCGGTTCCCGGTACGCTTGCGGCGATCGAACTTGCATGGCAACAACACGGCAAAGCCCCGTGGCGCCAGTTGCTGGCGCCGAGCATAGCCGCCGCCGAATCCGGCTTTCCGCTGTCAGCCGCTTGTCACCACTATCTTCAGTACTCCGGATCAACGATCTTCGGCAACAGTGAGGACGGATTCGCCGCTTTGCATGAGAACGAATTGCTACGGCCGGTGCGGAGCTCAATCCGGGTACCGCATCTCGCCGATTCGCTTGCAGCAATTGCGAGTGAAGGAGCCGGAACATTCTACGAAGGCGAGATCGCAGAAAAAATTGCGAGACATGTAGATTACCAGGGTGGTTTGCTGACACGGGCAGATCTCCAGTCGTATCGCGCAATCATTCGTGCGCCGCTGCTGACCGAGCTTCGACATTGGCACATTGCCAGCAACCCGCCGCCTGCGGTTGGCGGCGCGGTCCTGTCAGCCATGTTGCGTGCTTTCGCGGCGGAAGAAATGAGCTCGTGGAACCGGGAATCACTCCGTCGCCTCATCCGACTGCAGCACAATGTGCTTACCTTTCGAAGCGAGAAGCTTGATCTTTCAAACGATATCGATAGCGACGCGCAACGATTATTGTCGCTCGCGGGCGAAGGACGAATGTTGTCGCGCTGGTCATCGGCATCGACTGTGCACACATCGGCCGTCGACGACTCCGGTCTTGCATGCTCGATAACAGCGTCCTCCGGATACGGCAGCGGTGAAATGCCCGCCGGTACCGGTCTGTGGCTCAACAATTGCATTGGCGAACTGGAACTCAATCGAAAGGGCTTGGACGCGGGACCGCCCGGCGTACGTTTGCCATCGAACATGGCGCCGTCGATAGCGCGATGCGGACGGCGCGTGCTGGCAATCGGCTCACCGGGAGCGGATCGAATCACAACGGCGCTACACCAGTTTCTGGTAAATTTCATTCAGCTCGAACTCGGACTTGGTGATGCAGTCGCTCATCCGCGACTGCATCTGGAGGTATCACCGCAGGGATCTCGAATCGCAACAGAACCCGGTCTCGATGTTCCCGACGACGAATTCGCCGTGCTGCCTTACCCGGATATCAGTATGTATTTCGGCGGAGTCGGCGCCGTCCTTTTGCGAGAGAACAATGAATTTGAAGTTGCCGCGGATCCGCGGCGTGAAGGCGGCGTCTGTATCGCCGGCAGGTGATTGCGGCTGCGCGGTTTGATAGTCTGCGCCGGATCCGGAACTGTCTCCGGAAACCCGCCAAGCGATCCGGAGTGAATGTGAAAGAAATCCGTAGCACGGACCTCCTGCCTGACGAACTGCCGATGGATCCCTTGCACTGGGCAGACGCCTGGATCAAGGAGGCCGGCGCGTCTCAAGTACAGCGAAACCCCAGCGCGATGACCCTGGTTACCGCACGATCGGATGGTCAGCCGTCTGCGCGCGTGGTCTTGTGCAGAGGCTTTGTCCCCGATCCCGGTTACCTGGTTTTTTATACGAACTACCGTTCCAGAAAAGCGGTCGAAATCGAAAACAACAATCGTGTCGCGGCGCAGTTTCACTGGGACGCGCTGGGACGCCAGATCCGCGTCGAGGGCCGGGCCGTGCGCTCGCCCGACAGCGAGAGTGACAACTACTTTGCAAGTCGCGACTGGGGCAGCCAGCTGGGCGCCTGGGGGAGTGACCAGAGTGCGCCAATCGAGTCGCGCCAGGCGCTGATTACGCAGATCCGGGCACGTGCGCAAGCTCTTGGGCTGGAGCTGGGCGAGTCCACGGATGCACTGCGCAGCGACAAAAAGCCGCTCATTGCCCGACCGCCGCATTGGGGCGGCTATCGCCTCTGGATTTCAACGATCGAACTCTGGGTCGAGGGCCCGGACCGTATCCACGATCGCGCACTGTGGACGCGGGATCTGTTGCGCACCAATGAGAACTTTTCGGTTTCGCCCTGGACTGGCGAGCGGTTGCAGCCCTGAACGCCAATATACGATGACCGTCGGACTTGCGCTTCGCCGGATCCACTGCCCGTTTTGCGCCGAGCCGCTTCAGGTCGAGCTCGATCTGTCCGCGGGCGACCAGGATTACATCGAGGACTGCCAGGTCTGTTGCCAGCCTATGCGCATTTGCTTCGCCGTGGCCGATGGCCAGCTGATATCGATCGACGTGCTATGCAGCTAGTCCGCTTATTGCTCCTGCTGGTCTGGTCACTTGCAGCATTGCCCGCCTGGCCACAGCTGGTGCTGACCGAAGGCACGAATATCGCCATCGACGTGTCGCCGACCGATGGCAGAATCGCCGTCGATCTGCTTGGCAGCATCTGGCTTATTCCCGGTGATGGTGGCGACGCGGTGCGAATCGGCCACGGAGTCCTGCCGGCCAGAAATCCGCGCTGGTCCCCGGACGGCAAAAAGATCGTCTACCAGACCGCAACGCCGCAGCAGACGCAGATCGGTGTCGTCGATGTCGCCAGCGGCGAGAGCGAATCGTTGAGCAACGAGCAATTTACCGACCAGCAACCGGGTTGGCATCCGGATGGTGAGCGCCTGGTCTTTTCCTCGGAGCGTGGCGACAGCGGATTCGATTTGTGGGAACTGGATCTGCCCAGCCGGCTGAGCTGGCGCGTCAGCAACCGTCCGGGTGACGAGACCGGCGCCGCGTGGTCGGCAAATGGTCGACACCTCGCATACATTCACCGACACGCCGGCCAATGGTCGCTGGTAATCCGGCGATTTGCCCAGCCGGACGAAACGCTGCTTGTGTCCTCCGACCCCTTGTACGCGCCGTCGTGGCGGCCCGATGGAAGTTTGCTGACGTATCTGCGGCAGACACCGCAGGGACTGGTCGTACAAATGGTGATCCTGTCTGAACCGCCGCTGCATCGCACGCTGCTTGGCGGGGAAGATTTTTTCGTTGCACCCGTCAGCTGGCTCGATCGCCGGCGGTTCTACTATGCCGCCGATGGCGGCATCCGCACTCGCGAATTCGATGACCGGCAATCTACCAGGGTTCACTTCACCGCCATCGTCGAAAAACTTGCTCGGCCGATACACGCCGCCAACGATTCACCGCAGCTCGCAACAGTTACGCCGGGTACCGAGCGACAAGTGATTCGTGCCGCCAGGATTTTCGATGGCAGTGGCTATGACTACCGTTATGCAGTCGATGTGTTGATCGAAGACGGCAGGATTGTCTCCGTCGAGCCACGCCGCGAATGGCCGGACGTTACCGTCCTGGACCTCGGCGAATCGACTCTGCTGCCCGGGTTCATCGACAGCTATGCGAGATTGCCGGGTGGCGCTGCGGCGCGGATCGGCGCCGAATTCCTTGCTTACGGCGTCACCACCGTGGTCTCCGGAGACCGGCCGGATCTCGATCCGCTTCTGTGGGAATCCGCGGACTTCCCGGGACCCCGTTTGCTTCGCGCTGCAACGGCGACTGAGAGCCCGCGACCTACTCCTGTTGTGCTGGCTACCGTCCCGGCAACCGGCAACAGCAACGCGACGGCCCTGCGCGCCTGGCAATCAATGGGCGTGCCGGTGCTGGCGGAAAGCTGGAGCACAGGCTTGGGCCTTGGTGCCGATTTGCTGATGGGTGCAGATTCTTTGCCGACGTCGCCCCGCGGCGTGCAGTACCAGGACATCCGGCTTGCCATGGGCTACGGGCCTGTATCGCTGCTCTCGGGAATGGCCAACGCCGGAACCCCGGGACTCCCGGACTTGCTCGATTCCCGACAGGCTACGCAGTTCGGAACACGCGGACTGGCCTTGCGCCGTTACACTCGGAGTCCGGAAACGCTCAGTGGGCATATGGCGGTGGTCCTCGGCAGCAAACCGAGCGGCCTGCCGACGGGACTGGCTTTGCATGCGGAATTCCGGGCGTTACAGGCGGCCGGGCTTGGGAACGATCAAATACTTAAGTCCGCGGGCGTTAACGCTGCCACTGCTTTGCGCGTCGGAGGGCAGATCGGTGTCATCGCTCCCGGGGCCCTTGCCGACCTGGTACTCGTGTCGGGCGACCCGCTGCAGCGCGTCGCCGATGCCCTGAATATCGTGGCGGTGGTGCGCAATGGTCGCTTCTACAGCCTCGGCGGCTTGCTGGAACGGGCCGAAGCCGGGTCAGACGTCGAATAATTTGACAGATGCTTCGGATTTGCGCCGCAGCGCCTGCGCACGGGCTAATTGAACATAAGTCAAACACTGTATTTGCCGGAAGTCTGGCTGCCAGGATTTTCCGGCTGCAAAAAATAGTTACTCTTTTCAATAACTTATAAGTTGCTGTTTTTCAAACAAAAAATGTGCAGTGCAGCATCTTGTCGACTTTTTTTACAAGATGCTGCCCGCTGTTAATCCAGTTTTTTGGCCGACTTCGTAAGCTACTGAAAATTAGCGCATTAACACCGTGTGGCATAGCTCTTGCTTTGTATACCCTGCCCAAGCGAAGTGTAACTGGAACCGGAAACCGGAAAATCGATACAAACAGGATTTAGACGCCAGAAGAACAATAATAAAAACAATAAGAAGATCCAGATCCAATAACAATAATATGTCTGTATCTGGTAGCCGACTAATCAGTTACCTCTTTTGCAAAAAAGAGAAATTAGCCCCGCCGTCAAACGCGGGGCTTTTTATTGACGGAGGTTTTCCAGCCCAATTGCATTTTCGAGCGACAGCACTTCGGCGCTGTGTCATTGTCTACAGCGGGCATTCGGCAAATCGCGGAGGAAGACCCGCTATGACAGACAAGAACAGAAAGCGACAAGTCCTGCTGGCCGCATGCATCCCGCTCCTGATTGCCGCCTGTGGACCGCGCGAAGCCGACAATCAACCTGCAGCAATGTCCGATGGCGCCGCCATGTCCGTTTCAGCGGACGAGTCGCTGTATTCGCAGGCCGTGAACAACAGCGCTCGCAGCGAAAACGACCGGCAGAGGGATCCGCTGCGCAAACCGGGCGAGGTGATGCAGTTCTTCGGAATCGAGCCCGGCACCCGGGTTCTCGACATGTTCTCGGGTGGTGGCTACTACTCAGAGTTACTATCCTACGTGGTAGGCCAGTCCGGAAGCGTTGTCGCGCATACAAATACCGCCTATACGAATTTTGTTGGCGATGAAGCCACCAATCGATACGCCAATGGCCGCCTGCCGAACGTCGAAATTCTGCAGGCCGAGAATAACGAATTGCTGTTGCCGGCAGACGAATTCGACACCGTATTGCTGGTCCTGACCTATCACGACATTTATTACATCGATCCGGAAAACGGCTGGCCGAAGATCGATGGACCCGCTCTCCTGGCAGAACTCTACAAGGGCATGAAATCCGGGGCCGTGCTGGGTGTGGTTGATCACGTTGCTCTGCCAGGCGCGCCGCAGGAAGCCGGCAACACCTTGCACCGGATAGATCCGGCGCTGGCCCGGGCCGAGATCGAGGAGGCAGGATTTGTATTCGAAGACGAAGCGGAAATGCTGCGGAATCCGGACGATGACCATGCAAAGCCTATGGGAGACCCGAGCATTCGCGGCAAGACGGACCGATTCGTGATGCGATTTCGAAAGCCCGGCTGACACGAAAAATTGCATTGTCATCAAACCCGCCGCGGAGTGCTCAGATTGATTCGTGTAAAAAATTGCTTGCCGCTGATTCTTTTCGCTTGTTGCCTGGTCGGCTGTGGCGACAGGAACGAAGCCGACTACACGGAGCAAGACGTCGCTACCTTGCAGGACGCCATGCATCGTGGCGAGCTAAGTGCTTATGACCTCGTTAACCACTATCTCCAGCGTATTGATGCGCTGGATCGAAACGGCCCGAGACTGAACTCCATTATCGAATTGAATCCGGATGCGCTTCGAATCGCGTCGGAACTCGACCGCGAGCGCCAAGTATCGGGGCCCCGCGGCCCGCTTCACGGTATTCCGCTAGTGCTGAAGGCAAATATCGACACGGCGGACCGTATGGCAACGACCGCCGGCTCGCTTGCACTGGCAGATCACAGTCCACCCGACGACGCTTTCCTGGTCGCGCGCCTGATAGAAGCCGGAGCCATCATTCTCGGCAAAGCCAATCTCAGCGAGTGGGCGAATTTCCGTTCGTCGAATTCCTCGAGCGGCTGGAGCAGTATCGGCGGCCAGACGCGCAATCCTTATGACACGGCCCGCTCGCCCTGCGGATCGTCCAGTGGTTCCGCCGTGGCGGTCAGTGCAAATCTTGCGGTCCTTGCAGTCGGAACCGAGACCGACGGTTCGATCATTTGCCCAGCAGGTATCAACGGCATCGTCGGCATCAAGCCGACGCTTGGGCTGGTCAGCAGAGACGGCATCATTCCCATCGCACACAGCCAGGATACGGCCGGTCCCATGGCCAGAAGCGTGCGTGACGCCGCAATATTGCTCAACGTCCTTGCCGCGGCAGACCCGCGGGATCCCGCCAGTGGAGATCGACCGACAACTACGCCCGATTACACGGCGCATCTCAGTGCCGACGCGCTGCGTGACAAGCGCATTGGCGTTTTGCGCAGCCACTCCGGTGCCGGCAAGGATGCACGTATCGAACGGCTGATCAACGAGAGCATCGACTTGCTGAAGGGCGGCGGTGCAGAAATCATCGATCCGATCGAAATCGACACGCAGGGAGCGGGCGACGCCGAGTACGAAGTGCTGCTGTTCGAATTCAAGGCGGATCTCAATGATTATCTCGAGGGCTCTGGTGCGAAATTGCGATCTCTTGCCGACATAATCGAATTTAATAACGCGAATGCTGACCGGGTCATGCCTATCTTCGGTCAGGAAATATTTCACGAATCCCAGAGCAAGGGTACTCTGGACGATCCTGCCTACCTGGCGGCGCTGGCCGAGAGCAAGAGCATCATGCGTAATGGCATCGATGCGACCATGGATGAGCACGATCTCGATGCCCTGATCGCGCCGTCCAACGGCCCGGCGTGGATGATCGACCATGTCAACGGCGACAATTTCAGTATCGGCAGCTCTTCGTTTGCGGCGATTTCAGGCTACGCATCCGTTTCCGTTCCTGCTGGATTTATCTCAGGGCTGCCCGTTGGCATGTCCTTCATAGGCGGAGCGTTTTCGGAGAAGCAGTTGATTGAAATTGCCTATGCCTTCGAGCAGGCGAGCCAGGCACGGCGCCCGCCATCGCTGGAGGGCACTGAGAGCCGAGCGGGCAATTTGCGACCTGATCGATAGAGCCTTCGGCCGGCGCCGTGTCTAATCCCATGGGTCGCCGTCATATTGCTGTCGCATGTTCAAAGCCATTCGCATTGCCATCCTGCTGTTTGTTCTCTTTGTCGTTTCGGTCAGCACCTGGCTGACGCAGGCACGAAGTACCGACTGGAACAACACACTGTGGGTCACGGTCTACCCGATCAATGCTGACGGAAGCGATCAAAGCGCCGACTACATCAGCGACCTGAAAGAGTCGGATTTCTCCAGCATCGAGGAATTTCTGGCGAGAGAAATTCGCAAGTACGGTCATGAGCTCGACCGTCCCCTGCGTATGGCATTGGGTCGTGAGGTCCGCGAACAGCCGCCGGCGCTCGAGGAGAAGGCGAGCGTACCGCAGATAATGCTTTGGAGCCTCAGAATGCGCTGGTGGGCGGGCAGCGTGACGTCAGACCAGGACGGTCCGCCGCCGGACGTTCGCGTATTCGTTCGGTATCACTCGCCGCGTGCTGAATTCAAGCTCGAAAATTCTGTCGGGCTGCAAAAGGGCATGGTCGGCATAGTCAATGCGTTCGCCGACCGCAGGCACGCAGGCATCAACAACGTGGTCATCGCACACGAATTTCTGCACACGCTGGGCGCCACAGACAAGTACGATCCGGCAAGCGGCATGCCCGACTTTCCACACGGATTCGCCGAGCCCGAGAGGAATCCACGTTACCCGCAACGGCTCGCCGAGATCATGGGAGGCCGGATAGCCGAATCCGAGCTTGATGCGATGGTACCGAAGAGCCTGAAGTACGTGATCATAGGCAGGCAGACTGCCAACGAGATCAAGCTACTCAAAGAATAGCTCCCGGTTTCGCCTTGCCACGTCGCCATCGGCAGTGTGCAGCTGGTAGGCTTCGCAAATGGTCGAGAGGTCCGGAATTTCACTTCGTTGCGCCAGCCTCACAGTCAGCGTGCCCGGACGCTTGCTGGTGAGCGACCTCTCGTTCGAATTGCGAAGCGGAGAGTTTCTCGCAGTCCTTGGTCAAAACGGCTGCGGCAAGACACTAACCTTGCAAACACTGTCAGGACTGCGCGCGCCGGTCAGTGGTTCGGTGTCGCTGCACGGCATGTCGGTCGCTGCCGCACATCGAAAAATCCTGGCCCGGCAGCTCGCGTTGCTGCCGCAACATACCGAAGACATCTTCCCGTCAACAGTGATGGAAACGGTAATGATCGGTCGGCATCCGCATATCGGGCGATTTCGCTGGGAATCGGAGCTCGATCGACAGTGCGCACGGAACGCATTGCATGCCGTCGACCTCGGGGAGCTTGCCGACCGGGACCTTGCAACCTTGTCCGGTGGCGAACGGCGCCGTGTGGCCATCGCGCAGATTCTCGCGCAGGACCCGGACGTGTTCTTGCTTGACGAGCCAAGCAATCATCTGGATCCACAACATCAGCTTGATGTACTCCGACTTTTTCGCAAGTTGTCACAATCCGGAAAATCCGTCGTTGCAAGCCTGCACGACGTCAACCTCGCGGCGCGATTTGCGGATAGCTGCCTCCTTCTGCATGGCGACGGCAGGTGGCAGCTCGGGGACACTCAATCAATTTTGAGTTCGGCCAGCCTCAGCGATCTTTACGCTACGCCGGTCGAGTCCGTTCTGTGGCGTGACCGGCAATTGTTTGTCGCAGCCGGCGGCGGCGACGAGTCGTTCAGGTAACGAATCCGCGGAGTTTTTCCAGGTAAGAAGGATGCAGAATTGCATTTGCGGCCAGCACGGACCGGGTCGCGAGATTTGCGCGTTCGCCGTTCAGGTTCGTGAAAATTCCACCGGCTTCTTCGACGATCACAGAGAGCGCCGCAATATCAAGGATATTGACGTCGGATTCGATGACCACATCGATCTTTCCGGACGCAAGCAGGTGATAGTGATAGAAATCGCCATAACCGCGGATTCGATCCGCGTCGGCCACAATCCCGGCCAGCGCATTCCAGCCATCGCTTTGCGCAAGCGACTTCAGATTGCCGGTTGATACCGCAGCGCGTTGCGCATTATCGATAGTGCTAACAGCGAGTTTCGATCCGTTAAGCCAGGCACCGTGCCCACGCTCCGCCCATGCCAACTCTTCGAACATCGTGCCGCAGGATACGCCGAGCAGCAACTCTCCCGCTTTCATCAGGGCAATCTGGGTCGAGAAAAACGGATAGCGCCTGACGAAACCCTTGGTACCGTCGATCGGGTCCACCAACCACAGGTATTCAGCATGCTCCCGGGTTCGCCCTGTTTCCTCTCCGTAGAATCCGTGCTGCGGAAACGCGTCGAGGATAATGCGACGAATCTCCTGCTCGCATTCGACATCCGCTTGTGTCACGGGCGTCCTGTCGTGCTTGATACTGACCGAGAAATTTCCGTTGAAATAGCGTCGACTGATGACGGCCGCGGCCAGCGCGGCCTCGATGGCGATCTCGAGTTCTCTTGATCTCGCTGGTTCTGCTGATCTCAATGCATTGGCTCCGCGTCGTATACCGGCGCCTGACTATGACCGTATTACACTTGCGGACACAAGTCGCCGCGATAGTTCGAGCCTGGCCGAGCAAGCCAAGTAACCGCCTGCTGGACAGGTGATGCGGTGGCACGGCACAGTAGCGGCCGTTTCGACTGTTTTCGAGGAAAGGGGTTTTTTACATGGGCAACCGGCTCAGCAAAATCTACACGCGTACCGGTGACGACGGTACCACCGGCCTGGGAGACGGGACCCGTGTGGCAAAGGACAACCTGCGAGTCGAGGCCTACGGCACCGTTGATGAGGCAAACAGCGCGATCGGCATGGTGCTGGCCGTTGCCGGCATCGCAGAGCCAATCCGCCGTTGCCTTACGGAGGTTCAGCACGACCTTTTCGAACTCGGTGGAGAATTGTGCATTCCGGGCTATGAAGCGGTCCCGCAGGATTTTATCGACCGTCTGGAGAGTGAACTCGATTCGTTTAACGCGGATTTGCCGGCCCTGAAGGACTTCATCCTTCCGGGTGGCGGCGCCGCTGCATCGGCCTGTCATCTCGCGCGCACGATCGTGCGCCGGGCGGAACGGCGCTGCAGCACATTGAAGAGAGAGGAACCGGTACGCGACGAGCTTATTCGTTATCTCAACCGGCTGTCGGATCTGTTGTTTGTAATCGCGCGTTGCCTGGCTCGCGCCGAATCCGGTAAGGAAGTGTTGTGGGATCGCCAGCGTGCCAAATAACGATGACCTGACGCAATCGTCAACCCAGTGATTTGACCATGAGTGCGGCGCTGTCCGGACAGAGCTTGCTGAACTCCGGCGTCGCGCGGATCGCGGACGGCGCCTTGGCGCGCGATACGACTCGATAACCTCGCGTCGCGAAAAACGCGTCGGCGTCGATCGTCAGCAGCCACAACTCGGTCACGCCAAGTTCGTTCGCCCGGCCCTCGAGTTGCCGCAACAGTCGTGTGCCGAGACCGGACGTCCTGGTCGAAGAATCCACGACCAACGAACGCAACAGGCCAATGCTGGCAAATCGCTGCAGCGCAACGGCGCCGACGAGTGCCTTGTCCGGTGATGAGTTGCTACTGGCAACCAGAAAATGCCGCATCGACCCGCTATCCAGGTCCGCGACTGGCAGTCCAGCGCAGGTCAGCAGATTCCTTGTTTGCGGCCAGTCCTGTTCGGTGCCCGCGCGTATTTCGATGTCGAGTTCGCTCGTCATGCGGCGTCTGAATATTGATCGCGGCGTTGCCGGGCGGACTCGAGTGCGTCGCAGATAGCGTCTGCGGCCTGCAATAAGCGTAGCGTCGGACGGCCCAGTTCCGAAGCTGGCAGCAGGAAGTGATTACCGAAGCGATTCGCGGCGAGCTGCGGCCAGCGGCGCCACTCATCGAAAATATCGGGCTGACCGGTGTCCCCGGCGAGCAACGCCTCCGGATCCCGTTCGATGACAGCCTCTACCGCAATCATCGGTGCGAGATCTTCCAGGTCCGAGAAGATGTTATGGCCTCCGCAAACAGATATCAGCTCACTGATGTAATGATCGGAATTCACGGTATACAGTGGCCGCATCGATACCTGGTAAAAAACCCGGATCGGCTCTGCCGCCGCAAAGCGCGCTTTGCGTGAGGCGATCTCACTCAGAAAATCTTCCGCCAGCACGCGCGCGTACCCGGCTCTGCCGGTCAGGCTGCCGATTTGCCCGATCGCGCCTGCCACATCCGCCAGGCTTGTCGATCGCACCACTTCGACACGAAAACCGGCCATGCGCAGCTGGTCAATGACGTGCGCCGGTGTGCCGCTCTCCCAGGCCAGTAACAGGTTGGGCCGCAACAGGGCGAGTTTTTCACGGTCCGTGATGAACGCGTCACTGACGACCGGCAGACCGAGCGCCGCCTCCGGGTAGTCGGTAAACGAGCTGACGCCGACCAGCAGATCACCCGCCCCGACAGCAAACACGAGTTCTGCTAGGTGTGGTGCCAGCGTGACGATGCGAAGCTCCGTCGTCTCGCCTGGCACTTTCGCAGCATCCTCGACGGGAGTCCTGTCGCAGGCAGCCAGGACAATCAGAATCGCCGCAATAGCTGCGGCCGGTTTCACAGGAAAAAGCCGTACAGAGTCATTGCAGCAATAACAGCTGCCCAGATAATCAGCAGGCGGAACAACATTTCCTTGACCGCGCCTGCGCCACGGATCGCCCGCTCGACATCCGACTCATCGTCGCCGCGCTGCAGCGCCAATGCACCGGAACCGACCCGCGCCAGCAGCAACTCGCTTTGCTCACTGTGCGTGAGCGACGCCTGGCTCGCCACGTTTCGCCACGCGCCGAGCGCGCTTTCGAAGCTGCCGGCCATTGCAAAACCTATTGCCGTCAGTCGTGCCGGCAGCCAGGCCAGCCAACCGTGCAACAAACGTGCGGCGTCCGAGGCGCGATTCGACCTGCTCTCGCCTGCCCGTCGCGACTCGCCGAAAACTGCACGTCGGCGCATCAGGTCGGTAACGCGATAGGACCAGGCCCCGAATGGTCCGAGCAGCACGAACCAGAAGATAACGGCGAATACGCGATTGTTTGCCTGTACGCAAGCCGCCTCTTCGACCAGTCGGATTCGCTCGTCGCTGTCCTGAGGCGGGTCTTTTTCGGTCAGCGCACGGGTCGAGCGGCTGATCTCGTCGGCATCTCCCGATTGCAGTGCATTGCAGTATTCGTCGATTTCCTCGCCGATGTCTTTCGGGCCCAGCGAGAAAAACAAAACCAGAATGGCGAGTACCATATACGGGTAGCCACTGAGTTTGTCGCCTGCGATAAAGATAACCAGGAACACCGGCAATACCAGGATTGCAGCCAGCAACACGACAGGGATCAGCGCCGGCAGACTGCCAAACCTGCCAACCTGGCGAAATCCCGCATCAATCAGATGGTCGAGCCAGCGCAGCTCACGCAAATGAAACAACTGGGTAGCCAGTCGCTCGATGAGCAGTCCGATAAGCAGTGCGATCAGTTTCATGTTTCTCTTTCGTGGCAAGCCCGACGCATCACGGCATCAACCCATCATACAAGCGTGGCCAGTCGAAAACAGGACCCGGATCAGTCTTTCGTCCGGGAGATACGTCACAGTGACCGGCTACCGTACGAATTGATATCGTCGGGTAAGCTTTGCAAATTGCACTGATCACAGCTGCCAGTTGCTCGTATTGCGGATCTGTGTAGGGATCCTGATCTGTTCCTTCGAGCTCGATTCCCAGCGAGAAATCATTGCAGCGCCTACGCCCGCGGAATCGGGACTCGCCGGCGTGCCAGGCGCGACGGTTGAAAGGCACGAATTGCACGACTGAGCCGTCGCGGCGGATCAGCAGGTGCGACGACACCTCCGTTCCGCGGATTTCCTGAAAGTAGGGATGTGCATCCCAATCCAGTCGGTTCGTGAAAAGTTGCTCGATCTCGGGGCCACCGAATTCCCCCGGTGGCAGGCTGATCCCGTGGACGACGATCAACTCCGGCTGACACCCCTCCGGCCTGTCGTCCTGATTCGGCGACGGGCACTGCACAGAGGGAGCGAGGATCCCCGTGGACGGGTCCACCCGGTAGCAGAGATCCTGGTCGCTGTTCATGTTCGGCATCCTGGCATCGCCAAATCGGGCCGGGGCAATTTTGACACAGCCAATGCCGGAAATGCCTAATGTCGGCATGTCCATGACCCGACTGTACGTACCCGAATGTGCCAAAGCCGGCGAAGAACTGTGGCTCGAGGGTGAACGAGCGCACTATCTGAGTCGTGTCCTGCGTATTCGTAGCGGCGACAGTCTGGTGGTCTTTGACGGTACCGGAGGTGAGTACGAAACCACAGTCGGCGCAATAAGCCGGCAACGGGTGCAGTTACTGCCCGGCGAGTTTTCTCCGCGCGATATCGAATCACCGCTGGCAATCCGGCTCATTCAAGGCATTTCGCGCGGCGATCGGATGGATATTGTCGTGCAGAAGGCAACCGAATTGGGCGTGTGGAGAATTTCGCCGGTCTTCACCGAATTTTCCATCGTGCGGCTCGATCCGGATCGGCAGGAAAAAAAGATCTATCACTGGCAACGTATTGCACAGAGCGCTTGCGAGCAGTGCGGACGAAACGTGGTTCCGCAAATCGACAGTCCGCAACCCCTGTCTGCGTTGCTCGAGGCACCACCAGTCGGGACTTGCATAGCGCTCGTTCCCGGCGGTGCGTCAGGGCTTGCCGATTTGCCGCGCGTCGAAGCTCCGCTGACGCTCCTGATCGGCCCGGAGGGAGGCTTGAGCGAAATGGAATGTGCTCGGGCCATCGAGCAGGGTTTCCGGACGCTGTCCCTGGGACCGCGAATTCTGCGCACGGAAACGGCAGCACTGGCCGCACTTACGGTGTTACAGGTGCGCTTCGGTGATCTTTCGGGCTAGTACCGTACCGGCGAGGTCACGCCTGCAACGTTTCCTCGGCGATCATCAATTCGATTTTTTCGAGGTCGGGGATAAGGGGATACTCGTTGATCATTTTGACTTTGCAGAGGATTGGGGCGCTATCAGCCCAGCCGTCCGCTGAATCGAGGCGCAGCACCTGCCGGTTGACCCGAACCAGCTGCGGAAATCCCTGCGTAAGGACGCCGAAGTAGCCGATCTTCAGCCTTCCGCTGGTCGAATAGAAAACGACGATGCGGGTTCTGCCGGTCGGCGCGGGTATGTCCTTGCCGATCATGCCTTCGAATGACACAACCGGCAGCGCGCGGCCGTTCCAGTTGACCGAGCCCACCATCCAGTTCTCGCCGCCCTGCGAAACATCCGCCTTGCCGAAACGCACGACCTCGGCAACACAAGCTCGCGGCACGATCAGGCGATCTTCCGCCAGCGGCACCAACAAGCTGTAAAGCTCTTCCGATTCGTCGCTCATGCCAGCTGGATACCCCGTTCCTCGAGCAGACGCCGAATGGATTCCAGAAGCCGCGAGTCCTGGTACGGTTTGCCGAGATAATCATTGACGCCGATTTCGATTGCCCTTGCCCTGTGCTTGTCGCCGCTTCGCGAGGTAATCATGATGATCGGCACGTCTGCGACGCGCTCGTCATTGCGGACATGCTTGGCAAATTCGTAGCCATCCATGCGCGGCATTTCGATGTCGAGCAAAATAATATCGGGTTTGCTTTCGGACAATACGCTGATGGCGTCCAGCCCGTCCTTCGCCGTGGCAACGCGCATGCCGTTGCGCTGCAGGAATCGCTCCATGACACGCCTCACGGTAATCGAATCGTCGACGACCAGCGCAAGGGGTCGTTGGTCCGATGGTGTGGGTGCTGCCTTCTTCAGCTCGACTACCGGCGCACCCTGTCGCACCAGCGCATTGATATCGAGAATCAGGACGATCCTGCCGTCGCCCAGAATGGTTGCGCCTGAAATACCGCGCACACTCGATAGCTGCGGACCCAGAGACTTCACGACGATTTCCTGGCTGGCAATCATCTCGTCGGTCAGCAATGCTGCCGAATGGTCTCCAGCACGCACCAGAATGACCGGCACGAAGGTGTCGTCTTCCGGCAGCTTTGCCGACTGTCCACCGAGATACATGCCGAGATGGCGGAAGCGGTAGGTCTGCTCGCCATACTCATAGCTCGGCTCGCTGTGACTTAACATTCGCTCGAGCTCAGCCCTCGAAATTCTTGCAACGCCCTCGACCGTTGGCAGTGGCAGTGCGTAAACCTCGTCGCCGGTTCGAACGATAAGTGCCTGCGTTATGGCCAGCGTAAACGGCAATCGAATGGTGAAATTGGTTCCCTGGCCGGTTACTGACGAGATTTGCAGCGAGCCACCCAGTTTCTTGATCTCATTCGCAACGACGTCCATGCCGACGCCGCGGCCGGCGGTCTGCGTGACGCTGCTCGCCGTGCTGAAGCCCGGCGTCAGGATAAGCTGCATGATCTCTTCGTCGGAGACTTTGCTGTCCGGCTTCAACAGGCCTTTTTCAAATGCCTTGCGGCGAATAGCGGCGACATTCAGTCCGCTGCCGTCGTCCGCGACGTCGATCACCATCTCGGCGCCTTCCCGATGCAGACGAATCGTGATGCGGCCGGTAGCCGGCTTGCCGGCGGCCTGCCGGGCATCCGGCTTTTCGATGCCATGGGCGACGGCATTTCGCATCATGTGCTCGAACGGTGGCAGCATCTTGTCCAGCACCTGGCGGTCCAGCTCGCCGGAGGCACCCTCGACAGCCAGTTCGGCACGTTTGCCTGATTCAACGGCTGCCTGTCGCACGAGCCGCGTCAGCCGCGGCACATGTCGTTGAAACGGGACCATGCGGGTGCGCATCAGGCCGTCTTGCAGCTCGGCCGTAACACGCTGCTGCTGCACCAGCAGGGTTTCCGCCTCGGAAATCTGTGCCCGCAACAGGTCCTTGAGGCTGTTCAGGTCATTTGCCGATTCTGCCAGTGCGCGCGACAACTGCTGGATGTTCGAGTATCGATCGAGTTCCAGAGGATCAAAATCCTGTGCCACCAGCGTTTCCTGATGACCATGCATGATCTGCGCTTCGGTTTCGATCTCCAGCTTGCGCAGCTGGTCGCGCAGGCGCGCGACGGTCTGTTCAAGCTCTTCAACATGAAATTCGATCGTCTTGACCTGCTGACTCAGGCGCGAGTGGTAAATGCTGATTTCGCCCGCGGCGTTCAGCAAGTCTTCCAGCAACTCGGCATCGATGCGCGCGAATTCCTGCCGTGCTTCTCCGCCTCTTGACGGCAATGGCCTGACTTCCGCAAGCGCTGCCGGTTCTATTGATTCCTGAAGTGGCGTAGTCGACGGCACCGGGCGGGGTGGCGGCTTTTCGGCTCGAGCGGGCTTTTCCGCTTCGACAGGCGGCGGCGGTTCCGGCGCCTTTGCCGGTTCAACATGCGGCGGCTCGGGTTCCGGCGCAGCCTGCTGGCGCGCAGCGATCTCCTGCACCTCGGCGTTCAGCGGTGAATCAACGATGACCATGCTGACGGTATCTTCCGGCTCGATCGAAAATTCGACGGAAACGGAATCGCCTGTGTCGAGATCCTCTTCCTCAGCGGCCGGTGTTTCGACAGGGGCAGCGGGAATCTCGCCCGAATTGATACGGCGAATTCGCGACTCGAGTTCGGCGGCGGGCGACACTTTCTTTCCCGCAATTACCGTGTCCCGCATTCGATGCAGCTCATCGATGCTTTGCTGAAGTATTTCATCGGTCTGTGGAGTCGCATCAATCCGGCCATCGTCGATATTGATCAGCAGCGTTTCCAGTTCATGGCTCAGGTTACCCATCGCCGCAATGCCAGACATGCGTGCGCCGCCTTTCAAGGTGTGCAGGTGGCGTTTGAGCTCCTCGACATGTTCTCGCGCTTTCTTGTTTTTGCTCCAGGCAGCCAGTGCCTGGTCCGCGGCTTCCAGAAGCTCGGCCGCCTCCTCGGAGAAAATCGCAGCAATCTCCGCGTCGTATCCTGCCTCGTCGCTGATCTCTTCCTGCACTTCCTCGACGATTGCGTCCTCTGGCTCCGTATCCGCATCGGGCTCAGGTAATGGCTGCACAGAATTAGCAAGATTGTTCAGATGCTCGATTAGCACAGCAAAGTTGCTGCGGCTGCGCTCTGATTGGTTGATGTCGCCGACGATTGTGGCAATTGCTTTGGCACCTGCCTTCAGCGCATCCACACCGGATTGCTGAAAGCCCACCTTATGATCGTAGACGCGCCGAACCAGCCTGTTGAGCGCGCCGGCGACTGCGACACCACGCTCAACATTGGCCATATTTGCGCTGCCATGCAGCGTATGGCAGGCGCGATGCAGTTTGTCTGTCACATGAAACGGCGGCCGGTGTCCTCTGCAAGCCTCGATGTAATCGTGGATGACCTTCAGGTGACCGGCGGTCTCCTTGGAGAATATGTCCAGCAGTACCGGATCCATCTCGAGCGGCGTCGGCTCAGGCGCTTTCGCGACGTCGCTGCGCGGTGCAATCGTCAATATCGCGGCATTCGGGTCGCCATCGGCAAATGCGGCCGCGCGGGCCATAAAGAGACTGACATCCGACAGGGGTTCTGTGCCAACTTCCAGTTGCTCGACGAGCTCTGGAACAACGGCCGCCGCCTGCGAGATGAAGTTCACCATCGGCGGCGTCCGAGCGAGCGTCCGATTGATCAGTTTGTTCAGTAGGTTTTCGATCGCCCAGGAATACTCGCCTATCCGTTCGGCGCCAACCATACGGCCGCTGCCCTTCAGCGTGTGGAATGACCGCCTTACCGTAATCAAAGTTTCCATATCGTCCGGCGCTTCAGCCCATTGCGGCAGGTTGCGCTTGATGGACACGATTTCTTCCTTTGCTTCCTCGATAAAGAGCTCGAGAAGTTCCGGATCGAGGTGCTCCGCATTGCGCGAGACAACCGCCATCGGCATGACCTCGGTCGCCTGCAGCGGAGCGGGCTGAGAAGCCTGCGCAGCCGCAATCTCCTCGCGCGAAGCGCGCATCGTTTGCGCCGCCGGCGGTTCCTCTGTCTTCTCCTTCGTCAGCCGGATTTCCAGGTCGCGAAGGACGGCGAGGCAAGCCTCCGCGTTATCAAGCATGTACCAGGGTTCGCGACGCCCCGCCTTGACCGTCTCCATGTAGTACTCGATGCTGACGATTGCATCCGCGAGCCGATCTGTCTCTTTTTGCGTCAGTCGGCGCGGGCCGCTGCCGCGCAGTGATAACAGCAGCAGGTTGCCGACACGATCGACAACCTCCATTGCGCGGGTCTTGTTCAGCATCAACAGGCCCGCCTTGATGCCACGTATCAATGCGGGGATGCTGTCAAGGCCGTGGGAATCTCCTGGTGACGTGAGACTCTGGCTGAAGGTTTCCTTGATGCGCGCAAGATTGATTATGCTTTCGCGCATTACGGCTTCGGCAACCTGCGTGTAATCCGGATCGGCCGAGTCGACAACCCTGCCGTCCTCTCCAGGCGGCACGGGTTCCTCGGGTGAAATCAGCCGTACCAGCTGTCTGTCGAGTCGATCCTCGACTTTCAGAAGTGTTGAAGCGATTTCCAGAATGGTCTGCTCTTTGGCGACGCCGCCGCGCTGTACGATCGTTTTGAGCGACTCGATTTCCGATTCGATATCGCCGCGTAGCTCCCCGAGACCGAGGACGCCTAGCGTGTCGCTGATTTTTTTCAGCAGATCGAGTTGTGGTACCAGTTCGGACGGTTTGTTCATACCTGTCCGCACATAGATATCCAGCACGTCTTTTACCCGCGCAAGATCTTCCTTGATTGCGGAAGCGACGGTCTGCATGAGCTTGACGCTGGGCGCCGACAGGCTTTCACGGGCATGCTCGACCTGCTCATCGCCTGGCAGCAACTCAGACAGATTGAACGCGGCCCGAATCTCGCTGATACGCTCGCCCGCATTGCTCGACCGAGCTACGTAGTAAAGGAGATTGTTCAGCAGGTCGGTGACAGGGTGCTCGTCGAATGCCGTTTCACCCTTGTCGATCATCAGCTTCATCTGGCGATCGGCCTGGCCCAGCAGCCGCTTCAGCGCAACGGATGTCTCGAGACCGCCGTTCTGCAGAGACTCCAGCACTCCGCCGACCACCCACCAGAGCTGGAACATGTCATCCCGGTTCGCCGCCCGCTGCAGCGCGGCAGCAACGCTGCTCAACGTTTTCAGGTGCCGCGTGGCATCGCCACCTTTTATCCACCCCAGTAGCGCAAGCTGGAACTTCGGTCGTAACTTGGTTGCAACGAAAACCGGATCTTCGCCGCTCGCTTCACGCAGCTTGCTGTCCGGAGCTTTCTTGTTCGGCGACAGGTTGAGCAGCAGCAGAGTACCTTCCGACAGCAGCGGACGGCCCCTTGCCGCTCGAAGGTCATTGAGCATGGGCAGCAACACAAGCGCGATATCGCGACCGCCACCGAGCAATCTTTCGATATAGATCGGAAGCTGGACCATTGCGCGAGTCAGCGCATCCAGCCCGTCTTCCCGGCCCTTGCCGGCACGCAAATTGGCGAGATAACTGCAAACCTCCTGCATTTCCTCGGCGAGAAGCGCAGCGCCGTAGGTCTCGGTCATCTTCAGCGCGCCGGATACCTGGTGCAATAATTGACCGCTGCGTACCAGTGCAGCGGACCCACCGCGGCCGTCCACGCAATCTTCCAGCGCCAGGTGCGCATTGCGAATGCTTTCCATCAGCTCCTGGCTGATGACGGCAAGCGCCGAAGCGGAGGAATCGAATCCTCCGCCGATGTCGCGTCGCTGCTCCTGGATGCCGGTGTCGCTGCTCATTATTCCTTGCCGCAGATTACGGATACGAATGGCCTACTGGGCCTAGCCAATCGCTTTACCTCGTGACTGCGGCTTTTTTGCTTGCGGTGCCGATTGTGGCGGCGGTTTCGAGACCGCTGTCGTCAGCCGGCTCGCTTTCAAAGCCGAATTGGGGAGCGTAAATCCGGCAACAGTCTTGCGCAGCTGCGAGGCCAACTCGGATAGTTTCGAAATGGACGCCGCGGTTGCTGTTGTCGCTTTGCCCGCCTGATCGCTGATCTCCTTGAGCTTGGTCGTTCGCCGCGTTACGTCGGCCGCGGAACTCGCCTGCTGCCTGGCCGAACCTGAAATATTCTGTACCAGGTTTGCGATCTGATTCGACACCTGTTCGATCTCATCGAGCGCCGCTCCTGCGTTCTCCGCCAGCAGCGCACCACCCACGACGTCAGTCGTGCTTCGCTCCATCGAAACCACCGCCTCATTGGTATCAGCCTGAATCGTCCGCACCAGAACTTCTATTTGCTTGGTCGCGTTGGTCGAGCGCTCGGCAAGGCGCTGCACTTCGTCGGCAACCACGGCGAAACCGCGGCCCGCCTCGCCGGCCATCGAAGCCTGGATGGAGGCGTTCAATGCCAGTATATTGGTCTGCTCGGCGATGTCATTGATCAGCTCGACGATGTTGCCGATTTCCTGGGAGCTCTCGCCGAGACGCTTGATGCGTTTCGACGTATCCTGGATTGTCTCGCGAATCGCATTCATACCGTCAATGGTGCGACGTACAGCCGCACCACCCTTGTGCGCCACTTCGACTGAGTGCCTTGCTACATCAGATGAACGTTCGGCGTTCCCTGACACTTCTTCGATCGAGCCCGCCATCGAAACAATAGATCCGGTTGCCGCAGAGATCTCCCTGTTCTGATTTTCCGCCGCCCGCTTCATGTGCAGTGCGGTGCTTTCGGTCTGCTTTGCAGCAGAATCGACCATGATCGCGGTTTCGTTGATCGTGGCAACCAGTTCCCGCAATTTTTCGATCGCGTAATTGATCGAGTCTGCTATTGCACCGGTAATGTCCTCGGTAACCGTGGCCTCTACGGTGAGATCGCCGTCGGCAAGACTGCCCAGTTCGTCCAGCAACCTCAGAATTGCCTGTTGATTGCGCTCGTTTTGTTCCGACTGTTCCCGCGAGGTGCGTTCGAAAACGGTGGATTTGCCATGCAGAATCGCGAGCCCCGCAAGCAGCAACAGTGCAACGCCGATTATGCCAAGCGGCAACATCGGATTTGCGAGCATTCCCCCGGACGCGCTGTCGCCGCCGGAAAATACCGCATCCAGCAACGTGCCTGCCGTCGTGGACAAAGCCTCTGCACTGGAATTGACGCCTTCGATATTCGTCGCCGCCTGAACCGCGCCGTTTACCTGAGCTTCGATATCAGAGAGCTCGCCGACCACCGGCACAAGTGACGCTTCGCGAGTCGCGGCGTCCAGCGCACGGATATCCAGATTGTTCGCAGCTCCGCCCAGCGCATTCGTAACCTGGCGCATCCACGAAATGTCGGTTGCGATGGCAGCGGCAGCGGCCGCCGGATCGGGGCTGGTCATAAGGCCCTTCAATTCCTGATTTACCTTCGCACCCCTTTGCTGGAATTGCTGAATGACGGCCGTACTACCGGCATTGTCGAGAAGCTCGTCGGATGCAATCAACATCTGCAACATGTGCTCGCCCACGAAAGTCTGGGCGGAGATAATCGCTTCGATATCAGCTTGCCGGTCGAGTATAGCTTGTGCGTGCTGATCCAAATCGCGCCAGGCACCGGCCCCACCGGGCAAGCCGCCGATACCCGCATTGTTACGCAAAACGGCAAGCTGCTTTACGGCACCGTCCAGCCTGGACAGCGCTTTTGCATCGCCGCCGATCGCATCCGCAGCGTAGCGCGGAATAGCCTGCGACAACGCCGCAAGCTCTGCGGCACTGCTTCCTGATGCGCTGCCGCGACCGGACTGCAGATACACGATGCCGGCAACTACAATGAGTGACACCGCAAGCATCGACGCGAGCACGGTGAACGCAGAAGTTGATTTACTTTTGTTGGCCATAGCTATGCAACAATTCGATTGATTTTGAGAGAGAGCCGCATTAGTCCGCGGCCGCCTGTAGAAACGTATTGCTTTCGATCAGATCGTACAGGCCGAATATCGGCCAGACTTCCGAACCCCGCTGATAGGCGCCGCCCAGAAATCGGTCGCAACGAATGGCTGTCTCGGGCCATTTGTCGGTGAACTCGTTGTCCATGAAACGGCGAAACCCGAGCACCTCGTCGACGACCAGCCCGGCCGGAATCTCGCGATGATTGACCGAGATAACGCGAGTGACGCGCCTCAGCGATGTCCTGCCGCTGCCGAACATCATTTTCACATCGATGAGCGGCAGCAAGTGCCCGCGCAGGTTCGCGATGCCGAGCACCCAACGTTTTGCGCCCGGCACACGCGTCATTGCATCCGGCAGCATCAGGACTTCGCGAACCTGACTGCGATTTGCCACGAATTGCTCCTGGCCAATGCGAAAGCCGATGCCGACCCACTCGGAGGGAAGCGAACCCGTGCCCTTGCCGGCAACAGCCGCCCGGCTGCGCGCTTCCAATTCCTTCAGCAGGTCGAACGGCTGCTCGACCAGAGCTTTCAGATCTGTTGCGTCACTCATTCAATCGGCCATAACCGCGTTGATCTTGGCGACCAGTTGTTTTTCCGTCACCGGTTTGACCAGGTATTCGACAGCACCTTGCCGCATACCCCAGATCTTGTCCGTCTCCTGATCCTTTGAAGTGATCATGATGACCGGTATCGAAGATGTTTTCGGGTCATGGGTCAGCTTGCGCGTGGCCTGGAATCCGTTCATGCCCGGCATGACGACATCCATCAATATGCAATCTGGCCTGGACGCTTGCGCCTGTCGAATACCCTCTTCGCCACTGTCAGCGACAAGCGTAGTAAAACCGCTCTTTTCCAGCATGTTCTGAAAAAGATGCAATTCGGTCGGTGAATCGTCAATGATGAGGACCACTGCCATGGAATATTCCTAATTGATCTGATTGGAGATTGCGCCAAGCAATTCGTCTTTCGTGAATGGCTTGGTCAGGTATTGTTCCGAGCCCACGATGCGTCCGCGGGCACGGTCGAAAAGTCCGTCCTTGCTCGACAACATGATCACCGGCGTATCCTTGAATACCTTGTTGTGCTTGATCAGCGAACAGGTCTGATAGCCGTCCAGTCGGGGCATCATGATGTCGACGAAGATGAGATCCGGCTGGTGGTCGGCAATTTTCGACAACGCATCGAATCCGTCGATTGCCGTGAATACCTGGCAGCCTTCCTTTGACAGCAAGGTCTCGGCCGTTCGCCGAATGGTCTTGCTATCGTCCACGACAAGAATCTTGAGTCCGTTCAGACTTCGAGATGCGTTATTTGACACCGGAATTCCTCGCCCAAATGCGAATGTTGCGAACCTTGGGGAGTTCGCGCCCCCACTCCGATTTCTTCCGTATGCCCCTGAGGAGTCTCCGGATTTTTATCGGAAGTGCGACTTGTACCATATTGACATAAGTGCCGCCATGACCTGCGCCGCAGGCGGCATTTTCAATCGGAATATGAACTTACGATCAGGGACGGGGGAAAGCTCCGGGCACGCCTGCATCGCCGCGCAGTAAACGGCCCATGCTGCGCATCAATTTACTGATAACTCGCTTGCCACGGTATAGTTGGCCGCGCCGCGAGAGCCACGCACCGCATTATCCCAGCAGCTGAGCAGGATCACAGCAATGCCCGCAAAGAAACCGACGATTGGCGTCGTCATGGACCCTATACAGAATATCAACGTCAAAAAGGACAGCACCTTCGCCATGCTGCTCGAAGCCGCGCGGCGCGGTGCCATTATTCACTACATGCTGCAGGGCGACCTTCGACTGCTTGGCGGGGAGGCGCTGGCCAGATCAAGGTCGCTCAGGGTTCAGGACGATCCGGCGAACTGGTTTGAACTCGGCAGCGAAACGGACATCCTGCTCGCAGACCTGGACGTAATCCTGATGCGCAAGGACCCGCCGTTTGACATGGAATACATCTATTCCAGCTATATCCTCGAGCGGGCCGAGCTGGCGGGCTCGCTGGTGCTGAACCGGCCACAAAGCCTTCGCGACATGAACGAAAAGGCCTATACCGCCTGGTTTGCCGACTGCGCCCCCCTGACCCTCGTGACCCGTTCGATGGCAGGAATGAAGCAGTTTCTGAAGGAACATGGACGCATCGTCGTCAAACCGCTGGATGGCATGGGTGGAAAATCCATTTTTGTCGTCGCGACCGGTGACAACAATGCCAACGTGATTTTTGAAACTCTGACGGACAACGGGCGGCGCTTTGCCATGGCCCAGGTTTACATTCCGGAAATTCGCAATGGCGACAAGCGCATTCTGCTGGTTGATGGCGAACCTGTGCCGTATGCGCTGGCCCGAATTCCGTCGGCCGATGACAACCGCGGCAATCTCGTCATGGGGGCTGTCGGTGAAGGCCGCGAACTCACCGAGCAGGATCGCCGGATTTGCGCCAGGGTCGGGCCGGTATTGAAGGAACGCGGCGTGATCTTTGCGGGACTCGATGTCATCGGCGATTTCCTGACGGAAATCAACGTAACCAGCCCTACCGGTATCCGCGAACTCGACCGGCAATTCGGGCTGAACATCGCCGGCACCCTGTTCGACGCGATCGAAAAGCGGCTGTCGGTTTGAATGCCGGGTCTTGCGCCTCGCCGCCACGACGGCGCCTCCGGTGACCTGTGTCTCATCGTCAGGCGGTGCATCAGGGTAAACTTAACCACTGGCGATCTTTCCAGGGTCACGGGCGTCGGTCGATTTCATGGTGCCTTCGCAGGATCGATCACGAAAGACCGCTTAAGGACTTGATTAGAGTCAGGATTTTCGTGTGATAATGCACGCGCTCCGGCGCAACTTCTGGAATAGGCTGATTTGGCAACGAATAGCGACGATCTCGGGCTGAACCTCGGGCTGCTGGGACTCCAGTCGCTGCCCGCGCCCGATCGCCTGCCACCGATGCTTTTCCTGGCAGCCCTGATCCACGGCATCCTGATAATCGGCGTGACATTCAATGCGGCGCTCGGCAATCCTTTCAAGGAAGCCATCTCGCTGGAAGTCACGATCGTGGCGGATCCGGACAAGTCCTATGACGCGCCGGACGAGGCGGCCTACCTGGCACAAGCTAGTCAGAAAGGTGCGGGCAATACCGATGACACCGCCAGACCGGCAGCCCCGCTGCAGAGCAACATGCCCTTTGATAACCCGGGCGAAAACGATGGCAACAGCCTGCTCGATTCAAACACGCACCAGGAAGTCTCCGACCAGCTGCTGACAACGCGTACCCGTCAGCCGCGGAAGGTTGTAGATAATCCCCGCGACGAACCCCGTGCGGAGCGCAGCACGGCGCTTGCGCTCGAATCCGGAACGGAGACGACCCTGCCGTTGCCACGTGATGACGTAGCGAACCTTCTCATCCGCGATGACAATCCGCGCCAGCTGGTTACCAGCGTCGATACCAAGGAATCCAATGTCGCCGGCTATCTCGACCGCTGGAAACGCAAGATCGAGTCAATCGGCGTCAAGTATTTCCCCGAGAAAGGCATAACGCAAGGCCTGACCGGGAGCCCGACACTCGAGGTCACCATCGATTCCTCCGGCCAGCTGGGAGAAGTGATTGTGCGCAACAGTTCGGGATCGAAAATCCTCGATCAGGCAGCGTTGAATATTTTGCGTCGCGCAGCACCGTTCGAGCCGTTTCCGGAATCGATCCGGGTCGATTTCGACCAATTGCGATTCGCCTACAAGTGGCAATTTGCGGAAATCGGCGCAGAAACTACCGCAAGGGCGAACTAGAATCCGCCCGGCTTGTGCCCCGCCGGGCCAGAGCCGATACTTGGCCCATGGAATTCGAGGGTTCACTCAGCAACCAGCTCCTGATCGCCATGCCCGGCATGCCCGATCCCAATTTCAATAGTACGGTCACGCTGATCTGCGAACACAATGCCGACGGCGCGCTCGGCATCATCATCAATAGGCCGATGAACCTGAAATTGGGCGGCCTGTTCTCGCAGCTCGACGTGAAGGCTACGAACCGCCGAGCTGCGCAGATGCCGGTGATGAGCGGAGGACCCGTGGCCCGTGAGCGAGGTTTCGTGCTGCACGAGCCGGGCGAGGAGTTCGAAAGTTCGATCGGTATCTCGGGCGACGTGCAGCTGACGCTCTCCCGTGACATTCTCGATGCCATTGCCACCGGCCGCGGACCATTGAAATCACTGATTGCACTAGGATATGCGGGCTGGGAGGCGGGCCAGCTGGAATCCGAAATGCTCGATAACACCTGGCTCAGCGTACCGGCCAGCAACGAAGTCATCTTCGATGTACCGTTTGCCGATCGCTGGGTCTTTGCGGCGCGCACACTCGGCATCGACATCAGCCGCGTTTCGCCCCATGCCGGACACGCCTGAACAACGTCCGGAAACCATAATTGCCCTCGACTTCGGACTGCGCCGCATCGGCGTGGCTGTCGGCCAGCAGGTAACGAACTCCGCCAGCGCCGTGGGGGTGGTGGCCAACGGCAACGAGGGGCCCGACTGGCAAGGCCTGCAGCGCATCATCGCCGAATGGCAACCGGCCAGGATAATCGTCGGAATGCCCACGCATGCCGACGGCACGCAGTCGGACACCAGTACGGCGGTAGAGCGATTTATCGGGGAGCTTGGCCGATTCGGCAAGCCAATCGAAACGACTGACGAGAATTACACGTCGCGCGAAGCCGGTGCCCTTCTGAAAGATCAACGAGCTCGCGGCTTGCGCGGCCGGGCGCGTAAAGGGACCCTCGACAGCACTGCCGCAAAGTTGATCGCCGAACGCTGGTTGGCAGGCAATCGACAGTCCAACCGATAAACCATTCGCGACAAAATAAGGGTAAGATGCGCCCGCCATGCCTGTAACCGATCTATTTGAGTCGAAACCACATCACGATCAGCCTTACGGCGACGATGCTAATCTGCAATTGAGCCGATCCGGCGGATTGCGGCACCTGTTGACGTTGCGCGGGCTGAGTCGACAGATGCTGAGTGATTTGCTGGATCTGTCGGCGGAGTTTCTGAGCCCGTTGGGCGATGCCGCCGTCCGTACCGACACGCTGGCTGGCAAGACGGTCGCAAACCTGTTCTTCGAGCCGAGCACGCGGACACGCGCATCATTCGACCTCGCCGCCAAACGCCTCGGTGCAGATGTGCTCAATCTCGACGTCAACACATCGTCGAGAAAGAAAGGCGAGAGCATACTCGACATGATTTACACGCTACAGGCGATGCAGGTCGATGTATTCGTCGTACGCGATGCGAGCGCCGGCGTTCCCGCTTATATCGCCAGGCATGTCAAGGACCATGTGAGCATTCTGAACGCGGGCGAGTCGGATGTTTCTCATCCGACGCAAGGAATTCTCGACTTGCTGACCATCCGCCAGCACAAAAAAAGTTTCGAAAACCTTACCGTCGTTATCGTAGGCGATATCGCACATTCGCGCGTCGCTCGTTCTGCGGCGCAGGGACTCTCGATCATGGGCGTTGGCGAGCTGCGCCTGGTATCACCGAAGTCGCTGGCGCCGAATTCCGACGACTTTCCCCGCGCGCGAATCATGCACAGGCTTGACGAAGGCATTCGCGGCGCCGATGTCGTCATGGCGTTACGCATCCAGCGTGAACGAATCGGCAACCTCGACGGCATTCCGGGTATCGACGAATATTTCGCAAATTACGGAGTCAGTCACGAGCGCATGAAAATGGCTGCTCCGGACGCCATCGTCATGCACCCGGGACCGATGAATCGCGGTATCGAAATCGAGTCGAGCCTGGCCGATAGCCCCTGTTCGGTGATTACGCAACAGGTTACCAATGGCCTAGCCGTACGAATGGCCATCCTGTCTACGGTCTGCCACAACCTGGATACGCGGTGACCGAAACGGCTCCTGCAACAGCCGCGACGACGCAGCGCGGCACACTGTTCGTCGAAGACACGCCGGTTACCGAGCTCAGCGAATTTCCGGGGAACCAGTTTGTCTTGCGCCTTCATGCCCCGAAAATCGCGACACATGCGACGGCAGGTTCTTTCATCCACTTGCGCTGCGACGAGACGATTCCGATGCGTCGACCGCTGTCGATCATGCGAGCCGATGCCGATGAAGGCTGGATCGAAGTGCTGTTCAAGATCGTCGGTGAAGGACTCAGGTCGCTTGCCGGCAAGAAAGCCGGCGACAAGCTGAATTGCATCGGGCCGATCGGCAAGGGATTCGTCGTCCACGGAAAGCGACCGCGAACTGTCCTTATCGGCGGCGGGGTCGGCATACCGCCGATGATCTTCCTCGCAGAACAAATGTTGCGGCAAGGTCATGAACCGCACCCCCTGGTACTGATGGGCTCGGAATTACCCTTTCCGTTCGAGTGCAGTGAATCGCATATGGCCAGCCACTGGCTGGACCAGGAGGCACCCGCATCAATCCGCGACTTGGAAGACCTGGGCATCCTCAATCGCCTGGCAAGCCTGTCTGGCTTTGCTGGCGCCTATCGCGGTTACGTAACCGACCTTGCGAAGCATTTCCTCGGGTCGCTGACGGCGGCAGAACTCGCACAGACCGAGCTCTTTGCCTGCGGGCCTACCGTGATGCTGCAAGCGGTCTCGTCACTGGCGAGGCAGTATGATCTGCCCTGCCAGGTATCGCTGGAGGAGTATATGGCTTGCGCTGTGGGTGGCTGCGCCGGTTGCGCCGTACGCGTCGAGACGCCGAATGGCCCTGCAATGAAACGAGTTTGCGTCGATGGCCCCGTATTCGAGGCAAGCCAGGTCTTCGCTAATCACTAACTACCGAAATTGACTTTGGCCTCAAGGTTAGACCGTGAATCCGCGTGCACCATCGCCTCTTCGAGCGTGATCGTGCCTGCTTTGTAAAGATTGAGCAGCGCGTCGTCGAAATTCTGCACGCCTTTTTCACTGCTATCCTTGAGCGCTTCCTTGACCGCTGAAATGTCGCCCTTGAGGATCAGGTCTTTGATATGCGGCGTATTCAGCATCAACTCGATCGCTGCCACCCGCTTTCCGGTTCGCGCACGGACCAGGCGCTGCGAAATGATCGCCCTCAGGTAATGCGCCAGATCCATGAATATCTGGGAGTGTTGTTCCTGCGGAAACATGTTGATGATTCGATCAAGTGTTTCCGGCGCGTTGTTCGAATGCAATGTTGCCAGCACGAGGTGCCCGGTACCCGCCATATCGATGGCGGACTGCATTGACTCACGGTCGCGAATCTCACCGATCTGGATGACATCCGGCGCTGCACGCATCGCACTGCGCAGAGCGCGCTCATAAGACTTTGTATCGAGCCCTACTTCTCGCTGGTTGACGATGGACTGCTTGTTAGGGTGCAGGAATTCGATCGGATCCTCCACGGTAATAATATGTGACGACGTTTTCTCATTGCGATGATTGATCATCGCAGCCAGGGTGGTCGACTTGCCGTTGCCGCTGGCGCCGACCATCAGCACCAGGCCACGTTTCAGCATGACCAGATCCTTCAACTGCTCCGGCATTCCCAGATCTTCCAGGGTCGGCATTTCAGCCGTGATGTACCGCAGCACCATGGCAACGTTGCCGCGCTGGTGGAATACGTTGACGCGAAAGCGGCCGAGGCCGGGCTCGGAAATCGCAAAGTCGACTTCGAGTTCGCGAGTGAACTGATCGAGCAGGTCCTCGGTCATCAGCTCGATTGCCGCCTGCTTGACCATCTTCGGTGTCATTTCCAGCTTGTTGACCGGCATGATCTTGCCGTCAATCTTGATTTTCGCCGGCGCAAACGGTGCGAAGAAAAGGTCCGAAGCCTTTTTTTCAACCATCAGTTTAAACAGCGGTTTTACATTCATTCCCTGGCCTCACGCATTCCGTCGTCCCGCTCAGAAAGTCCGGGCGGTATCTTCCTCCATGATTCTGAGACTTTCAGACTGATGGTCGGCGAGCGAAGAATCGCGCTTGCTTTCCAGTTTGACTCGCAGCCTCAATTCGTTCTTCGAATCGGCGTTTCGCATCGCTTCCTCGTAGGAAATGTGCCCTTCCTCGTAAAGTGCGAACAGCGCCTGGTCGAACGTTTGCATGCCAAGGCGCGTCGATTTGGCCATGATTTCCTTGATCTGCCCGACCTCTCCTTTGAATATCAGGTCGGCGATCAGCGGCGTATTCAGCATGATTTCCATGGCGGCGATTCGGCCGACACCGCTCTCTCGCGGTATCAGACGTTGCGATACGAATGCCCGTGTATTCAGTGAAACGTCCATCAACAACTGTCCGCGCCGTTCTTCAGGGAAGAAGTTGATGATTCGGTCGAGTGCCTGGTTCGCACTGTTGGCATGCAAGGTTGCCAGGCACAAATGGCCTGTTTCGGCAAATTGGATGCCGTATTCCATGGTTTCACGATCGCGAATCTCGCCGATCAGGATGACGTCCGGCGCCTGGCGCAGCGTGTTCTTCAGTGCAGCATGCCAGGACTCGGTATCGACACCCACCTCGCGTTGCGTGATGACGCATCCCTGGTGCGGATGTACGTACTCGACTGGGTCCTCGATCGAGACGATATGGCCTTTCGAATGCTGATTACGGTGACCGATCATCGCGGCCATCGTCGTCGATTTGCCGGATCCCGTACCGCCCACTACGATTACCAGGCCGCGCTTGTTCATCACCACATCTTTCAGAATCGGCGGCAGGTCGAGATCCTCGAGCGTCGGAATTTCGGTTGTAATGGTCCGAAGTACGGCACCGATCATTCCCTGCTGGATGAAGGCGCTTACGCGGAACCGCCCGATGCCCTGCGGAGCGATCGCGAAATTGCATTCCTTGGTTGCGTCAAATTCCTTGATCTGCTTGTCGTTCATGATGGATCGCACCATCATCGCTGACTGCTCCGCGGTCAGCGGCGAGTCGGTCGCTTTGTGAATGGTGCCATCGACCTTGATTGCGGGCGGAAATCCGCAAGTGATGAAGAGATCGGAACCTTCCTTCTCCACCATCTTTCGCAGCAGATTCTGTGTCAGCCTGACTGCCTGTTCGCGTTCCATTTTCCTCTCACTCCTGTCCTACGTACGGCAAAAATCCTTTTGCCTTTAGAAATTTTCTTTGTTGACCGCGCGGAATCGAGCCTCTTCCTTGTTGATCAGGCCCTTGGTCATCAATTCGTGCAGATTCTGGTCCAGCGTCTGCATACCGGATCCGCTGCCTGTCTGAATGGATGAGTACATCTGCGCAATCTTGCCTTCGCGAATCAGGTTTCGAATCGCTGGTGTACCGATCATGATCTCGTGGGCCGCAATTCGACCGCCACCGATTTTCTTGAGCAGTGTCTGGGAAATGACCGCGCGCAATGACTCGGACAACATGGCCCTAACCATTTCCTTTTCCGCGGCGGGGAATACGTCGACGATTCGGTCGATGGTCTTTGCTGCCGAACTCGTATGCAGAGTGCCAAACACCAGGTGACCTGTTTCGGCGGCGGTCAGCGCCAGCCGGATGGTCTCGAGGTCTCGCAACTCGCCGACCAGGATTACATCCGGATCCTCGCGGAGCGCAGAGCGCAGTGCCTCGTTGAATCCGAGCGTGTCTCGATGCACCTCGCGCTGGTTTATCAGCGACTTCTTGCTCTCGTGCACGAACTCGATCGGGTCCTCGATAGTGAGAATGTGATCCGGCTTGTTGTTGTTGACGTAGTCGACCATCGCGGCGAGCGTCGTGGACTTACCGGAACCCGTTGGCCCGGTAACCAGCACGATGCCACGCGGATGCATCGACACATCCTTGAATATCTTCGGCGCGCCCAGGTCGTCCAGCGAAAGGATTTCCGAAGGAATGGTTCGGAATACGGCGGCCGAGCCACGATTCTGGTTGAATGCATTGACGCGAAAACGCGCCAGCTTCGGAATTTCGAACGAGAAATCGGTTTCCAGGAACTCTTCGTAGTCCTTGCGCTGCTTGTCATTCATGATGTCGTACACCATGCTATTGACGTCTTTGTGGGTCAGCGCCGGCATGTTGATTCGCTTGATGTCGCCATCGACACGAATCATGGGCGGCACACCGGCAGAAAGGTGCAGGTCGGACGCGTTGTTTTTCACTGCAAATGACAACAGCTGGGCAACGTCGACGGCCATAGATTTCCCTCTAGAATTTTGGCGGCCGGACTTACCATAACCCGGCCTGTTGGCTGCCTAGTATAGCCGAGCACTCGGAGCAAAACGTGATTGGAGTCACGGAAAACTTTCGAAAAATCCAAGATTTGCTGGCGCGGGCGGCAGTCGAGGCTGGCCGTTCGCCGGACCAGGTGCGGCTGCTTGCCGCCAGCAAGCGGCAACCTGTTTCGGCCGTACTCGAGGCGGCAAAAGCGGGGCAGCGGGACTTCGGCGAGAACACGGCACAGGAAGGCATCGACAAGATGACTGAGGTCGGTCGGGACGACCTCGTCTGGCACTTCATCGGGCACCTGCAAACCAACAAGACGAGGCTTGTCGCGGAGCATTTCTCCTGGGTGCACACGGTCGATCGCCTGAAGATCGCCGAGCGACTGAGCGATCAACGCCCATCGGACGCAACGCCTCTCAATGTCTGCATTCAGGTCAACATCGACGACGAGCCCAGCAAATCCGGAATCGCGGCGTCCGGATTGCAGCCGCTTGCCGATGCCATTGCCGGACTTCCGCGAATTCGACTTCGCGGCTTGATGTGCCTTCCAGCGATCCGGCAAGGCTTCGACCGGCAACGCGAGCCATTCGCAAGACTACGCGAACTTCTGGATTCGCTGAACGCCACCGGGCTGAATCTTGATACGCTGTCCATGGGAATGAGTGCGGACTTCGCCGCGGCCATTCACGAAGGCGCAACGATCGTGCGCATAGGCACGGCGCTGTTCGGAGAGCGCAGCCGGTGACGCTTGGCCCATCTCCGTATACCGCAAACGAGCAGGGTAACGAACATGATCAAAACCAGAACCGGCATCATCGGCGGCGGCAACATGGCCAGGGCGATCGCGGGAGGGCTGTTGCGCGGTGGCATGCATGCCACCGACCTGCTGGTGTCACATCCGCGGGCAGAACAGTGTGCCGCGCTCCGTAAAGAGCTGCCGGGTGCACTTGTCAGCGACAGTAACCAGACCGTGGCAGCCGCGGCCGAGACGCTGCTTTTCGCCGTGAAACCGCAGATCCTGAAGTTTGTTTGCGAAGACCTCCGTGACGTGGTTCAGCAACAAAAGCCCTTGGTAATTTCGATCGCCGCGGGACCTAGAACCGATGACATCGAATCCTGGCTCGGTGGCCGGCTCAGTGTGGTCCGTGTAATGCCCAACCAGCCCGCCCTGATAGACCAGGGTATATCCGCTTTGTTTGCCAACAACCGGACAGATGCTGCGGGACGCGCTATGGCGGAGAAGATCATGTCTGCCGTTGGCGAAGTCGTGTGGCTGGAAAACGAATCGAAAATGGATGCAGTTACAGCCGTGTCCGGCACCGGCCCGGCCTATTTTTATCTACTCATCGATGTGATGATAGAAACCGCGATAGAATTGGGTATCGATCCTGAGACCGCTCGCACTCTCGCTGTCGAGACCGCGCGGGGAGCGACTGCCCTCGCATCGGCCGGGCATGAGCCGATGTCCAGAATGATAGACCGCGTTCGCTCTCCGGGTGGTACAACGACAGCCGCTTTCGAGTATCTGGAGAAAGCCGATGCTCGTGCTATCTTTGCCCGGGCGATTGTCGCCGCGAGGGATCGTGCCGCAGAACTCGCCAATACGCCGGTCAGGAAATAGAGTTTTCGGGACCCCACAAAAAAATGATCGATGCGCTCATCTTCCTGCTGGATACGTTTGCACAGCTTTATCTATTGATCCTGTTGCTGCGTTTCTGGCTGCCGCTGTTGCGGGCAAATTTCCGTAACGCTGTCGCACAGGGTGTGCTGCGGTTCACGTCGCCTTTGATCGTGCCGCTGCGGCGGTTCATTCCCGCGATGGGCCGTGTGGATACTGCGACCGTGATAGTCGCTTTCGCGATTCAGTTCGCCGTATCGCTGCTGATGTTGCTTCTGGCACGCGGGCCATCCGCATTTGGCGTATTCACATCGCCCACATCGATGCTGTGGCTGGTTGTTGCGGCTTTCGTCAACCTCGCCATGTTGAGCGTCGTGATGTTCATAGTAGCCATTGTCATTCGCGTCATACTCAACCTGCTCGGAAGATATTTCGGACCCCTGTCTGATCTGCTTGTCGACATGACCGAACCGCTGCTGCGCCCGGTCCGGAAAATCATCCCGCCGCTGGGTGTCATCGACCTCTCGGCTTACATCGTCATCGTACTTTTGATTGCGCTGAACATGGCGTTGGCTGACCTTCTGCCGCAGATCCGCTAGGATTCCGAAGCCCGCAAAAGCCAGTATCTATAGGCCGGGCGGCGGCAATGGGCTATAGTGACCGCGTCCGAGAATTTACCGCACCGGGGGGTCGGGTCACATGAATTTCAGCAGAATAATAATCACTCTGTCCTGCCTGTCCATGCTCGCCAGTTGTGGCGGGCCCGGCGAGAATGCAACCGTACCCGAAGCCCAGCCCGCCGGAGCGTCGTCGTCCCAAATAGGAAATCACGTCGTGCATTTCAGCGCCCAATTGACAGACCAGCTGCCGCCCGAAGTGGCCCGCGCCTATAACATACTCCGTAGCAAGAATCGGGCAATGCTGAATGTTTCCATTCTCGAAGCGACCAGCGGCAAGCCCGTTTCCGGCACAGTGACGGTCAAGACCGTCAACCTCACGGGGCAGCTGAAAAACGTCGTCATGCGCAAGATTCAGGAACAGGAAGCCATTTACTATATTGGCGAGACTCCGGTCGCCAATCAGGAAACACTGATCTTCGATATCAGTGTCATACCCGAGGGCGAGACGGAAGCCTCCAGCGTGCGATTTAAACGCCAGTTCTACACAAACTGAGCGAAATGTCGCCCGGATTGCGCAAAAACCCTTAAAAATACGCCTGAAACGCGTTTCCCGGCTTACCAATCCGGAGATCTTGTGATATCGTCGCGCAGGATTTTTCACGGGCCTCGCCCGTTTTTTCTTTTTTCGGGAGTTTATTTTTCATGGCAGCAAGCAAGGCACCAACCAAATCCGAAATCTTCGCAAACATTGCCGAAGACACCGGTCTGACAAAAAAAGACGTCGCCGCCGTATTCGATTCACTGGCAGGCCAGATCAAGAAGAACCTCGGCGGTCGCAACGGTCCGGGATTGTTTGCAATCCCCGGCCTTCTGAAGATGCGCGTCGTGAGGAAGCCGGCGACCAAGGCACGTAAAGGCGTAAACCCCTTTACCGGCCAGGAAATGATGTTCAAAGCCAAGCCAGCCAGCAAGGTTGTCAAGGTTGCGGCGCTCAAGGGCCTGAAGGACATGGTCAAGTAGATCGGAGTTCATCCGTTCGAGGCGCCGGATTCTGTCTTCGATACCGAATCTGTGCAAAAAAAACCGGGCTATCTGCCCGGTTTTTTCTTGCCCGTCGACAGCAACCGCGGCTACCCGGCTGCTTCGATGAACGCCTCGACAGCGCTGCGAAGTCGTACCAGCTTGCCGTGAAAAAAGTGTTCGGTATCTTCGAAAATCTGCAGCTCCGGTCCGGGATCCAGTCGATTAACCCAGTCAACGGTTTCATCGACATCCACTAGTTCATCCTGATCTCCCTGAACAATGAGCCACGGACAATCCGGCTGGGCCTCCATGCCTGCGGCAAGTCGCGAAACCGCCGGCGCGATGCTGACCAGGCCGGCGGTCTCTACCTTCACGGATGCGCGAATTGCGATTGCCGCGCCGAAGGAAAACCCCGCCAGCCAGAGTGGCAATCCGGGTGAGCGCCGGCGCATGAAGTCCACGCATGCGAGTGCATCCTGCAATTCCCCCCTGCCGTCGTCATAGCTGCCCTCGCTGCTCTCTACTCCGCGAAAATTGAAGCGCAGGGCCGGGATCCGGCTGTGAACAAATGCGCGAGCCAGCGTATGCACGATCTTGTTATGCATCGTTCCACCATGCAACGGGTGGGGGTGACATATGACGGCACAGGCTCGCGATGTGTTATCAGCCGGCGTCTCCAGAATTGCCTGCAGGGAACCTGCCGGCCCCGGAACTGCGAGCTTCTCGGAGCCCGGTGGTTTATTCATCGCCGGCCTCCCTGACCTCCCGCTCTGTGCCGAAATACACGATCGTATCGCCGGACCTGAACTCATTCTCAGCGTCGCTCTTGAGGAACTCGACCTCTCCACCCGCCCGCATTACCAGGATCTCCAGCACGTCGGCGGGCCGGTCGGCAACGAAATCCTCGTAACTGTAGGTCTCAGAGATCTTAGTCTTGAAAATCTTCCAGCCGCGGATGTACAAGCGCCAAAGCATGTCGAAATCGTGCTTCGCGTCAAATGCCAGATTGCCGCGGCGAGGTCTCGACAGCGCGCGTGGATCCTCTTCGGCATCGCTGCCCATCGCCAGCTGAAAAACTTTTTTCTGGCCAATCTCAGGCGCCATTGCCGTACATACCAGTGCGTTGTATGCGTCGTTCGACGTGGCGGCAAGAACTGTCTGTACGTGTGCAAGTTCAATCGACTCCTCGGCAAATTCCGACAGTATGTCTCCATAGAAAACCGGAATGCCCGCCAGCCGGGCGGAACGCAGGCTGTGCCACGACGTATCGGCCAGCAATACGTTCACCTCGGCATCGTGCAGCTTTTGCGCGAGCTCGATTGTCCATGGCGAGGCACCGACCACCAGCACGCTGTCGCGGTGCCGGGATGCGAGACCAAGCCGGGCGGCCAGCCAGTTGATACTCAGTCCGTGCGCAAACACGGTGGCGAAAATGATGGCGAACACCAGCGGCAGCAACACTTCTGCGGAATAGCCGGCATCGACCATTCGTGGACCCATCACGCCGGCTGTCGCGGCTGCCACAATGCCGCGGGGTGCGATCCAGCTCAACAACAAGCGCTCGGTGAGCTGCATGCCGGCGCCGATTGTGGCGAGCATGATCGCCGCCGGGCGAGCCAGCAGCATGATGGCGGCGACAAGCGCTACGCCGCGCCAGCCGATAGCGCCCAGCGAGGCCATGTCGAGATCGGCGGTCAGCGAGACGAACACGACGGATACCAGCATGATCGTGATGTATTCCTTAAAGCGCTTCATATCGCCGATACCGGGCAGGTTCATGTTGCCGACCACGATGCCCATGACCGTGACCGCCAACAGGCCGGCTTCCTGCTGAAACCATTCCGACAGCGCATAAACCACAAGCACAAGCCCCAGCAGGACCGGGCTTTTCAGGTATTCCGGCACCATCCCGCGGTGCATGGCCCGGGCGATCAGCCAGCCACCGGCACCGCCAAGCACAATGCCGCAGGCAATCGCGTAGACAAGGCTTTCGGCGACTTCCTGCCATCCCGAGCCGCTGCCCTGCAGAATAAAGAACTGAAATACCAGCACTGCCAGCAGCGCGCCGATCGGATCGTTGACGATGCCTTCCCATTTGAGGTACGAGGCGGTTCGCCGATTCAGCGCCGCCTGCCGCAGAATCGGCATGATCACGGTGGGGCCCGTAACCACCATGATGGCGCCGAATACCAGCGATACCGGCCAGTCCAGACCGCCGATGTAATGGGCACATGTGCTGGAAAAGGCCCAGGCCAGCGGGACACCGAGGTACACCAGTCGCCTGACGCCCTTCGCGGACTCCTTGAGGTCGCGCAGGTGCAGGCTCAACCCACCCTCGAACAGGATGATAGCGACACAAATGCTGACCACCGGTCGCAAGTACTGTCCGAAATCCGCGCTCGGGTCAATGAGCCCCAGGCCCGGCCCTGTCAGCAGGCCAACTGCCGCGAGCAGGACAATTGCAGGCAATTTGAGGCGCCAGGCCAGCCATTGGGCGCCGACGCCCAGCCCGGCGACCGTGACGATGGCATAGACGATGTTGTGTTCGTTCAACTGCTGGTTTCCCCGTGGGCCCGACCGGCCGATTGCGGCGAGCCTGTGTGAAGATATTGCCCGCTGCAAGTTCGATGGCCGGACTTCGGATTCCGCTGCGGCCTTTGCCGAGCTGGCTTGCACGCCTGATATTGCTGTAAAATTATGACCTTATGAGAACCGCTCTTGGCGGTTCAAAATTCTTCTCCAGTCCGGATACACCTGATATGAACGCCGAGATCGAACTCGAAAACAATTATTGCGCGCACAACTATCATCCGTTGCCTGTCGTGTTGACGCGCGGCTCGGGCGCCTGGGTATGGGACATCGAGGGCAAGAAGTACCTGGACATGATGAGCGCCTACTCGGCCGTCAGCCACGGACATTGCCACCCGCGCCTGGTAAACGCGGTGCAAAAACAGGTCGCGCGACTGAACATCGTTTCGCGGGCATTCCATTCGGATACTCTCGGCCCGTTTCTGAAACGCGCATGCGAGCTCACCGGTCAGGAGCGTGCATTGCCAATGAATACTGGCGCGGAGGCGGTGGAAACGGCCATCAAGGCGGCGCGCAAGTGGGCCTATCAATCCAAGGGAGTCGAAACGGACAAGGCCGAAATCATCGCCTGCAGCGGCAACTTCCACGGCCGCACGATCGCCATTGTTGCGATGTCCGATGAACCGCAATACCAGGGTGGCTTCGGCCCCTTTCCCGACGGATTCAAGCTCGTGGATTACGGCGACATAGCAGCGCTCGAAAAAGCCATCACCGCAAATACGGCGGCATTCCTGATCGAGCCGATCCAGGGCGAGGGCGGCATCGTCATTCCGCCGGACGGTTACCTCAAGGCCTGCCAGCACATATGCAGGAAACACAACGTGTTGCTGATAGCGGATGAAATCCAGACGGGTCTTGGCCGCACTGGAAAATTTCTTGCCTGCGAGCATGACGGCGTCGTACCGGACGGCCTGATTCTCGGCAAGGCGCTGGGCGGCGGTATCATGCCGGTGTCCATGTTCCTGGCACGCAGCGAGATCATGGACGTTTTCACGCCAGGCGACCATGGCAGTACCTTCGGTGGAAATCCGCTCGGTGCGGCAATTGGCCTGGAAGCACTGAACATCCTGGTGGATGAGAAACTGTCCGAGGCAAGCGCCAGTAACGGCGAATACCTGCTGCAGAAACTCCGCTCGGTGAAGAGCCCGCTGATTACAGAAATCAGGGGCCGCGGCCTTTTCGTCGGTATCGATATTGATCCCGCGCAGGCCAGAGCACGGCGAGTGTGCGAGGAGCTGATGCGTCGAGGCATGCTGAGCAAGGAAACGCACCAGACCGTCGTGCGGCTGGCACCGCCGCTCGTCATAACGCGCGAGCAGATCGACTGGGCAGTCACACAGATCGACGAAGTATTGAAGAAACTCGAACAGGTTCGCCTGGCTTCATAATCGGCATGGATGGATCGCCAATGCCCGAAATCACTGCGATGACAATAGCGCTCCTGCTGTTGGTCCTGTGCCTCGGCGTCGTTTTAGGATGGATCCTTCGCGGGGACCGTTGCGCGAAGGAGAAAATCGCTGTCAACGCGGGCTGGCAGCAGCAAATGGAGTCTCAACAATCGGAACACAATCGCCTCGCCAAGCAAAACAAAAGCCTGATGGAACAGGTCAACCAGTACCAGGCATCGATCAAGGACTCGACGTTGCGAGCAAAGGAATTGTCGGAATCGCTGAAAGAGACCTTTCAGCGACGCGACGAATTGCAGCGCCAGTTCAAGGACGTGCGCAACGAACTGGACATTGCCGTCGCGCAGCGCGACAAATTCCAGGACGAACTGCGTAGCAAATCAGCAAGAGACGCCGCCAGCGAACAGGCCATCTTGCAGAAAGAGCAAAAAATCCAGCGGCTTAGCAATGAACTGGCTGACTGGCAAAGCCGCGTGCCGCCGTTGGTGGATCGCTACCGGACACGCGACGAAGAAGCCCGTGAGATCGAAAACGAACTTGGCGAGGTGCGTAGCGAGCTCCTCCAATCCCGTACCGAATGCGAGGAGGCACGAAACGAACTGGAGCGTGCCCTTGCAAAAATCGACTCACTGGAAAGTGTTATCGGCTCGGAGCACACGCGAATAGAACCGGTTGATGCCGACACGTTGCCGGAAGGGCTCGATGCGTCGAACGAGCCTCATGAGGATACGCTGGAAAACGAAGTCACGGGACTTAAGGATCAGATTGACGATGACCCCCTGCCGCTGTCCGGGTGGCAACCCGACGATAGCAGCGAAGATCCGCTGCCTGCGACGGCTGATGACGACGACGGCCCGTGGGCTCGCGTAACACCGTCGACAAACGACGAACATTTGGCCGGAATCGCCGCCGATGCGATAGATTCGCTGGACTCCCTCGAGACATCCGCGAACAATGCACTGCCGCCGTATCTCGCCGGCCACGACGAAACGTCCTCCGGGCAAACCAGTGATGCAGGCACGTCGGACCGAAACGAAGCGTACGACGACCTGCGTCTGATAAAAGGTGTCGGTCCGGCGATCGAGCAAACCTTGCACGAACTCGGCTTCTTCCACTACCGCCAGATAGCAGAAATGACCGAATTCGATATCGAT
>JAOUGX010000172.1 GCA_029865385.1 Gammaproteobacteria bacterium
CCAGGCTCCTGGCCGCACCAATATCTACGACGAGCACCCTTTCAAGGTCATTCTCGACTATGCGCACAATCCTGCCGCCGTTCGCGCCATGTGCAACATGGTCGACCGATTCGATGTCGATGGTCGCCGCATAGTCGTACTTGCGGCACCCGGGGACCGGCGCGATGAGGACATAAATGAGATTGGCGATATCGCGGCCGGACACTTCGATCATTACATCTGTCGTTGCGACGACAATCGACGAGGCCGCGGCAAAGACGAAGTTGCCGGAATGCTCAGGACGCGGCTGCTCGAGAAGGGCGTTCCTGCCGATGCGATAGATGTTATTCCAGACGAACAGGGCGCAACGTCGCGTGCGCTCGAGTTGGCCGGTCCCGGCGATCTGATACTGATTCTTGCGGACAATATCAAGCGTACCTGGAAGCAGATCATCTACTTCAATTCCGGCGCGAAAGCCGAGTTCGTGGCGAAAAAGAAAGCGGCCGTCGTCGACCTGCCGGAAACAGGTTCCTTCGAGCTCGATGCCAGCCTGGAGCTGATCAGCGACGAGCGGGGCGTCCGTATCGCGCGCGAAGAAGGCGATTGACGGCGGCATGGAATTACTCGACGCACGCAGGCTGACGGGCCCGAACCTGTTCGGGCACGAGCCTGGCGCGATACTCGACATTCGCTGTTCCGCAGATGAAGCGGCACGCCTGCTCGAGTGCTGGGAGAAAAATTTGCCGCGGATATTCGACGCGGTCGGCTGGCAGCGTTCGGAATCGCGACATCGGCTTTTCGCCGGCGGTATCAGTTTGTTTTTTGCGGCACCGATCGATGTGCTCTACGCGGCGTCATCACTCAGCGAGCGGGCCTGGGCACTCTGTAACGCAGAACTCGACGGCAGTGATGCGCCGGATTTCGATGCGATGTGTGCCGAGATCGTGGAAGAGGCCGCGGCCGAGGCCAATGCGCCGCTGCTGAGTTTGCAGCGGGCGGCCATCGAACATCACACGGCTTTTCTGTGGGATGACGCGCTGGCATCTTTAGGTCACGGCCAGCACTCCCAGGTCTGGCCGGTTCGCGAATTGCCGGAAGTCGACACGCTGGACTGGAAATTCTTTCAGGAGATTCCCGTTGCGCTGGTAACCGGGACGAATGGCAAGACCACTACGGTGCGCCTCGCCGCACACATTCTGGGCGGAGCGGGCCAATACGTCGGCCTCAGCTCGACGGAATGGATATCGGTCAATGGGCAAGTCGTCGATCGAGGCGACTGGTCCGGTCCGGGAGGCGCAAGGGCCGTGTTGCGCCACCCGGAAGTGCAGGTTGCGATCCTGGAAACCGCGCGCGGCGGATTGTTGCGGCGCGGACTCGGCGTCGGGCAGGCGCAAGTTGCATTAATCACCAATATCGCGGAAGACCACCTGGGAGATTTTGCTTCGCAGAATATGGACGAGCTGCTGGATATCAAGTGGATCGTCAGCCAGGCGGTCGAAGTCAACGGGACCCTGGTTTTAAATGCCGATGATCCGCTGCTCGTATCCCGGTCTGCTGCTTATTCCAGACGTATCGACTGGTTCAGCATGGATATCGACAATCCAGTCGTAACAGCGCACACGGACTCGGACGGGCGAGCGTTCGTACTTGCCGGCGAGGAGTTGGTACGCGTCGATGCGGGTCGGCGGGACACGATCTGCCGAATCAACGAGATCCCGGTTGCTCTAGGCGGCGCTGCGCGACACAACGTAGCAAATGCGCTCGCCGCCGCCGCCGTGACCTGCAGACTGGGCGCGACACTTGCGCAGGTTCGCGCCGGGCTGACAAGCATGTCGCCGCACAGCAATCCGGGCCGCTGCAATCTGTACGACATCCGGAATTTCAAGGTCCTGGTCGATTTTGCGCACAACCCGCACGCGATGCGGGCATTGTTCGACATGGCCCGGGCCGTGCCGGCAAAGCGGCGCGTGCTGTGTTTCGGTCAGGCAGGCGATCGAACGGACGCACAGATTCGGCAGCTTGCACGAAGCGCCTGGGCAATAGGCCTGGAGCGAGTGATCATTTCCGAACTGGCTGCGTATGCGCGCGGCCGTCCGCACGGCGAAGTACATGCCCTGTTGCGTGACGAGTTGAAAAAATGCGGCGCCCGTGATGAGCAGATTCTTTATTTCGAAGAGGAAAGCGATTCGCAGGATGCCGCGCTGGCCTGGGCACAGCCTGGCGACCTGGTCATCATTCTGGCGCTGGGAGGCAACGCATCCGTGCACGCGAAACTCAGCGCATTGGGCGGCTGAGCTGCGGGTGAAGTCGAGTCCGGCGACAGTTCGCCGGACTCGACACAAATCACAATCGAGAGGCCGTCAGCGTGACGTCGGCACGACCCCACATGTGCTTGAACATCGCCTCCTGTTCGCTCGCATCCTTGCCCTGGGCTTTCAGGCTCTGGATGAGCCCGAACATCGCCCAGCCATTGTGCGGGTAGATTTCCAGGTCGCGGCGGTACACCGACTCGGCCGTCACTGCATCGCCGGCCGCGAGTAAAGCCTTACCGAGCGTGTGGCGGGTCGGGTAATACCAGAATGGCGGTTCGGTATAAGGCAGCTGATCCTGCACGCCGACCGCAATCTCGAAGTGCGAAACGGCTTTCTCGAAATCGCCTTCCGCCATAGCGATTTCTCCCTGCACCAGTTCGTCGGCAATCTCCAGTAGCATTGTGGCCGGGTACAGGATCGAATCCAGGAAAACAACGTCTGTAGCCTTGCGCAGTGGCACCAGTGTCAGATGCTCGAGACGGGCCGATTCGAGATCGCCTTGGTTGGCAAAGGCAACGGCACGCGCGTAATGCCAGATGCCGTTCGAATATTCCAGGTTCTCCGGCGGCCGCGGTTCTTCCAGGATTTCTTCCCATCGACCGAACTGCACCAGGCTCAGCAACGGGATCGTCTGGAAAAATTCGACACCGGGAAACTGCTCGATCATTTCAAGCTTCACGTTGGCAGCAACCTTGCGACCGGCTTCTATCGCTACCGCGCTGCGGCCTTCCATGCTGGACGCCGCCCACAGGAAGTGAATGTTGTGCGGGTAATAGGCGGCCGGATAAAAACCCTGCGCGTTGCAGGCTGCAATGTAGGCTTCGTCGACGGCTGCGGCTTTTACATTGGCTTCTGAAGCGTCATTGTATCGACCGACCCGCCAGTAGATATGCGACGGCATATGCACGAGGTGGCCGGCGCCCGGAACCAGGTTGGCCAGCATGTCTGCAGGACCTTCCGCGCGTTGCGGGCTGGACGACGCTTCTACAGCATGTATGTAGAGATGGATCGCCATCGGATGGGCCGGTGAGCGGCTCAATACGGTTTCGAGAGCCACAATGGCTTCGGCAGCCAGCGGCTTCGGATTTTCTCCGTCGAGCCAGTAATCCCAGGGCATGGTGTTCATGATGGCTTCGGCAAACAGCGATGCAGCATCATCATCATCAGGATATTTCTGATGCAGCGCGCGCATCGACTGGACATAGGCCTCGTCCAGTGGTTCGCGAGGCGTCGACGGATCGCCGTTATAACGAACCGCCATGGCGTCGATGTAATCGCGTTCTTTTTCGCTTGCGTGATCTTTTAGCTCGATCGCTTTCTGTATGGCAGCGAAAGCTTTCTTGCGTTCGTCATCGGACATCACGGCCTTGCCGTTGCTCGTAACGTTGATATTCGGCCCGAGCGCCAGCGCTTCGCCCCAGAAACACATGGCGCATTTCGGATCGAGATTCTGCGCTGCCCGGAACGATCGTGCCGATTCCGCGTGATTGAAAGCGAAGTCGATGATCAGGCCCTGATCAAAATAGCGCTGCGCCGCCGGATCGGCAGTGGTTATCGGGTGGTGATGATCGCCCATGCCATCGAATAACGGTGCAC
>JAOUGX010000085.1 GCA_029865385.1 Gammaproteobacteria bacterium
CTGCCGCCAATCCACAACTCGACTACATTGGCGTCGAGGTGCACGAGCCCGGCGTCGGGCACTGCCTGCTGCTGGCCGAAGAATCTGGCATCGGTAACCTCCGCGTTATCGTTCACGATGCGCTCGAAGTCCTGGAGTTGCAGGTTGCCGACGGCAGCCTGCTACGCATCAATCTTTATTTTCCGGATCCGTGGCCGAAAAAGCGGCATCACAAGAGGCGCATTCTTCAGCCAGGTTTTTTACAGCTGGCGGCGCGCAAGTTGTCGGCCGACGGGACACTGCATATTGCGACCGATTGGGAAAATTACGCCGAGCACATCGACGAGCTATTGGCGTCAGGTCACGGATTTGCCGTTGCAGAGCGGCGCGAGCACAGAGGTGAAAATGCGCTGGATCGGCCGCAAACCAAGTTCGAAAGGCGCGGTCTCGGCAAAGGTCATCGGATTTGGGACTGGCGCCTGGAAAAAATTCACATTAAACATCAACAGGCTGGAAAATCGAACTAGATTCCTTCCAAAGTAGCGCGCACGAACGGACTTGCAAGAGATTTATATTGCTTTATAAATACGTCTTAAGGATGAAACACACACAGGAATTCTGAACAACGACTGATACAGGGTACGAATATGGCTGTCGCATATCCCGTAATCGGGCACTGGTACAGACGCAACAATGGCAATCTTTTTGAAGTCGTCGCGATTGACGAAGAAGATGCCACCGTGGATCTGCAGTATTTCGACGGCACCATAGACGAGATCGACCTGGATCGCTGGCCATTGTTGTTAATTGAATCGGTTGGGGCACCGGAAGATTGGTCCGGATCCGTGGACATGGATCCGGAAGACTTTACCGGCGAGAACAACGGGGAATTGCCGGTGGGGTGGCACGATCCTCTCGAGTTCCTCGACCAGATCGAATAAGGATGTCGCCTGCGGTGCAGGCTCCTGCAACGGTGGTAGCAGGACTGTAGGAGCCTGCACCGCAGGCGACCCTGTTTTCAGGCGCTAACCGGCCCTCGCACGAAAACCTGTCCATCGCGTATCGCGACCTCAACCGATCTCAGCTTCTTTCCCGGGCACGGCCCGGCCACGCAAACTCCGCTATCGATCTCGTAAAGTGCGCCGTGCGATGAGCAGATAATCCTGCTGCCATCCTTGGTAAGAAATGAATCCGGTTTCCAGTTGAGCGGATGACCCACGTGCATACAGAAATTCTGGTATGCGTAAACCTCGTCGCCGCGTCGCACAATGAATCCCCTGAATGGCCAGTCGCCGGAGCCGATGCTGAATTCGCGGCAGCCGGGATCCGCGAGTTCGGCCAGCAAGCCGACGGCTACCTCGGCCTCCTCAGTCATTCCAGGGTGCAACCCTGAAAAGGAGCAGCATGCCGGGGATCGCGAGGACCGTGCAAAGCACGAAAAACGACGTCCAGCCAACCTGCTCGACGATTATTCCGGTCGTGGCATTGGCCAGTGTGCGCGGCACAGCAGTGAGCGCGGTGAACAACGCGAACTGGGTTGCCGCAAATACCGGATTGGTCGTGCGCGCAATGAAGGCCGTGAATGCAGCCGTGCCAAGACCCACACCGAGGTATTCCAGCGCTACTACCGTGCCGAGCATCCATGGGTTCGGCCCGACCTCCGCAAGCAGCGCGAACCCGAGGATGCTGATCACTTGCACCGCCCCGAAAAGCCAAAGCGCCCGATTGATGCCGAGCCGGATCATCATGACACCACCAACCAGGCCGCCGACGATGACTGCGACCAGCGATGCAAATTTCGCGATCGAACCGATCTGCGTCAGGCTGAAGCCGATATCCAGGTAGAAGGCGCTCGATAATGCCGTGGCCATGTTGTCGCCGAGCTTGTACAGGAACAGAAAGGCCAGTATGAGTGCTGCGGCGCGCAGCCCCTTGCGCCTGGCGAATTCGCGAAACGGTTCCACGACAGCTTCCCTCAAGGTTTTCGGGGGACTGGGCTCGGCGATCGCCTCCTGAATGAACAAGGTCAGCAACACACCGACCAGCATGAATCCTGCTACCACAGCGAAAACGACATGCCACGGCAGGAAATCCGCGAGGATCAATGCCAGTGAACCCGGCACGAGTCCGGCAAGCCGGTAGGCCTGAACATGTATGGCATTTCCCAGACCCAGCTCGATCTCGGGCAGTAGCTCGCGGCGATAGGCGTCCAGCACGATATCCTGGCTTGCGCTGAAGAACGCGACTGCAGCGGCAAGATAGGCAATGGTCCAGATCGACAACTGCGGCTTGACGAAGCCCATTGAGGCGATGGATGCAAGCAGCGCAAGTTGGGTCAGCAGCATCCATCCACGACGACGCCCCAGGAAAGGCAGTGTGTAACGGTCCATGACCGGCGCCCACAGAAACTTCCAGGTATATGGAAAACCGATCAGCGCAAAAAAACCGATCTCCTTGAGCCCGACGCCCTCTACCCGAAGCCATGCCGGAACCAGCTGAATCAAAACGTAAAGTGGCAGGCCGGATGCGAAGCCGGTGAAAACGCAGATCAGCATGCGCCGGTTGAGGATCGCCTCTGCGAAGGACTGCCGCCTCGCGACGCCCGGGATTTCGGCCTCAGTCACCGGCATTCCATTCATAGTCCATGACCAACGGCGCATGGTCGGAAAATCGATCTGTCTTGAAAATGTCGGCGCGCATGATCCTTTGCTTCAGACCGGGCGTCACTACCTGGTAGTCCAGTCGCCACCCGACGTTGTTGTCCCAGGCCCTGCCGCGGTTTGACCACCATGTATATTGATCCGGCTCCGCGTTGACCTGCCGAAAAGCGTCGACATAGCGACGCGGTCCGAACAGCTCATCCATCCATTGGCGTTCTTCCGGAAGAAAACCGGAATTTTTCTGATTGGCTTTCCAGTTCTTCAGGTCGATCTCTTTGTGCGCAATATTCCAGTCACCGCACAGCACATACTCGGTTGAACGCTTTTGCAGAGTATCGAGGTGCGGCGTGAACGCATCGAGAAAACGAAACTTCGCTGCCTGCCGTTCCTCGCTGGACGAGCCGGACGGCAGGTATACCGAGACGACGTTCAGCCCACCAATCCGGACCTCTATATAGCGGCCCTCGTCATCGAACTCCCTGACGCCGAAACCGCGAATGACTTCGTCCGGTTCCTTGCGTGAGTAGATGGCAACGCCACTGTAGCCTTTTTTGACAGCATCTTCGTAATAGCAGTGATACCCGACAGGCGAGAAACACGGATCGCTGAGCTGATGAAGCTGGGCTTTGGTCTCCTGTATGCACACCACATCGGCATTCTGTTCCGCCATCCAGTCGAAAAAACCCTTCCTGGCGGCCGCACGGATACCGTTCGCATTCAGTGTGATCACTCGAAACAACATTTGCTCCAATTCGTAGTGTGCTTGCTCGGCTGACTGAAAATTTACCTATGCAACTTTCGAAAGCCGCCGGATTTTCTGTCATACTGGCTCGCAACTGAGCCAGCTGACCAAATAGAATTTCAAGGCGAGCCATCATACAGAACCTGCTAACCGGTCCAAGCGAATGCGAGCCTACAGACAACAATTTCTCGAGCTTGCTCTCGAGCTGGAAGTCCTGCGTTTCGGCGAATTCACGCTGAAATCCGGCAGGGTCAGTCCGTATTTTTTTAACGCCGGTCTTTTTTGCAGTGGTTACGCAGCCGCGAAGCTGGGTCGCTACTACGCATCCGCCATCGTCGATTCCGAGATCGAATTCGACATGCTGTTCGGTCCGGCCTACAAGGGAATACCGCTGGTCACACTGGCAGCCGCGGCGCTCGCCGAACACCATGATATCGATACCAACTACGCCTTCAATCGCAAAGAGGCGAAAGCGCATGGCGAGGGCGGGAGTATCGTCGGCGCGCCGCTGGCGGATCGAGTGATGATCGTAGACGATGTCATCACCGCAGGGACCGCGGTTCGCGAGGCCTGCGAAGTCATCAAATCGGCGGGCGCAACCGTAGCCGGGCTGGTCATTTCGCTCGACCGGCAGGAGATTGGTCGCGATTCCCGTTCCGCGGTGCAGGAACTCGAACAGACGCTCAGCATCCCGGTTGCCAGCATTGCCCGACTCGAGGACCTGGTCGAGCTGCTCGAAGAATCGAAAGAATACAGTGAATTCCTGGAGCCTGTTCTGAAGTACCAGCAGAAGTACGGTGTTTTAACTTAACTATCTGTTTTTATTATATTTATAGGCTGACGTTTACAGTGGAACGCAAGCAAACTAAGCTGCAAATACGCGAACCAGTCCCTACTTTGACTGCTGAGTTCTATGTGATATTTCCCGTATGCGATTTGTCCTGATCACATTTGGCTGTTTCCTGCTGGTGTCACTTGCAGCAACGGCCGCCGAGACGCAAAAACTCTACCGTTGGGTCGACGCCGACGGCATCGTGCACTACGGCGACAGTATTCCGGCGGAATACGCAGATATCGAGCGTCAGGTTGTCAATGACCACGGCATCACCGTGGACATCATGCGAGGCAAGAAAAGCGAAGAAGAAATCGCCGAAGAAAAACGCCTGGAGGAGTTACGGGTACAGCGTGAATTGCAGCGCCGCGCAGACATCGCGTTGCTGGCCACCTACCTGTCGATAGACGAAATCATCATGCATCGCGATCGACGCGTCGAATTGTTTCAGGCTCAGGCACGAGTCACGGAACTGTATTTGCGAAACCTGCAGCGACGTCTTGCGGAGCTGGAAGCGGACGCATCGAAATATCGACCTTACAGCGAAGACGAAAACGCGCCAATGATCGATCCGAGCCTGGTCAAGGAACTCACCACGACCAAGGAAGCCATTGCCCGGCACCAGCGCAACCTGCAGAAGTTCCAGGATGACGAGCAAAGCATCGTTGCGCGGTTCGACGGAGACATCGACCGATTCAAAGCTCTCAAGGGCATGAACTAGACCTGGACCCCGTCAGGCTTTCCCCGAATGACCGAAGCCGCCCTCGCCGCGGACACTTTGGCCAAACTCCTGAACCACTTCGAAAGCAACCTGTTCGACCGGAAGGAATACCATCTGTGCGATTCGCTCACCCGGTTGAATCTCGTAGGCCTTCGCGCTGCGATTCCAGCAGGAAATGAAAACCTGCCCCTGGTAGTCCGAGTCGATCAACCCGGTCAGGTTGCCTAGCACCAGGCCGTGCTTGTGACCGAGCCCGGAGCGAGGCAGAAGTACGGCAGCCAGCCGGCTATCGCCAATATGAATGGCAAGCCCGGTGGGAATCAGCTGGGTTTCGCCCGGCGCAACGCTAAGCACCTGGTCGATGCAGGCGCGCATATCCAGACCTGCGGATCCGTCGGTCGCGTAACGAGGCAGGGGAATGGAGTCGCCGATACGCGAGTCCAGTATCTTCAGTTCGATAGTTCGCAAATTGATGCTCGGTCAATTGGGCGAATCGCCCGGATTCATACCGCAGATTATTCCCTGATGGCAATGGCGGGTAATTCGGTCTGGGTGTCGGCACCATAGCTCGCCGAGAAACGCTCGGCAACGAGTCCGATCAGCGCCACAGCCAGATCCGCCTTGGGCGACAGCGGGAAGGATCGCTCGCCGTCGCGCCAAAACACGTCGACAGCATTGTTGTCACTGTCGAAGCCGATACCTGGACCCACCTTGTTGGCTACGATCATGTCGAGCTTCTTGCTTACGAGTTTTTGCATGGCATGTTCGCGCAGATTTTCAGTTTCTGCGGCGAAACCTACCGTGAACGGTCCGTCTGTCAGCTCCGCGACCGAGGCTAGAATATCGGGGCTCCTGACCAGCTCGATGTGAAGCTCTGAATTCATCTTCTTTATCTTGTTTGCTGCGACATTCCCCGGACGATAATCCGAAACGGCGGCTGCTGCGATGAAGATATCCACGCCGGCTATGTGCTTGTGCGTGGCCGCATAGAGGTCCTCCGCCGATTCGATGTCGATTCGCTGCACGCCCTCGGGTGCCGGCAAATCGACCGGCCCGCTGACGAGGATGACCTTCGCGCCGGCAGCGGCGGCCGCGCGCGCCAGCGCGTAGCCCATCTTGCCGGAGCTTCTGTTGCTTATAAAACGTACCGGATCGATGGCTTCGACGGTCGGCCCGGCCGTCACCATGACGGTTTTTTCAAGCAGGGGCCTTTCGTGCGTAGCAGGCACAATAGCCGGTGCCAAGAGCTGCCTGGCGATGGCCTCGGGTTGCAGCATCCGGCCGGGACCGGTTTCGCCGCAGGCCTGGTCGCCGACATCGGGTCCGAGCAGGGTGACGCCGCGCGATTCCAGCAGCCGACGATTCGCCTGCACCGCCGGGTTGGCCCACATGATGTGATTCATCGCCGGGGCAATGAAGATCGGCGCCTCGCTCGCGATGCACAGCGTTGTCAACAGGTCCGCCGCAGAGCCGGTTGCCAGTCGCGACATGAACTCCGCGGTCGCCGGGGCAACCAGGATTCGATCGGCCCACCGGGCCAACTCGATGTGTCCCATCGCCGCCTCGGCATCCGAATCCCATAGATCGCTGCGCACGGGCCTGCCGGACACGGCCTGCAAAGCCGTTTCCGTCGTGAACTCGTGCGCGCCCCGGGTCATTACCACCTGCACCACGGCTCCGCGTTCGGTCAAGCGCCGCACCAGCTCGGGCGCTTTGTAAGCCGCAATACCGCCAGTCACGCCCAGCAAGATTTTCGATCGGGTCATCGGTTCCGGTCCACAGGTCAGGATGCGCCAGCTTAGCCGCTGGACTGGCCGGATTTCCAGCAAACGCGTCTAAATGCCGAGTTTTGCCGCTTGCCGCCGCTCTGCAGCAGCGGGATCCTTTGCTCTTCGCCAGGATCCGCAAGGGACAGGGAGCGTCCATGGCAACAGTCAGTCCGGCGCCGGTGACGGCACCACGCCGAAAACTTCGGCTTGGCGGCGCCGCCTCGTTATCCGAGGCGGAGCTGCTCGCCATCGTTCTCCAACGCGGCCGTGATGCCACACCGGCGCTCGACCTGTCTGACCGCCTGCTGGCCCGTTTCGGCGGCTTGCGCCGGCTTCTGCATGCGGAGAGCCGGTCGCTTGCTGCTGAAAAAGGCATTGGCGACGTACGGCTTTGTATCCTGGCGGCACTGCCGGAGCTCGCCCGGCGGTATTACGAACAGACCTTGCCCGTCGGTCACGCTATTCGAAGCCCGGCCGATACCGAAGCCTTCCTGATGGCAAGGCTCCGCGATCTGCCACACGAGCTCTTTTGCTGCCTGTATCTCGACAATCGGCATCGCGTCCTGTCTTTCGAGGAGCTGTTTCGCGGCACTATAGACGGCACCTCGGTGTATCCCAGGGAAGTAGTCAAACAGGCGCTTAAGGTCAACGCCGCTGCCGTCATATTGGCCCACAACCATCCGTCCGGGATTGCCGAGCCCAGCCAGGCGGACGAACGAATTACCCGGCGGGTAAAGGCCGCGCTCGAGCTGCTGGATATCCGGCTGCTGGACCACCTGGTCATCGGCGACGGCACCAGTACCTCGCTGGCAAGCCGCGGCCTGCTCTGAGAGGCCTTGATAAGGCATGCCGGTGCTGGTATAAAGTCCCGCTCTTTGCCTGCCGTTCGCGGGCAAATTACTTAAAATCAGAGACTTAAGCCATGTCCAGGGTTTGTCAGGTAACCGGGAAACGGCCGCAGAGCGGCAACAACGTTTCTCACGCCAACAACAAAACGCGCCGGCGCTTTCTGCCCAACCTGCAGAGCAAGCGATTCTGGCTCGAGTCCGAGAAGCGCTTCGTTCGCCTGCGAATCTCGCACAAGGGCCTGCGCATTATCGACAAGCACGGCATCGAGAAGGTGCTCGCCGACCTGCGCGCGCAGGGCCAGCGCGTCTAAGACTCCGGAGGATTCGACATGCGTGACAAAATCAGACTCGTTTCCAGCGCCGGAACAGGACACTTCTACACCACGGCCAAGAACAAGCGTCTGCATCCCGAAAAGATGGAGACGCGAAAGTACGACCCCGTTGCCCGCAAGCACGTGGTCTACAAGGAAGCGAAGATCAAATAAAAAAACCGCCGAAAGGCGGTTTTTTTTCGGACATTTTCTTCAATCGAGACACTCACCCGACCATTGATGTCAGTCAAGCGCACCTTTGACCGCACTCTATAATTAATATTTAGGTCCGAAGCGATCCATCAGCTTCGTGCCTGGTCCGGTCGGCTTCTGACATTTTGCTGCGACACGCATCGACCCAGCGTTCCGCAACTTTCGCCTGATCACTTTCGGGGGCGAATTCGCCCCAGAACTCATGTCCCGCCGAGAAATGATCCAGTGCGATAGACAAATCGCCACGCCTAAAGGCTAGCTCGCCGAAAGCCTGATGCAATTCGGCCGTCTGTGGGGTCACCTGCGATTGGAGATCTGCGAATTCGGCCAACGACAGAGCGAGCGATTGCTCGGCTTTTTCGGCTTCGCCGGCATGGAACAGCGCTAAGCCGAGTTCGCCGAGGATACGTGCTCGTGCCCAGCGCGTCTTGGGACCATCTTCCAGCGCTTCGAGGGACGCGCGCTGTAGCTGTACACTCTGGGCAGCATTGCCAGCCAGCCGCTCGACAATACCTTGCACGTGGTAGAGATTGACAATCGCGTTGCTCGTAAGCGTGCCGTCGATGCCGGCGGCACGCTTCAATGCCATGCGAGCTTCAGCGAAGCGTGCCATTTTTGCGAACGAAATTGCCAATAGCGCTTCGTTCGTCCGAGTCGACAGAGCGTCTTTGCCAACGAGTTCGCCAAGTGTTGCGACTGCTGCCTTGAGGTGGACAGCGCTTTGCTCGTATTGTCCGGATGACAGCAAGAACTGCCCGTATGCGGCTTCGCTTATGCCGCTCGCGGTAGATCGTTGGTCGAGCAACGGCGCAAAGATCTCGCGCGAACGCTCCATACTCGCGAGTGCCCCGCGGATATCGCCGTTTTCGTAGCGGGCTCGTGCATCGTGGTGACGCACGTATGCCTCGAATGAACTGTTCGTACCGAATACTTCCTGGGCGCCAGAGAGCACCAATGCAAATTGTTGGATCGCGGCACTCGGAAAACCTGAGTCGGCCAACGCGCGCGCATAGAGGTAACGCGCATCGAGCACTCGCGGATGCGTGGTTTGACCGGGGTGTGCCGCCTCAACGCCGGCGACGAGGCGTTCGGCCTCCGGCAGAACCTCTTTGGCCTTGTCGTTGTGTAGAAAAGCAGTGAGCAGTGCTTGCCGGACGTCCAGGGTCATCAGGTCATTCTCGCCCAGGTCGCGGCGTGCAACCTGCAATGCCTCGACTGCGAGATTCTCCGCGTCAACACGGCGTTGTTCGTCAATTGCCAGATGCGTAGCCAGGTTGAGTAGCGAGACGAGGGTGCGCGGCGGAGTCTCGGGATCATTTCTTGCTTCGGCAAGTAACGGCTCGAGTCGACCCTTCATTGCATCCGTCTGGCCCCTGAATCGGTCGACCACCATGCTGGTGATCGCCGACTCACGTGTGAGCGCATGACCCGTCCCGAGGCTTGACGTCGCCGTGCTGAATGCCTGTGCAATGATGAGATCGGCATTCTCATAGTCCTGCAGATTTGCGAGACTCGCGGCAACGAGATTTAACAGTTCCACCTGCAGCTCTGGCCTGTCTGCGAAATCCCGTTCAATCCGATTTCCGGCCTGCAGCAGGAGGTCCGTGGCCGCAAGCTGTTTGCCCACCCCGGCCCAGGGATCTGCATCGCGAAAGATTGATGCGATAAAGTTCTTGATTTCCTCCGCGCGGTTCTTCTCATCGATCGCGATTCGCGCCTGGCGAGTTGCGATACCGGCTGCCAACAGGAGCGACAACACAAACACCGCGGACGCTGTGGTTGCGAACCGGTGGCGGTGTACGAAGCGCGATATTCGGTACGCAGCCGTATCGGGCCGCGCACGCACTGGCAGTCCGACGAGGTAGCGCTCGAGATCTTCAGCAAGAGCTTGCACCGTTGTGTAGCGCTCGTTCGGATTCTTCTTCAACATCTTGAGAACAATCGTGTCGAGATCGCCGCGCAATGCCTTGCGGACCGGCAGCGGAGCCACTTCACTCGGCCGTATGGGATCGGCCTGCAGTATGGCCTCCTCCAACGAGCGCCGGGATTCATGCCTGAGCCGGTACGGGCGTGAATTGGCGAGCAATTCGTACAACACGACGCCGAGCGAATAGAGGTCGCTGGCAACGGTCAGCGACTCACCGCGAACCTGCTCTGGCGAAGCGTAATCCAAGGTCAATGCGCGACCGGCGAACTCGGTGAGCCTGGTCTCGTGTGTCAGACCGTCGTCAAGCAGTTTGGCAATGCCGAAGTCCAGCAAACATACTTCGCCTTGTGGAGTCACCAGGATGTTTGCAGGTTTGAGGTCCCGGTGCAGCACAAGCTTTCCATGTGCGTAAGCGACCGCATCTGCAACTTGCAAGAAGAGCCGGATTCTCGAGCGGATATCCGGCGCAGTGGCCTCGCAAAAGGCATCAATCGACTGGCCTTCGATGAATTCGATGGCGAGGTAGGGCCGTCCATCATCGCTGAGTCCGGCGTCATAAAGTCGCGCGATTCGCGAATGTTCGAGAGTTGCAAGAATCTGGCGTTCGCGCGCCATACGTTCGGCGAGTCCGGCTGGCGCCCAGGTTCCGTGCGGAAGTTTCAGCGCAACCCGGCGTCGCATCAGGCCGTCCGTGCGTTCGGCAAGCCACACGGACCCCATGCCGCCCGAGCCCAGCGGGCTCATCAGTCGATACTTCCCGACGATGTCGCCCGCTCGCGGTGCGCCGGCGGTATTCGAGGTGAATTCGATGGCGGGCGCTGCAAACCTGGGCAAGGTTCGCAGAAAGTCCGCGGTTTCGACAGCTGCGGTGCGCGACAACAGGTCTTGCAGATGAGGCTTCAACCGCTGCCACTCGACGGGCAGCGCTTCAAGCCAGGCGGCGCGCTCTGCAACCGGGCGGTCCAGTGCTTCATCGAGGAGTCGATTCAGCGTCGCGAATTCTTCTCGGTCGAGTTCAAGGCCTAGCATTGGCAACTCCCGTCGCGGCGTTTTGGGCCCAGCTTATCGCTTCCTACTATGGTACGCGCAGGTTCGTTCGCAAGCGTGTTGCGCCTGTACTTGTCGTCGATCTCGGCGCCGTAAACCGGTTCTCAGTAACAGCTACGTTTATTGAGCCGAAAAGCGGACAGGGAAGAAGGAATTGGTATTCCTCGATAAGGATCGGGGTCAGGCAATGGCTCTCGCCAGCAACAACCTCGCTTTCTCCCAGTCACGTCGCACGGTTCTGTCGGTGACTCCCAGAATCCCGGCTATTTCCCGCTCGGTGAGGCCGCTGAAGTAACGCATTTCGACGACCTGCACCAGCCGTTGATCGAACGTTGCAAGTTCGTCGAGCGCTTCGTGAATCTTGAGAATTTCCTCTTCGCCCGCTGCGGATGCATCAGCCACATTGGTATTGAACGTCACCGCTTTCGCGCCGCCTCCACGCCGCTCGCTCAACGAAGCGCGCGCGACGTCGACGACGACCGAACGCATGACGTGACTTGCGTAGCGGAAGAAGTGCGCGCGGTCGTCGATGCTCAGCTGGCCCGCATTGGCGAAGCGCAGATAGGACTCGTGCACGAGCGAGGTCGTATTCAGCGTCGCAGGTCTCCCCTGGAATTTGAGACGCGCGTGCGCCATTCGGTGCAGGTCCTCGTAGGCAACGGAGAATACCTCGCTCAGCGCATCGGCATCGCCCGCCACGGCGCTGCGAATCAGGGCTGTTAAGGACATATCGGGTGCCATGTTTCCATTGTCCGTGTTAACCGCGCTATTTACGAGCGCATGTCCGCTTTGACGAGACAGGCACGTATGTATCCGGTAACGACCCAGTTCACGCGGAGCCCATAGCCATGTTTTCCAGGAAAGTTACTGCCCACTTTTACCGTTTGTATCTTTTTGCGTCCGTGATCGCGACTGCCGGCCTGTCGGGCTGCTTCGACGAGCCACCGCAACTGGAATTCCCGGAGACGCCGATCATTCCCGTGCCGCCGCCACCCGGCGAGCCGCCGCCGACGGAACCGCCACCTGTTGTGTCACTGGGCCGCGAAGGAGGCTGGGGTTTGTTCGCGATCGGTGCGAAAGACGTCGAGATTCTAATTGCCGATGGCTATGTCGGGGCATCGAACGGGGATCTCGGTGCAACCGAAGTCGACGTCACCCTGCCGATCGGCGCACTGACCTACGCACCCTCCGATCGCGACAGCTTCGCGGACGTGTCGGTTTTCCTGAACGAGTCCGGCAAAACCTATTGGGTTGACGCCGAAGCGCCGATAGGCGATCTGAACGAGCCCGCAAGCAGCCGCTTCGGCGGCAAGTCGACGCTGCTCATGATACAGGCGTTTCGCAAGGCGGCTGCCGACGCCACGTTGTCAGCGACAATCACCGAGACTGGTGTCGAAGTCGCCGATTACAACGACTTCGACACCAGTCCGCCCCTGTGCCCATGGATCGCGGCAGGATCCGTCGATCACCCGCGCTGCTTTGACCAGGTCTCGGGCATCGTCGATGCGGTCATGTTCGTGCGGGACCGGATTGGCGGCGGAGACATTGTGGACGCCTACCAGGGGTCCGCTCAGATCACGGGCTACAACACCCAGTGGGAGTGGCAGGTGGGATTCGTCGGCGCATCCGCGCGGTCCCTTTTTCCGGCCCTCGTCGAGGTCAAGCCCCTGTTCCGGCCCGAACAATTCGCGACGTCGGCGGGGTCCGTCGACCTCCTGCCGATCGGCGGCGACGCCGAAATCTGGTTGCGCGATCCGGTCGTGGTGAACTTCGACCTGTCGGCCATTCCGACGGGCGAGACGTTCGAACTGATCACACAAGTTTCTGCCGCCGCGCACAATCGTCGCGGGCGCGAATCCTACGCGCAGGCGCGCTTCCGTGACCCGCTCAGCGCCGGCGGTGTGACACTGGCGACCAGCGGCCTCGTCGAAGTGCCGGTGCCGGTCGAGATCCCCGTAGACCTCGGGCCCTTCGAGCCACCGCAATGCGACCTGCCCGAAGGGCAGACCCTTTCGCCGAGCGCCGGTGCTGCGGGGTTCGCAAGAGCGACTTACCTGGTGCCCGAATTCGAGCTGCAGACCGCGACCGTCTTCGTCACACGCGAGGGCGGAACCGTCGGGCGCCTGATCGTTCACGTTTCATCAGCCGACGGCACGGCGCTGGCCGGCACCGATTACGAGCCCGTCGACCAGGTCATCGTGTTCGGCGAGGGCGACGACGTGCCGCGGGCGGTGGCGCTCGACATTACCGACGATTCCCTGGTCCGCGGCGATCGCACGCTGACGCTGGCATTGTCGGCCGAGCCGCACTGCGGCAGGGTCGGCGCAGATGCCGAAACGACCGTCGTCATCGTCGGCGACGACACGGGTCCCGGCGGCGGCGGCGGACCGCCGCCCGCACAGAATTCCGTGGGCGGCACCGTAACGGGGCTGCTCGGCAGCGGGCTCGTGCTCGAAGACCGCGAGAACTTCCTGTCGCTGCCGATAGCCAGCGACGGCCCGTTTGCGTTCGGCTACAGCTTTCCGGCCGGGGCCGCCTACGACGTCCGGGTTCAGACCAACCCGTCTGGTCCGGTACAAACCTGCACCGTCGCCAACGGCGTCGGCACCAACCAGACCGGTGTGACCGACATCCTCGTGCACTGCGCGCCGCCGGCGGTGGCGAGCGGTCTGGACCCGAGCTTCGGCGACAACGGCCGGGTGACAAGTTCCTTACCCGGTGGCGCCATTGCGATGGCGCTGCAGCCGGACGGCAAGATCATTGTGCTCAATGAGCAGCGTACGTTGCAGCGGTTCAACGCCGACGGCTCGCTGGATACAGGCTTCGGCACGGGCGGCAGCGTCACGATCAGTTTTGGGGGTAATTTCAGCGATCGGGTGCGGAGCCTGGCGGTACAGGCGGACGGCCGCATACTGGCAGCAGGCAGTATCTATCGCGACGCTCAGGATGAGGACTTTGCCGTGGCGCGTCTTGATGGATTCGGTGTGCTGGATGCGACGTTCGGTACCGGCGGCAAAGCGTATCTGGTCAGACCCGGCCTCGTCGAGCAGGGTGAGAGCGTATTGATCCAACCCGACGGAGAAGTCGTAATTGCTGGCGTGGCTGACGTGCCGCCAGCGGGCCTCCGAACCTTTGGCGACTTCGCCGTTGTCCGCTTCGGCGCGGATGGCTCGGTCGATACGAGCTTCGGCTTGAACGGACTGTCGACGATCGATCTCGCAGGCAGGAGTGACTTCGTCAGAGCGGCAGCGTTGCAAGCAGACGGACGGATCGTCGTTGTCGGTCGAGTGGCCGACGGACCTGCCGCTACCCCGGACGTTGGCATGACACGTTTCAATGCCGACGGTTCGGTCGATACCGGATTCGGTACCAACGGCGTTGTTGTGCGGGATCTCAATAGCAGTGGGTCTTGGGACGAAGCTTCGGGCGTAGCCATCCAGAGCGACGGCAAGATAGTAATTTCGGCGCTCAATCGTATCGGCGCCGGACCAAACCGGTTCACGGTCGCGCGCTTCAACGCTGACGGTACGCTGGACAATGCATTTGCCGACGGCGGCCTGTCGACCACAGCCCTCAGCACGACGCATGACTACAGCCGCGGACTCGCAATCCAGGCCGATGGGCGCATCTTGGTTGCCGGCTCAACCAATGGCACGACGCAATCCGAATTCGGGTTCGTGCGGCTGCTGCCCGACGGAACGCTCGACACGAGCTTTAATAACGACGGGATGCTGACCGTGGACTTTTTCGGCGCAGCGGATGGTGCGAACGCCCTGGCGATTCAACCGGACGGTCGCATCGTGGCGGCGGGCGTTGCCAGAAACGGCGCCGTGTTCGGTTTGGGACTTGTGCGCGTCTTGCAATAGGTTGTTTGACTACTGGACAAAATCAGAGGCAGGCGCCAGTGCAGTGTCAGCGGGAAATGCTGCACTGGCGGCATGCTGAATCAGGCTGTCGCCAACTGGTAAGAGCGCAGGCGCGCGGCGAAATCCTCCAGCACTTGGATGCCGCTGGCCTCCGCCTCGGCACACCACTCCTTCAACTGCGCCAGCAACTTTTCATTGCTGACGTTTGCGC
>JAOUGX010000086.1 GCA_029865385.1 Gammaproteobacteria bacterium
TGCGGCGACTGCGTTGATGTAGTCCGGCTGATCGGTTCCGTCCATTGGCGGCGAGCGATACAGGCGAGACGCGCGGATCAGCCGGCTGCCACGCAAGCTGCCAAGGGCGGTGATGGCATTTGCCACCTGCTGGCGCGGATCGTCCAGGTTGCTACCGATACCTACGTACGCTGGCCACCAATGTGGCCGGGGAACGTTCATCTGTCCTTCTTCCTGGAGCCGCGCCGCCGCGGCTTGCGCCGGCGTTTGCCGGGCTGTCCTTTCGCCGAAATCTCGAAACTGGCGAGACGCTGCTCCGCATTCTGATTCTGCACTTCGGTCCAGAAGTCGGCGAGCTCGCGATCGAAATCGCCAACCTCGGCACGCAGCATCATGAAGTCGTACGCTGCACGAAAACGTTTGTGCTCCAGCAGGTTCAGTGCGCGACGGCCCTTGTTGGTCTCGAACCGTGGTTGCAATGCCAGCATCTCGCGCATTGGTGCGGTGAAACGACGCGGAATGGAGATGCGCGACTGCTGCATGCCGGCAACATCGTAGGCCGCAATGCCGAGCGCCTGCGACTCCGACATCTTCTCGCGTTCACGAAGAATGCCCGCGACGCGTTTTATCGGCGCCCACAGGAACACGCCCAGGAGGAACATCGGCGTAACTGACTTATCCTGTGCCACACGCTTGTCGGTATTGATCAGCGCGGCCTGCACGAATCGGCCGAAGTTCTGGTCCTGCTCCAGTTCGTGATCGGTTTCCGGAAACAACTTGCCGAACAGGTGATGCTTCCACAAAAGCTCGAAGGTCTTTTTCGCGTGACCGGCCTGGAACATCTTCAGGAACTCGTCGAACAGACGTGCCGGCGGCACGTTGGACAACAGGTCTTTCAACTTGGCCATTGCACTGACGACGGACGCGTCGATATCGAAATCGAGCTTGGCGGCGAAACGAATGGCGCGCAGCATGCGCACGGGATCTTCGCGCAGGCGGTGCACCGGATCGCCGATCATGACGATCCTGCGCTTTTGGATGTCTTCGAATCCGCCGACGTAATCCCAGATGCTGAAATCGGCGATGTTGTAATAGAGTGCGTTGCAGGTGAAATCCCGGCGCCAGACGTCCTCGTCGATGCTGCCGTAGACGTTGTCCCTGAGAATTCTCCCGTGAGTGTCGTGGGCGACGTCGGCCTGGCTTTCCTCGCCGTTTGAGGCGGCACGGAAGGTAGCGACCTCGATGATCTCCTGGCCGAACCGCACGTGGGCGAGCCTGAACCTGCGGCCTATGAGCCGGCAGTTGCCGAACAGGGCTTTGACTTCCTCGGGGAGCGCGTCGGTGCCGACATCGAAGTCCTTGGGATGCAGGCCAAGCAGGGCATCCCTGACACTGCCGCCTACGAGGAACGCCTGATAGCCGGCTTTATTGAGCCGGTACAGCACCTTCAGGGCGTTGTTGGAAATCTCGTCACGAGAGACATTGTGCTTCGGGCGGGGAACGATGGTGGGTTCGGTCCGGTCCTGGATACCGCTGTTTTTCAAAAGAAATTCCGCTTGAGCATTGGAAAGGCCGCCGTATAATAGCAGCCCCCGCAGGGCCGGGGGCACACAAAACAGACTCTCCGCTCCCTTCGTCTAGTGGTTCAGGACGCTGCCCTCTCACGGCGGTAACAGGGGTTCGAATCCCCTAGGGAGTACCAATTAAATCAAAGGGTTAGCTGAATTCTCGGCTAACCTTTTTTTGTTTCTCCAACTTTTTACCTAACTTTGAAGCACCAATCGTGCATGTTCGCCGTGATCGAAGATCGTTAAACTCTATGAGGGGTCAGGCACCGGCAATCCGGACACCCTAGAATAGGCTCGTGCGTTCCGGGAGAGGAGAAAGATAATGGCCGAACTTGGAACCTGTGTGCGATTCGACCACGGCGAAGCCAGCAAGGCAGCGACGGCACCGAAATCGCCTGCGGCTGGTGCAAAGATCGCTGGGCCTTTTCCTGGCAAATCACGCCGATGCTACTGCTCGACCTGACAACGAGTTCCAGCCGCAACAAAGCGAAATGCGCCTTTGTCGCGATGATGACCATGACGAAGATCGATATCGCGGCGCTCGAGGTGGCGGTACGGACCCAATAACTCAGAACCCTCCCGGCCAACCGAGGTACATGCAAAATCTTCGAAAAGGCCGAAAGAATTCTGTTCGTGAGTAAGTCTTCGACTTGCAGAGCCTCAATAATTCATACAGATCCGAAATATCACCATCCGTAAACCCAACCTCCGGCAATCACGACATAGCCTCCACCGCTATCCCCGCCTGCGAAACCCCAGTCTTCATCAACCGCGCAAACTCCTCCTCATCGTAAATTGCCAGGATGGTCAAAGGCGGACCGCCCTCCAGAGCATCGCCGCGATAATCCGCCCCGTGACACTCGGCACAAATCACCGCTGCCAGAAACCGGCCCCGCTCGTACGCATTGCTTCGCGGCATATTCCCCCAGCGCGGCTGCGCTGTGTTGACCTGGTCCGCCGATAGCCACCATTTGCCCTGCAGCAGTTTGAGACGGCTGATGAACGGAATTTTTCTGACCCTCGCAACCTCGTCTGCGGGCGGCTGCAAGCGCAGGAAATTTATGATGTTCCCGATATCCGCATCGCCGAGCGGCCAGAAGGTGTAGGAACTCATGCCGATGGCGCTGCGGCCGTCGCGCTTCACGCCGTGCAGGATCAGACGAACCAGCTCCGCATCGGAGTAACGGGGAATGACGGAGCCCAGGGGCGGTGCCGTCACCTGGCGGATACCCGGAATTTCCTCGCCGCCCTCCCCGCCGTCGCCGTGGCACCCCGCCCAGCAACCCACGATTTTTGCCATGCGTTCGCCCGCGGCGAGGTCGGGTTCGAAGTCCGTTGGCGGCTGCGGCAGCGGAAGGTCGTAGGTCCGCCGCATTTTCCACTCCGATGCCGCGTACACGACTATGACGAAGCCCGATCCGAGAATGACCAGGGACACGAGGAGTGGTTTCAGGAACCGTAGCGCTGGCATGGATTGCCGTGTCGATCCATCGGATCGGGACACCGGCTGCGGGCGCCGTTCGCCCGCACCGCATCGGACGAGCGAGTCTAGCCGAAGGCACGCAACCTCGATACGAGAAGCACTGAGAATTAAGGTCCGGTGACTCGGCCCGATGACAGCATGCCGCCGCACAGCTGCCGGCCGAATGGACTGCGGTAAGATGTCGGCTGCCGAGGCGGAGCTGCCGTTGCCGCAATGAAGTCAGAAGCCTCGGCGATCAAGCGCCTGGCTTTGCCAGCGCATGGGCTGCCTGTTTGCCCTGAACACAATTGAGCAATGCACGATGCTAGCTATTCGAGACTATGACGAAAAGACACATTCGCGCGGTGTTCGAGCATGCCTGGTCGAACTCCAGGATTTCGAGCGTTCGCTCAACCCCCGAATGCCCTCCGGCTCCGAGATCGTCGACGACTACATGCCGCTGATGCTGGAGCGATGCAAGAAATGCAGTGGCAAGGTAATTGTGGCAATGCTAAAGGATTCGGTTGTTGGATTCGCTACGGTTCTTACGAGAGTCAAAAGCGAAGAAATCGAAGACGGCGACATCGAGTACGGGCTCGTGTACGACTTGGTCGTTTCGAGCGAATTCCGCGCTAGAGGTATCGGGAGAAAGCTTCTTGAGGCAGCGGAGGCATACGCCAAATCCAGCGAAGTGAGATGGTTGAGAATCGGCGTTCTTGCTGCAAATCATTCTGCAGCCAGCCTGTATGACACTTTGGGATTCAAGCCATTTTATATAGAACGAGAAAAAGACCTTTCGGGAACATCGTAAGATCGTCGCTGGTGCTCTTCAACGACTCCGACTGGAAAACAGGCGACGCTGGGGCTGACGTAAATTGACGGCGACGTCCCCCCGGTTCTGAGTAGCGGTAAGATTTAGAGTCTAACCCCGGTAAGGAGGTTGGACATGAAGAAGCGGTATTCGGAAGAACAGATCATTGGGTTTCTGCGAGAAGCGGACAAAGGCGTGGCCGTTAAAGAGCTGTGCCGCAAGCACGGATTCTCTGAGGCGAGCTACTACTTGTGGCGCAGCAAGTTCGGCGGCATGGACGTGTCGGATGCGAAGCGACTCAAGGCGCTGGAGTCAGAGAACGCGCTATTGAAGAAGCTGCTGGCAGAGTCGATGCTGGAGAACGAGGTGACGCGGGAAGCGCTCAGAAAAAAATGGTAGCCGCTCCAGCGCGTCGCGAGCTAATGCGGTGGATCCGAACGAAGGGACTGACGAAGCGAGCAGGTCTCGCGGTCGTTGCCATGAGCGCGAGTTCGCTGCGCTATGAGCCACGCCCCGGACCGCAATGTGGGTCTGCGCGAGCGGATTGTCGCACTGGCTCAGCGGCATCGGCGCTACGGCGTCGGCATGATTTACCTGAAGCTGCGCCAGGCTGGGGAGTTGATCAACTACAAACGCGTCGAACGACTGTATCGGCTGGAGAAGCTGCGGATCCGGCGCCGCAGACGCAAGAAGATCCCGGTGTCGGAGCGGCAGCCGTTGCTCCGGCCAGGCACGGCGAACGAGGTCTGGTCGATGGACTTTGTGTTTGACCGTGTCGCAACGGGCAGAACACTGAAGTGCCTGGCCATTGTCGACGATGCAACGCACGAGGCGGTCGCTGTGGTTCCAGAGCATACGATCGGTGGCGACCACCTGACGCGCACCCTGGTCGTGATATATGCGCAACTCGGCAGGCCGGCGGTGATGCGCACTGACAACGGCCCCGAGTTTACCGGCAAGGCGATGCTGATGTGGGCACACTGAAACGGCGTCACTTTGCGACTGATCGCGCCCGGCAAACCCAACCAGAACGCCTATATCGAATCATTCGATGGGCGGCTGCGCGATGAATGTCTGAATGAACACTGGTTCACGAGCCTCGCGCATGCACGCACGATCATTGAAGCCTGGCGAAGAGAATACAACGACGAAAGACCGAAGAAGTCACTGGGCGGACAGACGCCCTCGCAATATGCAAAACAGTTGGCCAGCAAGGTCGTTACAATGCCGGAAAACTCTAAAGCTCTGTGCTACTGAAACCGGGGGGGACGTCGTAGCTCCTCTTTGGCTCCAGTTGCATCATCTATTGACGAGACTATAGTCGCGCGTCAGTCTTGGCGCGTGGTTAACGAACTCTGGCAGGCCTTCATCCAGTTCACAGCAGCGGTTAATGCCATACTGCTGGGCGGCGCGCTCTTACTCGGTCGCCGACTCCACCATACGCGTTCCAGGCAGAAGCTAGGTTGGGCACTTATTGCGTACGGATACCTACTCGTTTCGTTTACGGCAAAGGACAACCTCTGGTTGCCAGTTACATCATGGTTTCTATCGTCGGACTATTTTATTGCGTTGACCGCATCAGCACTATTCATAGACTACGTTGCAGGCTCACTTCGTCGAAGGAATCTGTCGAGGCTCATCTACCTGCCGCCGTTCGCATTCGTGGCAGTCGCTCTTGTGCTCGGGGAGGGATTCGTTCTTGGCCCCGCTATCAACTTCGTCGTGATCTTACAGATCGCCTACACGTGTTTGACGACGTGGATATTCGTCAGATCGAGTAGTGGCCTCGTAAACCGTCCCCGGCACCTATTCCTGCTACTCGTGGGACTGTGGATTCTTCACGTGTTCCAGTTTGGCCGCATGTTGCTACCCGGCGTCGGCTGGCTATTCGATATAGTGCCGCTAATCGGCGCGGTGATCTTCCTGGCATTCACAGTGTTAGTACTGACCGACCCGCGTGCAATGCGAACTCTGAGGCAGCTCAATACTGGCGCTGATTTATCAAAGGACCGGACGGCAGCGATTGAAAACTACATGCTCGTAGAACAGCCCTACCTCGATATCAGACTGAGTCTCGAGCGGCTCGCGGATGGGCTTGATATACCGCCGCGTGAGCTTTCCCAGGTGATTGGAGCCAGTCCGAACGGCAGCTTCTATAACTTCGTCAATCGATTCCGAGTCGATGAAGCCCGCCGCCTGCTGTGCGACCCGGCCGAGGCGCGCACGTCGGTCGAGGCCATCGGCCTAATGTCCGGATTCCGTTCTCGATCAACGTTTTATGAGGCCTTTCGACGCGAGACCGGGATGACGCCTGCCCAATACCGCAGGGCGCGCGAAGCATCCGGAAACGTGTCCGACTGAGAACATAGTCCGGCTGGGCGCAGCCGGACACCAAATCGCTTGCCGTTCGGTGAGCGTCTGCCCATCCTGAACTCGTGATTTTCGATTAGACGGATGTGTAGCCAATGCGAACAAACCTGTTTCTGATGCTCCTGTTCCTTGCTGGGTGCGCCACGCACGAACCACCGGTCGGTTTGCTCGGCGCGTATGCGTTCGAAGACGGTCGCACCGTGAGCATTCGTCGCAGCGTCGACGACACATTGCGCTATCGGGTATTTGATAGCGGTGATAGTGGACGGCTCTATCCCACCGAGGACGGTAACTTTGTATCTGGCGCCGGTTTTTCACAACGCGATCCTGTGGAAGTCAGCGTCCGCTTTGTGACAAATGATCAGGGCGTTGCTGACCAGCTGAAATGGTCCCGGCGCGACACAACAGCACTCACTGCAAACCGAATCGGGCGTGAGGAGCATATCTGGATCGACAGCGACGGAGCGAAACTGTATGGGCGTTTGCACTTGCCGGATGGCAATCCACCATATGCGGCAGTCGTACTGGTCCACGGCTCCGGGGATGACCCGGGCACCGAGTGGCTCTACAACGGCGACTTTTTCGTCGCGAACGGATTTGCAGTACTCGCCTACGACAAACGCGGCTCCGGGCAATCAGAGGGTGACTTCACATTCAACTTCGAACAACTTGCGGATGATGCGGGTATTGTCGCAAGACATCTTGCAGACCATGTAGAGATAGATGCCGATTGCATCGGTCTCGTCGGTTATAGCCAGGGCGCCTGGGTCGCACCCTTGGCGGCATCACGACACGATGTTGTGAAATTTGTCATCGTCAACTACGGCATCATCGAATCCCCTGCCGAGGAGGCGCGCCTGGAAATGCGGCGACTGCTTGTCGATGCCGGTATAGCAGGCGACAGCCTCGAGTCGGGCGATGAGCTCATTCGTGCTGCCGTAGACTTGGTAGCCAACAACTTCGAGTCAGGCTGGCCACGATTCCTGGAATTGAAGAAAAGGTATCGCGACGCCGACTGGATGGAGCACCTCGACGGCACACCCGTTGGAAAACTCGTCGCCTATCCGAGATGGCTGACTATGCTAATTGGCAAAAGGCAGCTGCCGCCGGGGCTCGACTGGCACTACGACTCCAGCGAACTGCTCCTGGAATCCGAGATTCCCATGGCTTGGCTTCTTGCTGAAGACGACACCAGCGCGCCGAATGAGCAGACGATAGCGACACTACGATCATTGATCGCACAAGGAAAGCCGCTCTCGCTGACGGTGTTCCCAGATGCCGACCACGGCATGGTCGTGCTCAATGATGACGACGACGAGACCGACGTCGTAGGTTATGCGCCGGGGTACTTCCAAGCCGAGGTGGGGGAACTCAGGCGCCTCGCCAGCAAGTAGTGCGGTTTGCAGAAGTTCTGGTCATTGAAGCGACCACGTTCGGCAAAGTCGAATATCCAGTTTGACCGACAACTCCTGAATGAGTCTTGTGTAAAGTCCCTTCAATCAGTCTTGGCGTTGAATGAGCCCAGATTCCTTGAGCGATACCACTGCATAATGAACCAAGATTCTGCCGAAGCGGCGATGCTCTCAAATTCAATGTGCTCGGCCGGCGATAACTCATTTCCATCCAGTACCGCCGTCACAAGATATACAGCATCCAGACGGCAGTCGCGGACGTAACCAGCAACACGGCCTGGCCAACCAGCAACGGCCGCCAGTGTTCGCGCGGCGAGATGCCGACTTCTGCAAGACGCTTGCCCCACAGGTCCGGCGCGAGGCTGGCCGCCGCAGAGCCGACCATGGCAAGTGAGGTCAGAGCCAACCAAAGCCCGGAATCGCCATACATCGCCGCCGTATCGTCGCCGACCGGCAGCAGAAAAACGAAAGCGAAGATCGAGCCGCAGCCGTTCGCCAGCAGCAATACCAGCAGCATCCAGGCTATCAATAAACCGAACAATCCCACATCGAAAAACGGCACCATCATCGTCTCGGCGACCTGTCCGGCCAAGCCGGTGTTGGCGAACGCAAGGGATACCGGCCAGAGGAGCGCGAACTGTAGCGGCACACTCCACTCTATTGTCGTCCAGAGCAGAGGATCGGTGCGCGAGGGCAGGAGAACCATCACCAGCGCTGCACCGCCGATTGCCACGATCGCAGGAACGCCGGGAATCACTAGCATCACGAATGCCAGCGCCACAATCAGGCAGCGGCTCGCGACCGGCATTCGTCTGCCTTGGAAAAGCAGAAATCCGCTCGCCGCGAAGGGCAGCAGATCACCTAATAACCGTGTCAACCAACCGACGATGAATGTCTCGGCGTACAGCACGTAGCGAACGACGACCAGCATCAGCCAGCCGAACATCACAACGCTGGCGACGATGGTCAGGCCACCCTCGCTTTCCGAATGCGCTTTGGCAAGCGACAAGCGATAATCCATTTTCTCGCGTGCACCTCGCGACCACAGCTCGAAAACCAGCACCCCCGCGACCAATACGACGAGTCCAACGAAGACCTGCTCGACCAGTCCAAAACTCGCCTGATCCAACCACAATCGGCTACCGATCATCGGATAGATCACGTTGCCCAGAAAGCACAGCAATCCGCCGAACATGCAGGCATGCAGCAAGGTAATTCGCGCCCTGATCCCAACTCCGGTATCAGTGGCAGGTCCGAGCCCTAGATCGCGCACTACTCGTCCGCCTTGCGCGACGGCGGACGCCACCGCCGCGAAAGCGGCAACGGTCAGCACGTTTGTTTCGGAACCCTTACTGCTCGATCCGAGCCAGCGGCCGAAGAGTGCACGCGGCACCGGCGAAAAACCTACAGCGAACAGCAATACCACCAGCAACAAACCGGAACGCGCGAGTCCCTGCGAGGCGTCGCCCACAGGAATAAGATCTGCACTCAGCCCGAGCAACAGCGCAACGCCTGCAGGAATCTCCGGTCTGATGCGACGCGAGGCAAGTACAACGGCAAGCGCAAGAATGCCAAGCAGAAAGAACGTACGCTCCATTCGAAACCTCCCTTGTTCAAAATATTGTCAGAATTCGAATGCCTTATCGTGCGAGTCAATGCACCGGTCGTTTCTCCGATGTCCGCTTTGGGTTGCGGTTTCATCCGATGAACGCAGTCACAGGGAGCCGGATTGCGCTGTAACAGGCAACCGGCTGCTATGCGAAGTATAGCTGCCGTCGAGACTGTTAGCCCGTCTCGTGCGGCACGAGGCCAGGAGCGGGCCTCCATTTGACGGACCGCCGAATTTAGCTGTCCACCCCACTGAGCAATCTCCATCGATCGAGGCTTTCGTCCGACCAGTATTTTTCGCGGTTGTAATACCTTTCGACTGCGTTGTGTCCCGCCGGGATTTCCACCCAAGGCTGCTTCGACGCAGCAAAAATATGGATATCCGGGGACAAACGATTTGCCTCGTCAAGGGTACCTACTCGGACAAAATGAACCCTCTCCCCTGCACCTGAGTAGTTACTCCACAATGCGACGTGACACTCCGGGCATCGCCAAATAACCTGGCCCTTGCCGCTATTCGAAGGTGTTAGTACCGCGATGGGCTCACCTTCTAACAGGGTTACGCGTTCGGCCTCGATCATTGCATTCAGTGCAAAGGAGGCGCCGGTTTCCCTTTGACACCAATGGCAGTGGCAACAGTGCACAATTAACGGGGGTAACCCCAATCGGTAGCGAATAGCGCCACAAGTGCAACCGCCATCTAACGTGTTCTCGTCTGCCATTGTTCAATTCCGGCAAAGGGTCAACAGCCGAAATTGTAGCGCGAATATAGTGACCGGCGGCTTCCAGCCGCATACCGGCCTCTCGATACTTTGCCTGGCAAACTTCGCCAATCGGCCGAGGCTGTGTGATAAGTCTCCGCGGACGGCGTTGTTGAGACCGATATTTCGGATTGTCGTTTCCACCGGTCGATAGTCGAGTCGATTTTTTCGAGACGAACGATCCTACGGACCGATCACCTCCATGATTTTTCTGGTTCCGACCAGGTTGATCGCTCGTTTCATGTTATAGGCCAAGACTTGCAGGCTGGTCTCGGTACCCACTCCCGATAATCGCTTCGTCAGGAAGTGATTTGAGCTGGTCCACGACTTCAGCGTACCGAACGGATGCTCGACCAGCGATCGCCGGGCGTTCATTACCTCGGGCTTTCGCCTGAGCCGCTTCGCGGCGCGCTCGAGCACGTCTTCGTGCACCCAGCGACTGACACGACGCTCTTTGCCGTTGGTGCACTGCGACTTGATCGCACAGCTGCCACACGCCAAGCTCCAGTAACGTCTGATCGTCTTGCCCCTGTCAGCCGTCGTTGTGCGGTACGTTAGTCGTTCGCCGGCGGGGCACTCGTACTCGTCATTGTCCTTGATGTACTTGAAGCGGCTGCGGTCGAAGTACCCCTTGGCCTTGTTCGGCGAGGTCTTCGGCTTGGCCACGTAGGCAACGATGTCGTTCTGTTCGCACTCGCGCAGTTCGTCACCGTTGTAGTAGCCCTTGTCAGCTACCACCGTCAGCTTGTTCGTGCCCAGGACGTCCTTAGCCCGCATCGCCATCTTCGACAGTTGCTGGCGGTCACTGCCGACCTTGCTGACGTCATGCGCGACGATAATGTGGTGCTTGGCATCCACCGCGCTCTGTACGTTGTAGCCCACCACGCCTGTGCCGCGGCTGTTCATCGAACGGGCATCAGGGTCTGTTAGTGAGAGTTGCTGGTCCGGCGCTTCAAGCATCCGGACTTCGAGCTTTTTTAAACGCGCCATCTCCTCCCTGAGCCTGGCCACCTTGTCCTGCAAGGTCTTGGCATCATCCGGTGCCGGCTCGGTCTGGTCCGTCTCGTCGAGCTGCGCCAGGTATCGTTCGATGGCTGACTCCACATCCCGCAGCCGGCGCTTCATCTTGGCCTTTGTAAAGTTCTTGTCGCGGCCGTTCACCGCCTTGAACTTGCTGCCGTCGATCGCCACCAGCTTCTCGCTCAAGAGGTTCAGCTTCTTGCACAGCATCACGAACTCGCGGCACACAAGACGGATCGCTTCCGCGTTGTCCTTCCTGAAGTCCGCGATCGTCTTGAAGTCAGGAGCCAGTCTGCCGGTCAGCCACATCAACTCGATGTTGCGCTGCGCTTCCACTTCCAGACGGCGAGACGATTGCACGCGGTTCAAAAAGGCGTACACATACAGCTTCAGCATCATCTTCGGGTGGTAGCCGGGTCGGCCGGTGGCAGCAGGTTCTGCCTTGAAGCCCAACCACGAGATATCCAGGTCATCGATGAACACATCGATCACCCGAACCGGGTTCTCTTCTTCTACGAAGTCGTCGAGTCGTTCCGGAAACAGGGTGCCTTGGCTACGGTCCTGGCCCTTGATGAACTTGCTCATAGCGCACTTCCCGGCTGGAAAGCACTATTATAAATGCAGCAGAGTTTTCACACAGCCTCGGCCAGAAGCAGACCGCCCCGGGCGAAAACCCGGCGCAGATGCTGTTCCATAATTGTGCGCTTCTGGACGTAAGGGCATTCGTCCTACTTATAGTCCATACTCGGTGCTGAATACCTAAAGGAAGTAGCAATGAACTCATTTAGATTGAGCGGAATAGCCATTGCCGCTGGCGGCGTGTTTCTAATTGTCATCAACGCCGTTTTCACCCCTATGTTGGCCACCGATGTTCCTTTCCCCGAGATGATGGCATCAAACACCTACTTGTGGCGATTGAGCTTGGCGGCCCTAACCGTCTTCTTATTCATGATCGGCTCCCCCGATCTCCATGCTTACCAAGGTAGCCGCTCTGGATTATTCGGAAAAATCGCCTTTTCCCTGACGTTTTTGGGGTGTGCTTTTCTTTTCGCCCATGAATGGGCGCAAGTCTTCTTTGTGCACAGCATAGCGGTTGCAGCCCCTGATGCGTTGCAGGCGATGGAAGATGCAGAGGGTATGAACGCATTCGATATCGAAGCTCTGGTCGCCATAACGACCTTTACCCTTGGTTGGATTTCGTTCGCGGCGTCAATGTTGGTCACCAAGATCTTCGCACGTCTTGGCCCGATTCTTATCATCGTTGGGTTCTTTGCCATCCCGCTATTATCTGCCGCGACATCGCCAATATGGGGCGGTGCGCTTGGTAATGCTGTATTGGGATTGGGATTTGTTTTACTTGGCCGCGAACTATTACATAGCCCTACAGCCGCCCAATCGTGACGGAGGGGGACTGACAATCTTCGTGCTATCTTGTTGTAGTTCTTTGGGGTTCCTCTCCGCCGTCGCAGTGCGGGCAGATACGTTCTTCTTAGTGTCTGCTTCGGGTCATCTGCAGCCATCATAACTCAAGAAAATCGACGGGCTGATATGCGAAGTGAACAAGCCGGTCGCTTCGATGCCTGGTGACTGCTTGCTCTCGGCCAAAAGGAGCCGTAGATATTCAGGTTTGCAGGGCTGTTGGAGGGATACTTCGGGAGAACGGTACCCTAAGCACCCGTCATACCGGACGTCCGCACTTCCCACTTCGCCATATCTACGCCCTTCACTAGTAGCCACAATGTGAGTGACAGTTCCGCAATGAAAATTGGCACAAAGAGTGCTGGGAATAGGTTGGCAGCGAATTGAGGTGCCAGGAATTGCGAGAAACTGTTGAACAGGTAACATGCTCCTGCAAAAACCAGCAGCCCGCCGAGCAACTTCGGCATGTACGTTGATTTGTAAATTAGGTAGCCCAACGACAGGCACGCGAATCCGAAGAATACTAGACTGATAGCGTAGCCACTACCGTGCAACTTTAGCGCTACCAATGCTAGTGTGTGAAGCTGTTCTGGTTCAAAAGTATCCAAGTAGTCGGCGTCGGCAAATAGTCGCAGCGCGGCGAAGTGGCTGATACTAGCTACAGCAAGAACGATATCGCATGCCAGTCTCATGAATGCCGCAAGTAATGCAATGTTCCGGTCAACGGGCTTGAGCAGTGCATAAAGGAGTACCGCGACCGCGACATCAAAAGCAATATGCAGTAGCTCGCCAGAGAATCCGATGCGAAATAGTGACTCATTGGCTATAACGCTGTTGGCCGTGGCCTCTGCGTCGGCGAAATTGATCAATCGTGATCTCACGAAGAGTTCAGCAAAGATGCCCACCACGATGATGTAAAGGTATAGGACGCCACATACCCTCGCGTACAATTGTGGCGAAAACTTGAAGTCGGGAGTAGTCATTACGAAATTCCCTTGCGATGAAGGCCGCAGAAACGTAGGGCTTCAATGGGATTGCATGGCATCACTGAAGAATTTGTCCTATCAAGGTCGCAATACTGAACGGCCACTTGGGTCATCTGCAGCCATCATACCGCAGAAAACTCGACCGGTTGAAGTCGCAGAAGTGAAGCAGCCGCTCGTCCTCATTCCTGATGACCGCTCGCTCTCGGCCACAAGCGGCCACTGAAAAATCCGTAATACTCGCTAGACAGAGGAGATGATCGGATTCACGAGCCACGTATCCAAGATTACGAGCGCCAAAACTGTAGGTGCGAGAAACGCATGTACTTTTCGATTCTTTGACACGGCAAGAGCTACACACAGTACGACTGTCGGGAGCCCGGAAATATTAGCAGCATGAAATATGGGCTCATGTTCGACGAGAGGAATGATAAACGTCCCCTCAACAGTGCCAAAGACTATGAGCCACCAAATGACCGGCGACTGCTTGTAGTAATAGTCTTCAAGATTGGTGTCTGTCGCCGGGCGCGGAAAGAGCATATGCGCAATCAGAAAAAGAACCAAAGATGGCACGATAAGTAACAGAACTGCTCCGAAACTGATTACCTCAACCCTAGCCAAGTCCCAGCTCTCCCACCACTGTTGCAAGAGAGCGATGAAAATGCCGAACTGAAGCCCGACGTGCACCCAGTAAAAATGTACGGTTTCGCGGACGCGCAGAAGGCTGGCGACGCCCGTCAAAAGCTCGGTCAGCGCAAGACCGATAATCACTGATAGTAGGATCATCAAAAACTCGAACAATCCCATCTTGCACTCCTTGTGGGCGGCCAGATATCAATCTGGACAATCATTCTATTCCGCGATAGTCCATCGCCGCTAGTGGTTGAGCGAGTAAGGCCGCGCTATATTCTTACGATGAACCTAAGTATCCCCGCTTTGATTTCTGCCACTGGAATCGGCGTGATTCTCATGGCCATTCTTGTTGGTCCGCTATTCTCCCCACTTGAGTTTTCATGGATACACCACACCACCTCAGAACAGGCAAGTCAGCAACTTCCAGGAGCCTGGATCATGCGAGTAGGCTTTGTCGCGTACGGGCTGAGCACGCTACTAGCCGCAATGGTTGTCTCGCGAACGCTGCCTTTCGTGCGAGGTGCGTTAATTGTGTTCGGAATCGGTCTTGTTGGAACCGCGATCTGGTCAAATGCCTCAATCCTGCCCGGTGTACCGTCCGACATGCATGAGGACTGGTTGCATTCAGTTGCCTCGGGAATAGTCGGCACCGCTTTTGCGGTCGCATGTGCTGCCCGACTATTTTCGCCGGGCGGATCCAAACGTGACGTTTTAGCCTGGGTTGGGTTAGTAATTTCAGTCGCTGTTCCGTTGGCGATGGGTGCGTGGCCGGACTTTAGAGGCTTGTTACAGCGAGCCATGTTCGGGCTCAGTTTCGTTTTCGTTGCTAGAGAGTTCAGGAGTTCGGATCATCAACCCGGCTAACTTCAAACGTCCGCTTCGTATATGGACTCCTCCAGTCTAGCAAACAGATTTCGTAAACAGAATTCAGACGCGTTTGTATATTCGGCCTTTTGTTGGAGACGCTATCTCCTGGCCCGCTATGTATTCGCTCTCCGGCTCCTCTAA
>JAOUGX010000173.1 GCA_029865385.1 Gammaproteobacteria bacterium
AACACGCCGTGCTTCGATCCTTCGGTGTTCGCGTTCATGGCCCGCAAGCCGCCGACGAGAACGGTCATCTCGGGAGCACTCAGGGTCAACAGGCTGGCCCGATCGACCAGCATTTCCGCCGGTGACCGGCGAGCGCCTTCGCCGTAGTAATTGCGGAAGCCGTCGGCGTTTGGCCGAAGTACGGCAAAAGACTGCACGTCGGTCTGGTCCTGCGAAGCATCGCTGCGTCCGGGCGTAAACGGAACCTGTATTTCCTGGCCGGCATTCCTGGCGGCCTGCTCTATCGCGGCGTTACCGCCGAGAACGATCAGGTCGGCGAGCGATACCTTCTTCCCGCCGGACTGCGAGCGATTGAACTCCTTCTGTATGTCCTCGAGGCGCTTCAGCACCGTGGCCAGCTCCTTCGGATTGTTGACGTCCCAGTCTTTCTGCGGTGCGAGGCGAATTCTCGCGCCGTTCGCACCGCCGCGCAGATCGGTGCCGCGGAAAGTCGAAGCAGACGCCCAGGCTGTCCTGACAAGTGCCGGCACGGTCAGTCCCGAGCCGAGGATCTTCGCCTTGAGATTCGTTACGTCGTCCGTGTTGATCAGCGCATGATCGACCGCGGGCACAGGGTCCTGCCAGATCAGATCCTCGGCAGGAACCTCGCTGCCAAGATAGCGTGCACGCGGACCCATGTCGCGATGCGTCAGCTTGAACCATGCCTTGGCAAAGGCGAGTTCGAACTCTTTAGGGTTTTTCTGAAAGCGCATCGCAATCTTCTTGTAGCTCGGATCGAACTTGAGCGACAGATCGGTCGTGAACATGATTGGCGCATGCCGCTTGGTCGGATCGTGTGCATCCGGAACTATGCTCGATGCGAAATCGCTGTCGGGAATCCACTGGATCGCGCCGGCAGGGCTCTTCGTCTGCACCCACTCAAACGCAAACAGGTTATCGAGATACTGCATGGTCCATGCAGCCGGGCTGGACGACCACGCGCCTTCGAGTCCGCTGGTGATCGTGTCGCCGGCATTGCCGCTGCCACACTTGTTTTCCCAACCGAAGCCCTGCTGGTCGATGCCTGCGGCCGCGGGCTCGACACCCACACAATCGGCCGGTTTGGCAGCCCCATGGGCCTTACCGAAGGTGTGTCCGCCGGCGATGAGTGCGACGGTCTCTTCGTCGTTCATTGCCATGCGACCAAACGTTTCGCGAATGTCTTTGGCAGCCAGTAAAGGATCCGGGTTGCCGTTCGGCCCTTCGGGATTGACGTAGATCAGGCCCATCTGTACGGCGGCGAGCGGGTTTTCAAGTTTTCTTTCGCCGCTGTAGCGCTTGTCGTCGAGCATTTCGGTCTCCGGCCCCCAGTAAACCAGGTCGGCTTCCCAGTCGTCCTCACGCCCGCCGGCAAAGCCGAAGGTCTTGAAGCCCATGGATTCCAGCGCGACGTTGCCGGTCAGAACCATCAGGTCGGCCCAGGAAAGCGCCCGGCCGTACTTCTGCTTGATCGGCCACAGCAGGCGCCTCGCCTTATCCAGGTTTGCATTGTCCGGCCAGCTGTTGAGCGGCTCGAATCGTTGCTGACCGCCGCCGGCACCGCCACGGCCGTCAGCGACGCGGTACGTGCCCGCGCTGTGCCAGGCCATCCGAATGAAAAAGGGTCCGTAGTGACCATAGTCCGCCGGCCACCAGTCCTGCGAAGTGGTCATCAGCGCCGCGATGTCCTTCTTCACGGCAGCGAGGTCGAGGCTCTCGAACGCCTCGGCGTAATCGAAGTCGTCGCCCATGGGGCTGGACTCGGCCGCATGTTGGCGCAGCGGCATGAGATCGACGTATTCAGGCCACCAGAACTGGTTCGATCTCGGTTCGCCCTGGGCGACAGCGGGGCTTGATGCCAGCGCTGAGGCCAGGGCAGCAAGCAAAATCATGGTTTGTTTACGCATTGCAATTTTCCCCTTGAAATACAGAAACGCTGCTAGCAAGGCCAAATTTAACCACAAACCGGTAATCGAGTTGTCCGAATATTTAGATTACAATATTCGACGAAATCGATTGTCCTTATAGACTGGAAAAGGCCGCGCGTGTTACGCGTTTTTCCTGAATGGGTGAGGGCGAACGTAATACCAGCTTGCGACGACAAGTGTAGCAAACACCGTGTAACAAACGGCGAACACCCACGCCGGTGCCTGGTAGTACAGGAGCGACTCCAGCCAGTGCATCACGAAGGAACCTGCGTAGCTTGCATCGCCTGCGCGCTCGCGCAGCGCCATTTCGAGCGTTGTCAGAGGACATAGCATCCCCAGCCAGGCTTGCGCAACAACTACGGCGATAGCCGCCAGGTGTGACCAGCGAAACCATGGGTTCCTGACCCAGGCCCAGCCGAGTGCCGCGCCGATCAGTATCAGCACGAAGCCACACACGACAAAACACACAAACAGAACGTGCAGCAGCAGAACGGCGTCGGCGACGAAAAGATAGGCGCCTTGTGAGACCAACGGTCTTTTCTCCTTAACCTGTCCCCTAACCCAGCAAGCCCTCGCGGCGGTAAAGCCTCGCGCAAAGCAACGCCGCCAGAATACCGGCCAGCAGCGTGCCGGCAACCGACACCAGAACGTGCAGAAGATTCACCGGCTCGTTCTTTATCATGTCGACCAGCAACAGGTGCTGGCTGAGACTGGGAATCAGCATCAACTCGATGCTCGGGCGCACCTGCAGGATGCTTACCACCAGTATCGGCAGTGTCGGAGCCAGCAGCACCGCGCTGACCCAGGTCTGCGCCTCCTTGTAGCTACGGGTAAACGAAGCCACCAGTGTCATCAAAGACGCACCGAGCAGCGTAAAAGGAAGCAGCAGCATCAGCGCAAACAATACGACCTTCGGACCGAAGTTCGGTGTCATACCCAGATCTTCCAGCGGCAGGAACTTAAGCACGACCATGAACGACGTCAGGCTGAGCGAACAGGACAGCGCCATGAAAAAGCACGACGCAAGGATCTTGCCGAATATCAGCTGGTCGCGGTCCACCGGGAGGCACAGCAGTGGCTCCAGCGAACCGCGCTCGCGCTCGCCGGCTGTAGCATCTATCGCGAGATTCATGCCGCCGGTCAGCAACGCAAACAGAAAGAAATAACTGAGCATGCCGAGCAACATCGCCGAACGACCACTCGGTGTGGATACGTCGACCATGTCGATGTTGAGCGGTCGCATGAGCGCCGGGCTGACGCCGCGCGCAGTAAGGCGGATCCCGGCGAGTTCCTGGTTATAGGAAGACAGTGCCCGTATCGCGCGCCGCGCCTCGCGCTCCGCGGTCGTGTTCGACTGATCCGTGACAACTTCGACCGTTGCAGCGACCGCGCTTGCCAGGTCTTCACCAAAGGATTCGGAGATGATGACGACGACATCATGCCGCCCCGCGCGGACACCCTCGATGGCTGCTTCGCGGTTCTCCGGAGCCTCGACGATGTTGATGTTTTCGCTGCGCAGGTAGTCGACCAGGTTCGGCGCGTGTTGCTGGCCGATGACCGGCAGGTCGAGCGCTTCGCCGTCGACACCCAGCTGTTGTTTCAAAGACAGGTTGATAACGAAGGCAAACAAGAGCGGCCCGAACAACGGACCCATCAGCAGCGCGGACAGCAGCGTCCGGCGATCGCGAAAATTGTCGACGATCTCCTTGCGAATCACCGCGCTGATCGGCCTCATTGCTGCGCTTCCACGGCTTGAATCGCGTGCACGAACGCATCCTCAAGATCGTCGCAGCCGGTGGTGTTGCGAATGCCGTCCGGCGTGTCGTGCAGGGCAACCTTTCCGGCGGCGATGATGACGATCTCGTCACACAGCGCGGCGACTTCCTGCATCACATGACTGGAAAACA
>JAOUGX010000174.1 GCA_029865385.1 Gammaproteobacteria bacterium
CATTTTTGGATGTGTCAATGCACGCCGCACATCGCCGCCCTGCTTTCTCGCCAGGATTATCAGCGCACCAAACGGCACGGCCCAGATGACACGATGCGTCAGCACCTCGAGCGGCGGGACGGTCGCAACCAGTTTGAAGTAGACGGGCAACACGCCCCAGATCAGATAGGCGATCAGCGCAGAGACGATACCATCCTGTGTCTCTTCTGCCTGGTTCTTCGGCAGTTCGCCCATGCGCTAGCGGCCGTCCCATGCGTTTCGCGTTGCGGCCGCCTTGAGCAAAGCAAGACTCCCGGCGCCAGGTGCCGGTTCCGACTCACCGAAAATAGCTCTGACCCAATGGCCGTCGGTTGGATTGGGAAGCACGATGAATTTTCGTCCGAACTCGGCCCGATCGCGATCAATCAGGGTTTTGCGTGCATCCACGTCCTTGAGGTAGTAATCGCGTTTGAAGTCATTGAGATTGTCTCCGATCAGCACGACGACTTCGTAACCCCGCTCAATTTTCTCACGAGCCGGCGATTTATCGGAAGTCTCACGAAATACCGTCAGATGCTGCGGATCCGCGAAGGGAAAGCCCAAATGACGCAAGTGCCCCAGCGCGAATTCGAAGCTCCGTTCGCCCTGATCCCGGCTGGTTACATAGAAGACCTCGACACCCTGCGCTCTGCAATATTCGAGAAAAGCCAATGCACCCGGAACGGCCGTTACAAGATTCTTAGGCACCCATTGGTCCCAAATCGCATCATCGAAAAACTCCCGATCCTTTTCTACGAGGTAACCCCAGTAGCTTCCCGCATGCAGGACTGTGTCGTCCAGGTCGGCGATAACCGCAAGCGGCTTGCCATTCTCGCCTGCCAGCGCGGTATCGACCTGCATTTTTGCAACGTTATACGCCTGGTAGCAAAGTGCCCGGTATTCCGCTGCAGTTTGCTTCCATGCAACGGCCCATAGCAGCGCATTACTCTGGTCGGATCCGGAATCGCTGTTTTCGCTGCAAGCAGTCGCGAGCGGCGCGATACCACCGGCCATCAGCGTCATCAACATGCGCCGCCGGTCGATTGCCTGATTCTTCATGCCGTTTCCTTTGTTATCTGTTCGCCGGTCTTTATGCCTGAGAAAGCGCGGCAAAACCACAAGCAGTGCAAGTCCCGGCGACGGCGCTTGTTTTTGCCACACAAGCTGTGGAAGATGCCTTGCAATTCGAAGCCTATCCGACCGCTATTCAGGAGTTCCCAATGAAACGATCGATCCAGATTCTCGCGCTGCTCGTAATCCCCGTCGCATTGGCAATTCTGATCGTCGCTTTGCCGCAATTCATGAGCCGCCCGGCATTTGCAGTAGCCGAAAACGCCGGCGGGAAGGCTGTGCTTGTGACCGGCGCAAGCAGTGGCATCGGCAGGAACATAACGGAGCGGCTCGCCGGCAGTGGTTATTTCGTATATGCCGGCGCGAGGAAGCAGGCAGATCTGGATGAACTGAATGCCATCGAGAACGTGCAGGCCATTCGCCTCGACGTTACCGTGCAATCGGAAATCGATGCGGCCGTCGAGACTGTTTCCAAAGCCGGGCGCGGCCTGTACGGCATTGTCAATAATGCCGGCGTCGTTACGGTCGGCTCACTGCATGAAATTCCCGAAGGCGACCTGTTGTTTCAGTTTGACGTCAATGTCTACGGTCCGTACCGCGTATCAAAAGCATTTTTCCCTTTGCTTGCGAACTCCAAAGGCCGCATTGTCAACATCGGATCCATTTCCGGTGTCCTGTCCAGTCCGTTGCTCGGTGCATATAGCATGAGCAAGCACGCGATCGAGGCTTATACCGATTCAATGGCGGCATCGGTTGCGCAGCTCGGCGTGCAAGTGAGCGTCATCGAACCCGGCAACTACAAGTCCGACATTCTGAGTTCGGCGATACAACGGGCAAAGGATGAAGATCAGAGCTTCGAGGGTTCGATACATGAAGATTCGATTTCTCAGCTAATGACCTCACCAGCCGACCGCTCGCAGTACGAGGAACCGGACGCGGTAGCCGATGCTGCGGTGCACGCCCTCTTCGACTATGCGCCGAAACGCAGGTATCTTGTTGTGCCGAATCAGCGCGAAGCGGAGATCACGATTCGCAAAGCGATTGAGGAGCTCGTTCAACTGAACCAGGACCATCCGTTCACCTATGACCGAGATGCGCTGGTCGCAATGGTCGACGAGGCTATCGCCGCTGCCACCAGGCCGAAATAGTCAGCGAGTCGCTCCTGGCCGAGCGCTAGGCGGTGTCGCCTAAATAGTCTTTCTTGCCGACGTCTACACCGTTGTGCCGCAGTATTGCGTAAGCGGTTGTTACGTGGAAATAGAAATTCGGAATTACGAAGCCGGTTATGTAATCGCTGCCGCTGAACCTGACCTCGCGAGGGCCAAGCTTCAGTTCAATCTTGCGCTTCTCGCCACCCTCGAACTGATTCGGTTTGAAGGTAGCGAGGAAGTCGATTGCCTTACGGATACGCGCATGCACATCTTCAAATGTCTCTTCGTCGTCCGCCCATTTCGGTACCGTATTTCCGGACAGCCTGGCTGCCGCTCCCTTGGCCGTATCGGTCGCGATGCGAATCTGAAACACCAGCGGCAGCATGTTCGGGAAGAGCCGCGCCTGAATCAAGGTCGTGGGTTCGATGTTGTTATGTTTCGCATATTGTTCGGCTTTTGCGATGACTGCATCAAGATTAACCAGCATTCGTGACAACGGTGCTATTACCTGATCGTAAACAGAAATACTCATTAAATAATTCCTCAAGTCCAGAAACGAATTCGCCTGAATGGCAAGTCCACAACAGCTAACGCTTTATTGACTTCTTCTTCTTTTTCTTTTTCTTGTTTTTCTTCCTGACCCTGCTCGCTGCCTTGGCCATGTGCATTGCAATGGCGTCCATTAACGGCGGCGACAGGCAATCATAGGGCTCCAGCCTGAGCTCCCTCAGTCTGGCACGGACGGCGGTCATACTCTTGGGATCGGCACCGGATTCGATAATTGACGAAACGAATGCAGCAAACTCCGGCGGTGACCAACCCGATTCGCTCGAAAGCTCCGTATGAATGAAATCCAGTCCAAAAAAAGGATGATTCTTGTTTTCAATACGGCCAACCATATGCACGCCACATTCCTTGCAGGCATGCCGCTTGATCACCGCAGTCTCGTCGACGACCTTGAGCTTCTTTCGTCCGGACAAAACTTTTACTTTGATGCGCGGAACCACGGCGACAATTGAAAATAAAGCGCCCTTCGGTTTCCAGCATTTGGTACAGCCGCAAACGTGGTTATGTGCCGTCTGGCTTGTAACGGCGATTTCGACAGGATCAATCTCGCAGTGGCAACAAAGCGTGCCACCAGAAAAACCGGCTCGCGCCGGATCGAATCCACCGTCGACTCCTGGATGTATCGAAACGGAACTGCCCAAGGCGACCTCCCTGCGTGTCAGAAAAATCACGAATCCCGCGACTCCCGTACTACCCGGGGCCGGCAGCACGGTAGTGTAAGTCAACGCATGTAGTTGCGTGTCAATATTTTCGTTCGATTTCGGGATGCTATGATGCAACCCGTTTTTTCACACGGTGTAATCTGCGGAGCGGCCGTTGTGGAACAACGGCGACTTTTTCGGCGACCGCTTTTCGTGCAATTGAGCGGCGCAGGAGGATCTCAGTCGATCGGGTAACGTTCCAATAACGGCCCGAGCGCCCCTTTCAACGGGCCCAGATGAGACTCGAAATTGCGCCACTGTTCGAGGCCCTCCTTGTAAACCGGCTGGCGAACCTGCTCCGAGCTGGGCGTCCGGATGGCGCGTTCGGTTTCATAAAAG
>JAOUGX010000175.1 GCA_029865385.1 Gammaproteobacteria bacterium
TATCGCGGTTCTCGGCCCCGGAAGTGGTCTCGGTGTTGCTGCATGGATAGACGACGGCTCCGGAGGCAAGGTGATGTGTGGTGAGGGCGGGCATGTCACATTGTCTGCCCGCAACGACGACGAAGACCGGATCGCCGGACATTTCCGCCGTATCTACGGGCACTGCTCAGCCGAACGCGTACTGTCCGGGCCCGGCATCGCCGAGCTGCATTTTGCGATTCACGGAATGCGACCTGCGAAATCGGAAGACGTCACGGCAAACGCAGACGATCCGCGCTGCGCCGAAACCCTCGAGCAGTTTTTCCTGTTCCTTGGCAACGTTGCGGCTGACCTTGCGCTGACAACGGGGGCAATCGGCGGCCTGTACATCGCAGGCGGAATCGTACCGGCCACCCTTGGAGCGCTTCGTCGATCCGCATTTCGCGAGCGCTTCGAGGACAAGAACCGCTATACCGAGTATATGCGCGCCATTCCGACCTGGGTAATTACCGATCCGACTCCCGGACTGACCGGCCTGACGACATATATCAAGGCACTGACATAAGAATGCCAAAAAAGGGGCCGGATACATTTTCTCAAAAATGGGGCCGGATACATTTTCCGTTTCGGAAAATGTATCCGGCCCCTTTTTTTAGGCCCCTTTTTTTAAGACCGCATTTTTCATTCCTTGTCATCGGCGCCGTCTTCCATGCGCTTCATCGCCTCATCCATGTCCTTTTTTTGCTGCAGCACAGTGTCTTCGACGGCTTTCGCTTTGTCTACGGACTGAATTAACGGATCGAATACCGTCTCTTTTTCTTCATTCTTTTCGCTTGACGATTCACCGCCGCAGGATGTCAGGCCAATGCAAATCAGTAATGCGATGAGTGCTTTCATGCGCTGCCTCCTTTTTTCAATTGACCTGCGACGTTCTGGACGAATCGCACGAGGTATCCGTTGATCTCTTCGATATTTTCGGTCAGCCGGTGGTCCCCGTCGATCAGGTGCAGGGTCGCCCGGCACTGGCTGGCAAATCGTATGCTGTTTTCCACCGGCACGACATCATCGCGCCAGCCGTGCACGATGACGATCGGGATTGAGGGCGGCGCTGGAGTCAGGTCTTCATGTCCAGGCATGTAGTAGGCAGGTGCGAGAACGAACAGGCCGGCGGCGTTGACCGCAGCTGCCGCCGCTGTTGCCACGTGGCCGCCCATGCTGGAGCCAACCAGGATCAGCGATTCAGACGCATCCCGGCATTGCGCAATCAACTTGTCTACGCGATCGGTCGGATCAGCAATGCCCTGGTAGTCGACACTTTCGACTCGGCAGCCAAGGGATTTCACCGACTCCGCCATCGCACGGATTTTCGTACCCCATGGGCCGCTTTCCTGCCCGTGAGAAAAATATACCGCCGGCATGCTCATACCATGAATCCTTCGCCGCCATGACACAGATCCTCGATCTGCCGGGCGATAAGCCAGTCCCGGTCCTGACCCCACAGGGCAATATCGCCGATCCTGAATACGGGTACGCCCCAGACACCGAGCTCGGTCATAACTTCACGGCTCACCTCACACTGTTTGCGCCAGTCGTCGTTCCCGAGCGCCGCCTTGACCTCCGGCCAGAACAAGCCGACGCGCTCAGTTACCATTCTCAAACCCTCGTCCGACGCCACGTCAGTCGCCTCGTTCCAGATGGCGTTGCCGGCTTCTAGAACAAACTCCCGGGCCTTGCCTTCGCCCACCGCGTAAAAAAAAGTCGCGATACAACGTTCCGCACCAGCGCCGACCGAATCGACGAATTTTTCGAATGGAACGCCAAGCCTCGCGGCCTCTCGCTTCGCATCCCGCACGATGTAAAGCAATTTCGTTTTCGGCACCGGCAATCCGCGCATGACCATCGGCAGCACCGGACGCACGTTGATCTTGAGCCCGAAGGCAGATGCGATACGAAATGCGGAACGCAGCGACAGATAGGCGTAGGGGCTGCGAAAGGAATAAAAGAGCTCGAGTGGCGGCAATGCCCTTGCCTTGTCGGGCACGGCCGCCGGCAGATTGAGTTGCATTGCCTGGCGGATGGATGCGAGTGCCGGGTTGGCCTTTCCTGTCCGATTCAGGCCGAGGTCGTCCAGCCGCCGGGTCAGATAATGCAGGCGATCGACACCCCAGTACCATTCGCCGGCGTAATGCAGCATGGCACAGTTGTAATGCCCGAGCGCCGCGAGCAGCCGCTGATTCTTCGCGATCAACTCGTCAGCCGAGCCTTCATCGTGCCGTATGAACCGCTTTACGCCCTCCGTATCGCCGCGCCAGTACGCGGCCAGCGCTGCGCGAATAATGTCCGGGAAATTGTCCGAGTCGTGCTCACTGGCCAGCGCATCGATCAATGCACGGCGGAACTCGACAACAGGTGTCGGGCCCTTGTCGAGAAACGGCACACCAAGCTCGCGCGCCATCAACGTGCAATCGCGAACCGCGTACTCGGCAAGCATGCCCGGTTGTGGCGTGTACTCCTTGCCAAGCGTCTGGGCCAGATAGATCTTCACGACAACTTCGTATTGCTTTGCAAAGAATTGCAGGTAATGACTGAGCAGGTACGAGTAAGGATCGTCAAGCTGCAGGAAAACCGAAACCGTATGCGGCTGCCCGGACAGTTTGCGTTTCAGTTCCGCGAAGCGGCGCTGCATCGTGACGAAGTTTTCGCCGAGATACAGGTTCAGTATCCGCAATCGTATTTTTTTCGAGAAGGTCAACGCTCGTCCCATGTGGCGCTGGGTTTCCACAATAACTCATCCAGATCCGGCTGCCAGCGGAATCTATGCATGTCGACCCTACCGTTCTTTATGATCACACCCTCGGCCCTGAGCCGTTTGGCCTGTTCCCTGAACTGCCGGCTGCCGGCCTCGAAAGCAATGCGTCCCGTCGAAGTTATGACCCGCTGCCATGGCACCTCGCGGCCGCGTGGCAACTGGCGCAGCGCATAACCAACCTGTCGCGCGCCACGCGGGATACCTGCAATATCGGCTATCTGGCCATAACTTGCGACATTACCGGACGGAATGTCGCATATGGCCTGCCAGATCCTTTCGTTACGTTTTTGCGTCGCGGATTTTTCAGGCATTGTCTTTTTGTAACCCAAGGCGCATGCGGATCTCCCGCCGTGCTTCCTGCAGCACCGTTTCCTTGTCGAGGCTGTCGAGGATTTCTTTGACGACCTTCTTTGGACCGCCGTCGCCCCATGACTTTCCTTTGGCCAGGTACTCGGCGGCGATTTTGCCGACAAGGTAGGTACTGTAGTACGCGATAGCGCCCTGCGCTCCCGCCGTCAGTATTGTCGACAAGCCGAGCGTCCCGACCTTGAGTGCACTGGACACGAAGTGCAATGCCCAGACAGTGCCCATCAGTGCAGCCGCCTCGGCCGCGATGATCCGCACCAGCGATCCGGCTTCGTTGCGGCTGACCGGCAACCCGTAAACACGTGAAAGGTGCATGATCATGCCGATATCGATGAACGCGGCGGCAAACAGGTCCGCAACAGGCACCGGGTTGAATGCTACGGCGACGCCCTTGGCAACGCAGTAGGTGCGCACGAGTCTGTCGCCCAGTTCACGGCGCGCCATCAGTATGCGGCGCCCGACCTGGTCGCTGAGGTCGGCAGCGAACAGGCTCGCGTTCAGCGCGGCGAGCGTTTTGCCTTCCGCCTCGAAGATTTCCCATAGCCGGAGCCGCAGCTCTGCGATGTCCGGTGCACGCGTGCGAAAAGATTCCGTTTCATCGCCGTCGCTTCCTTTGTGAACAACCGTCATCGGCCGAGGCTGTGCGGCAACCGCAATGACATGCTCAACATTGACCAGCCGCTCGGTCTTGG
>JAOUGX010000015.1 GCA_029865385.1 Gammaproteobacteria bacterium
ACGAATTCGGAAAACTTTCCGCCGGGCTGTACGCGAATGCCGATTTCCATCGGCCACTGCCCGGGGACCGAACAGATGCTGTAGGTACGGCGCGTCAGTTTGCCGCCGATAACGGCCTGCACCGGCAAATGCTGGCCCGGCTGAAAGGAGAAATTCGCCTGAAGCTCAACAGGTACCGAGAGCCACAGCCGTACCGAATCAGCAGTTTCGTGTTCCAGTCGCGCAATGGAAAGCTTGTGAAACTGCCTCATCGATCAGAACCGGCGATCAAATGCATTTGAAATACTCGAAAGGTTCCAGGCAGTCACGACACTTGTAGCTGGCTTTGCAGGCGGTCGAGCCGAACTCGCTGACCTGCTCGGTATTACTGCTGGCGCAGCACGGGCAGGCGATTTTCGGTAACGCTCCCAGCAACGAGCGTTTTCCGGCCGAGCCGATCGGCGGCGCAATGCCGTATGCGCGTAATTTCTCGCGTCCCGCTTCGCTGATCCAGTCTGTCGTCCACGGCGGAGACAGCACCCGACGGATCGTAACGTCGGCAATACCCTTGTCCCGCAGACAGGAGACGATGTTCTGTTCAATGACATCGGTCGCCGGACAGCCGGAATAGGTCGGCGCAACGGAGACGCGCACGGCGCCATCGGAAATCTCGACGTCGCGAATCATGCCCAGGTCGACTACGCTGACGACCGGAACTTCCGGGTCGGGCAATTCGGCAAGCCACGCCCAGATGTTTTCCAGACCTGCTGAGTCGCTGGTTTCGACGTATGGCGTCACGGAATTACCAGCTTGCGCCCGGGAATGCGCGTTGCATGTATTGCATCTCCGCCAGCAAATAACCGAACGGTTCCGTGTGGCGGCCCTCGCGGCCGCCACCATCCATCCATTGATCCTCGGGCATCTGCAAGGTTGCCTGCTGCAGAATTTTGCCGACATTGTCGTGCCAGGTTCCGGCAATCCGTTGGAGATCGGGCCCGTCGAATGCGCTGTGCATCAGGTCATCGATGCCATCACCGTCGAACAGTTCGCCGGTGTAGCGCCAAAAGTTTTGCAGGGAGTCGGCGACGCGTGCATGGCTTTCCTGCGTTCCGTCACCCAGACGTACCAGCCAATGGGCCGCGTGACGCAGGTGATACTGAATTTCTTTTTGAGCGCGTGCCGCGATTTCGGCAGTCCCCGGATCGCTGCACGCAGCAAGCGCCTCCAGTTGCAGAATATAAAAGGAATCAAACAAAACCTGGCGGACAATCGTGTCGCCAAAATGCCCGTTTGGCTGTTCGACGAGCAGGAAATTTTCGAACTCTCGCTCGCCCCTGAGAAACGCGATCTCGTCTTCATCGCGTCCGGCGCCTTCGAGTTCGCAGGCACGCGCGTAGAACATGCGCGCCTGCCCCAGGTAGTCGAGCGCAAAATTCGCGGTGGCAAGCTCTTCTTCGAGTTCCGGTCCGTTTGCAACGAGCTCGCCAAGGCGCTGCGCGAGAATCAGCGCATTATCGCCAAGCCGGAAAAGGTATTTTGTAAGTGCCTGATGGTTGGTCACTGAATATTCCCGTCAGAGATTCTCGACGCCGTCGGGAATCTCGTAAAAGGTCGGATGCCGGTAGATCTTGTCGGCCGCGGGCTCGAAAAAGGCGGACGATTCCGCCGGATCGGAGGCAATGATTTCGCTCGATCGCACGACCCAGATGCTGACCCCCTCGTTGCGCCGCGTGTAAACATCGCGAGCATGATCCAGCGCCATCTGCGCATCCGCCGCATGCACGCTGCCCGCGTGTCGATGACTCAGTCCGGCCCGAGACCGAATGAACACTTCGTACAGGGGCCACTCTTTGTTGCTCACTGGCTTTCTCTCCCGGTCAGGCCGCTGCTTTACGCCGCTGTTTTTCCGCGTAGGCACGTGCTGCTTCGCGTACCCACTCACCGTCATTGTGTGCACGCTGGCGTTTCTGCAGCCGCTGCCGGTTGCACGGGCCATTGCCCGCCAGCACATCAAAAAATTCCTGCCAGTCGATTTCACCAAATTTGTAATGTCCGCTCTCCGCATCGAACTCGAGTTCGTCGTCCGGCACCCGGATACCGAGGAATTCGGCTTGCGGCACGGTTACGTCGACAAACTTCTGCCGCAGCTCGTCGTTCGTAAATCGTTTGATCTTCCATGCCATCGACTGTGCCGAGTGTTTGGAATCGCTGTCGCCCGGACCGAACATCATCAGCGAAGGCCACCACCAGCGATTCAGTGCGTCCTGCGCCATGGCTTTCTGCTCCTCGCTGCCGCGGCTCAGTGACAACATGATTTCGAATCCCTGCCGCTGGTGAAAACTTTCTTCCTTGCAGACTCTCACCATGGCACGCGCGTAAGGGCCATAGGAGCATCGGCACAACGGGATCTGATTCATGATCGCCGCACCATCGACCAGCCAGCCTATCGCACCGATGTCGGCCCAGGTCAGCGTCGGATAATTGAAGATGCTCGAATACTTCGCTTTACCGGAAAGCAGGTCGTCGACCATCTGGCCGCGTGACGTGCCGAGTGTTTCGGCAGCACTGTAGAGATACAGGCCATGGCCGGCTTCGTCCTGCACCTTGGCGAGCAGAATCGCCTTTCGACGCAGCGACGGTGCGCGCGTCAGCCAGTTGCCTTCCGGCTGCATGCCGATGATTTCCGAATGCGCGTGCTGCGAGATCTGTCGCACCAGCGTTCGCCGGTACGCGTCCGGCATCCAGTCCTTGGCCTCGATCTTTTCCTCGGCGTCGATGCGCGCCTGGAAAGCCGCAAGCCGCTCGGCAGTTTCTGCCGTTCGGCCGGCATCTTCGCCTTTCTGATCAAGACCTTGTGTATACATCGCCTGGCCCCTGCTGCTTTGCGGACCGGTTAATGTGTCACGCTTTTTTCGCTGATTCAAGCGATTATGTGTCGCTTTTCCGCTCGGAAAGCGGTTCGCCTGTCGCGTGCGCCCTGCCCCGAAACAGCGCAACCGGCTTGCCATGCTGGTTCCGTACCTGCACGTCGTAGATGCCGTTGCGCCGGCTCCGGCTCTGCTCCGATGCCACGGCCGTCAGCTGGTCACCTTCAACCGCAGGCCTCAGGAATTCGATGCTGGCGCCAGCGGCGACGGTCAGGTCGTCGTATGCATTGCAGGCGAACGCAAATGCGGTATCGGCCAGAGTAAAAATGTAACCACCGTGGCACACGTCGAAACCGTTCAGCATAGCCTTGACCACGGTCATTTCGGCCGTAACGCTGCCTGGCGCGGTAACCGTCACCCGGATACCGAGGTCTCGCGACGCCCTGTCGTTATCGTACATGCGATCCGCGCAGCGTCTGGCCCGTTCAAGCTCCGACATTTTCGTCACTCCTCTTTTCGAGTCCGCCGAATCGCATGTAGAACTCCGGCGCCGGCGGCGGCAACGGGCCATCGGCCGTCTCCATCGCCTCCGACATGAACCGGTCCGCCGCTTCGAACACGGCAATGTAGAGATTTCGGCACAGCTGGTATGCGGCGGTGCCGTGCCACTTCGGCGGCAACAGTTCGGCCGGCAGCAACGGGTCACGCAACAGCACCTTACGGTACTCCTGGATTAACAGCATGCGAATGAGAAAAGCGGTTCGCGGATCCATTCTCTTGCTCTTCGCAGCGGCCGACAATACCGGGCGAAATTTTCGCACGAAGGTTTCGTAGCGCTGATCGATATCGGCAAGATTCCAGTGCTTGTGCACCAGGCCGCGCATGGCTGCTTCCTGCCCGCTGCGGGTCGTTCGACCCTGCATGACAACGAGTTCGTTTTCGCAACCCGTGCGATTGAGCGACGCGCCGAGATCGTTCATGTCCGGCGACGGGTGTGCCAGTACGCCCGGCGACACCGTCGCAAAACCGAGCCACAACAGCTCCCTGCGCAACTTCTCTTTTATGCCGGCGTCGAGTTCCGGTAGCAGGATCAGGCACCAGTCACCGGACCATGCCTGCCTCGGTTCGCCATAGATTCGATGTGTAGCCTGCGAAAATTTTTTTTCGCCATCGGCGCTCAGACTGTAATAGCTGCGACGGCCCGATTGCTCCACCTCGAACCAGTCATCCTGCGACAAGCGAAATATGGAGGTCCGAACCAGCCGTTCGCTGATGCCGAAATCCGCCATTACCCGAATCAGGCTGCCGATCCATACGGTACCGCCGCGCGGCGCTATGGCGTCGCCGAACACCGTCACAATCAAAGAGCCGGCACGCATTGTCGGCTGTGCGCGAAATTCATCCAGCAGTACCCTGGTTGCGGACTCGAGTGTCATGTCGTAATCGGTATCCCGGATGAATCAGTGCCGCGTGAAGCTACATTGCGATACGAAAATATTCAATTTCTTGAATTAAATGTATCCAGAGATGATGATTGCCCACCGGAGCGTTTGCAGGAGATCTTGAGTGAAATTGCAGAGTTTTGCGGAAAACCGCTGGCATACCGCTGCCGACGACGGTCGGCCACTGCCCAGCGCGGTCGACGGTTCGACCGTTGCGACGATCTCCTCGCATGGCCTCGATTTCGAGGCAATGCTGGCGTACGCGCGTCAGGTCGGCGGGCCGAAGCTCCGCTCTTTTACCTTTCACGAACGCGCCAACATGCTCAAGGCGCTTGCCAAGCACCTTGGCGACCACAAGAAGGAACTGTACGCCCTGTCGACTCGCACCGGCGCAACCCGCGCCGACAGCTGGATCGACATCGACGGCGGTATCTCGACGCTTTTCGTGTTCTCCAGCAAAGGCCGGCGCGAGATGCCGAACGACTTCGTGTTCCTCGACGGCTCGCCGGAAATGCTGTCGAAGCAAGGCACTTTTGTCGGACAGCACGTGTTCACACCGCGGCTGGGCGTCGCGGTTCTGATCAACGCATTCAATTTTCCCTGCTGGGGCATGCTGGAAAAGCTGGCGCCCGCAATGCTCGCCGGCGTCCCGGTCATCATCAAACCCGCGTCTAGTACCGCTTACCTCACGGAGTTGATGGTGCGCCGAATCATCGACTCGGAAATCCTGCCCGAGGGATCCCTGCAACTCGTATGTGGCGACCTGGGCAATCTGTTCGAGCATCTCGATTGCCAGGACACGATTGCATTTACCGGCTCGAAGAACACCGCCGAGAAGCTTGCCGCGCATCCGCGTGTGGTGTCGGAAACGGTGCGTTTCACCGCAGAGACGGACTCCCTGAACATGTCGATACTCGGACCCGACGCCTCGCCCGGCACGCCGGAGTTCGACCTGTTCATTCGCGAAGTGACGCGCGAGATGATCAGCAAGGCCGGCCAGAAATGCACCGCCATTCGCCGCATCATCGCGCCTTCGGAATTTTCGTCGGATCTGGTCAAATCCTTGTCGGCAGAACTCGGCAAGATTCGCATTGGAAATCCCGCGAGTAAGGACGTCGACATGGGCGCACTGGCGAGCCAGGGTCAGCGCAATGAAGTGCGTGCCAGAATTTCCGATCTGCGTACCGAAGCCAGCGTGGTCTACGGCAATAGGGAAGACTTCACGGTAACCGATGCCGACGCGCGCAAGGGCGCGTTCTTCATGCCGACGCTGTTGCACTGCGAGCGACCGCTCGTGGCGCGCGCGGTGCATGCGGTCGAAGCTTTTGGTCCGGTCAGCACGGTTCTCCCTTACGACAGCCTCGACGAAGCGATCGAACTTGCACGCCTCGGCGCCGGCAGCCTCGCGGGTTCCATCGTGACCAATAACAACGACGTGGCGCAAGACCTCGTGATGGGTTGCGCCGCATGGCATGGCCGCATGCTGATCATCAATCGCCATTGCGCGGCCGAGTCCACAGGTCATGGTTCGCCGTTGCCGCATCTCGTTCACGGCGGGCCGGGCCGGGCCGGCGGTGGTGAGGAACTCGGCGGCATTCGCGCCGTATTGCACTACATGCAGAGAACAGCGTTACAGGGCTCGCCCGAAACGCTTGCGCACATTGGCAGGCGCTGGATTCGCGGCGGCATCGAGCGCGATCCGGGCGCGCATCCTTTCCGCAAGACCTTTGAAGAACTGGAAATCGGCGACACTGTGAATACCGCTTCGCGTGAAGTTACTCTCGACGACATTAATCACTTCGCAGATTTCACCGGCGATAAGTTCTACGCCCACATGGACGAGGAGGCTGCACGCAAGAATCCGTTTTTCGACGGACGCGTCGCGCACGGCTACCTTATCGTCTCCTTCGCGGCCGGCCTGTTCGTCGACCCGGACTTCGGCCCCGTTCTTGCCAACTACGGTGTCGACGAGCTGCGCTTCGCCAAACCGGTCAACTACGGTGACACTCTGAAAGTGCGACTTACCTGTAAACAAAAGACGCTGCGCGAAGACTCGGGCTACGGCGAGGTGCGCTGGGACACCGAAGTCACCAACCAGCTCGACGAAATGGTCGCCAGCTACGACGTCCTCACGATGGTCGCGACCCGCGACGAGTGGCAGAAAATCCAGGCTTCATAACATCGCACATCAGCGGAGTTTCGCTGTAGGAGCCTGCATCGCAGGCGACACGAAGAAATCCGTGGCAAACGGCGCCCCACCGGCATGCCCAATTCGCTCGGACAAGGAGAACTCGCTCGGTTGGGCATACCGCTGTGTCGCCTTGGAACCATCGTGGCACATGCTGATCCAGCGCGCAGAAAGTCGGGCTCCAGCAGTTGGCGCTATCTGTCCATCGCGAAGGTTAAGAATCGCGATTCAGGTGCTGATTGGAGGCCGTCGCCGCGGCGGGTGTGTGACGAGCGCATCCGAAAATTAAGCGAGGCACATATCCGGCGCGGCGACGGCCATTCGATTTCCAAAAACAGATTACAAAAAAAAGACTAGTCGCGGAACGGCAGCGCGGTGTCGGCTTTTATTTCCTTCAGCACGATGTTGGAGCGAACCTGCGAGACTCCGGGCAGGCGAAAGATGAAGTCGTCGAGGAAGCGGTTATAGGCTTCCATGTCCTCGACGACGACGCGCAGATGAAAGTCCGCTTCGCCGCTGGTGGCGAAGCACTCCAGTACTTCGGGATGCCTCAGAACCTCGCGAATGAAGGTGTCGACGTTTTTTCGCTCGTGACGGGCGAGCGATACGTGCGTCATCGATGAAAGGCCGAAACCCGCCTTTCGGGCATTGACCTGTACCGCGTAGCGATCGATTACGCCGTCTTCTTCGAGACTCCGCACACGTCGCCAGCAGGCGGAGCTCGACATGCCGACCTTGTCGGCCAGTTGCTGCATGGTCAGGCGGCTGTCCTTCTGTAACTCGCGCAGGATGTCGCGATCCTTTCGGCTGAGCATCGTTCGTGTCACTTTTTCATAAAATTCGCAACATTCTACCGATTTTCTGAAATATTTGGTTGTTTTTGTCGATACATAGGCTATCAGCGGGTAAATCTGGTAACCGCTGACAGGCGGAATCTGCCAGAATCGGGCGCAGCCGTACGAACTACCAGGACCCGCCATGAACGCATCCCCTGCGACCCGGACCCAGGGCTACCCGCTGGACAACTACGAACTGGAGGACCGATACCGGCGCGAGTCCGGCCGCGTATTCCTGACCGGCACGCAGGCGCTGGTACGCATCCCGCTGATGCAAAGGACCCTGGACCGGGCGGCGGGATTGAATACGGCGGGTTTCGTCAGCGGTTACCGCGGCTCGCCACTCGGCGCCTATGACCAGGAGCTGTGGCGTGCGAAAAGATTTCTTGCGGAAAGCAACATCGAGTTCCTGCCAGCGGTTAACGAAGACCTCGCGGCAACGGCGATTCTCGGCACGCAACAGGTCGAGTCCGAGCCGGGCCGGACAGTCGATGGCGTATTCAGCATCTGGTACGGCAAAGGGCCCGGCGTGGACCGCGCCGGTGATGCGCTGAAACACGGCAACGCGTATGGCAGCTCGCCGCACGGCGGCGTGCTGGTCGTCGCCGGCGACGACCACGGTTGCGTGTCGTCGTCGATGCCACACCAGTCCGATGTTGCGTTTCTCGCCTGGCTGATGCCGCACCTGAATCCGGCGAGCGTTGCGGAATACCTCGAGTTCGGCCTGTACGGCATAGCACTGTCGCGCTTTTCGGGCATGTGGGTCGGGTTCAAGGCAATATCCGAGACCGTGGAATCCGCAATGTCTGTCGAACTGCCGCCCTATCCCGAGTTCGTGGTACCGGCGGACTTCAAGGCGCCGCCGGACGGCCTACACATTCGCTGGCCGGACTTTCCCGGTCCGCAGATCGAAGAACGCCTTGAAGCCAAGAAAGCGGCGACGCTGGCGTTCGCCGCGGCCAATCCGATCGATCGCAAGATTTTCAACACGGCAAATGCGCGCTACGGCATCGTCACAACGGGCAAAGCCCATCTCGACCTGATGGAGGCATTGCGCTTGCTCGGAATCGACGAGCGCGAAGCACGACGCATAGGGCTCGACGTGTACAAGGTCGGTCTCGTCTGGCCGCTCGCGCATGATTCGGCGCTGGATTTCGTTCGCGACAAGCACGAGGTACTGGTCGTCGAGGAGAAGCGCGGCATTATCGAAAGCCAGTTCAAGGAATACTTTTACGACTATCCGGGCCGCAAGCCGAAACGAATGATCGGTAAGGAAGACGAGATTGGCCAACGGCTCGTGCCCTGGGTCGGCGAATTGTCGCCGGTGCAGCTTGCCGGAATTGTCGCGAAGCGACTGGACGGCGCAATCACGGGACTCGACTTGCGCTCACGCGCCGACAAGCTCGTCTCCGGTGAATCGAACGTCATTCGCATCGACGGTGCGTCGCGCACACCGTATTTCTGCTCGGGTTGCCCGCACAACACATCGACGCGATTGCCGGAAGGTTCCAAAGCGCTGGCCGGCATCGGTTGCCACTTCATGGCCAACTGGATGGATCGCGACACGGATGGTCTTATCCAGATGGGCGGCGAAGGAATCAACTGGATCACACGCTCGATGTTCAGCGGCGGCAAGCACGCATTCCAGAACCTGGGTGATGGAACTTTCTACCATTCCGGTTCGCTGGCGATCCGCCAGGCAATCGCCGCGAAAACCAATATCACTTACAAAATCCTTTACAACGATGCGGTCGCAATGACCGGCGGTCAGCCGGTCGACGGGCCGATCAGTGTCCAGTCCATCGCGCACTCGGTACGCGCGGAAGGCGTGCAGCGCATTGCCCTGGTCTCGGACGAACCGGAACAGTTCAAAGCACGGGAGTTTCCTGCAGGGACCACCATTTCGCATCGCCGCGACCTCGACGCCGTGCAGCGCGAATTGCGCGACATTCCCGGCGTAACCGTGCTGATTTATGCGCAGACCTGTGCGACGGAAAAACGCCGTCGGCGCAAACGCGGCAAGTTGAAAGATCCTGATCGTATTGCCGTCATCAACGACCTCGTCTGCGAGGGCTGTGGCGATTGCTCGGTCGAATCGAACTGCCTTTCCGTGATCCCCAAGGAAACGCCATTCGGCCGCAAGCGGCAGATTGACCAGAACACCTGTAACAAGGACTTCTCGTGCGTCAATGGCTTCTGCCCCAGCTTCGTCACGGTCGAGGGCATAAAGTCGAAAGCCGCAAACACCAGCAGCGGCGGCGAATTCCCCTATGAGCGACTCTCGGCGATCGCCGGGCCGCAACTGCCGTCCCTGGCAGAAGGCTACGACCTGATGGTCACCGGCGTCGGAGGCACCGGCGTGGTCACCGTCGGCGCACTGATCACGATGGCAGCCCATCTCGAGGGAAAAGGTGCCAGCGTGCTCGACTTCATGGGTTTCGCGCAGAAGTTCGGCCCGGTGTTGAGCTACATCCGGATCGCCGGCGAACCTGCCCAATTGAACCAGGTGCGAATCGACCTGCAACAGGCCGACGCACTGATCGGTTGCGATCTCGTCGTCAGCTCGTCTCCCAAAGCCTCGAAAACCTATCGCCCGGGTCATACCAAAGCCGTGATTAACACGACGGAAATGTCGACAGCGGACTTCGTGCGCCATCGTGATGCGTCGCTGCGGGCCGGCGATCGTATTGCTGCAATCGAACAGGTCGTCGGCAAGCACAATCTCTCGGCCGTAGCGGCCAATCGCATCGCCGAAAAGCTGCTCGGCAATACGATTTACTCGAACGTCCTGATGCTCGGCTACGCGTGGCAGAAAGGCCTGGTTCCAGTGTCATTGCCGGCGATGCTGCGCGCCATCGAACTGAACGGCGTGGAAGTCGAGCGCAACAGAGAGGCGTTTGGCTGGGGCCGTATTGCGGCCGGGGACGAAGAGTTTCTGAAGCTGCGCATGGACGAAGGGCAATCGGCCGAGTTCCGCGAAGAGACGCTCGACGACATCGTTTCCCGTCGATCCGATTTCCTCAAGGACTACCAGGATGAGGCCCTGGCGAAGAAATTCACGATGCTGATTGCCAAAGTTCGCGAAGCGGAATCTGCTGTCAGCAGGAACGATGCGTTGACTAAAGCCGTTGCTCGCGCTTATTTCAAAACGCTTGCCTACAAGGACGAATACGAAGTCGCGCGCTTGCACACGCAGGGCGACTTTCTGTCGAAACTCAGGGACCAGTACGGAAAAAAGATCCGCATCAGTTTTCACCTGGCACCGCCCCTGATGGGTGGCAAGCGGGATTCGCGCGGGCGGCCGGGCAAGCGCGAGTTCGGACCGTGGATCATACCGCTGTTCCGGGCGCTCGCCCGAATGAAGTGCTTGCGCGGGACCAAACTTGACATCTTCGGCATGACGGCAGAACGACGTACGGAGCGCGCGTTGATCGGCGAATTCGAGCAATCAGTCGATACGATCCTGCAAGAACTGTCGGCCGACAATATCGCGGCGGCCACGACGGTCGTCAATCGCTACCTCGATATCCGCGGATACGGATCTGTCAAGGAACAGTCCTTGCACGAGGTTCGCAAGGAAATCGAGCGACACCAGGCCGCCCTTTGAATATCACTGCCAGAATCGTCATTGCGAGTCGGCCAAAAGCCGACGTGGCAATCTCTCGCCCGCACTGCATAGCGACCGACAGATTGCTTCGCTGCGCTCGCAATGACGGGGGCACGTTTGGCCATCGTTCCTAAACCGCTCATGGACTACGAGTTCGCCGAGAGCCCGGCCGCCGGCGACACGATGAGGGTTGCGCATGGCGTTTACTGGCTGCGCATGCCGCTGCCATTCGCGCTGGCGCATATCAACCTGTGGCTGCTGGAAGATGACGACGCATGGACCATCGTCGATAGCGGCGTTGCGACCGACGAGACAAAATCCGTCTGGGAGAAGACCTTCTCCGAACGAATGCACGGGCGCAATCCGGGACGCGTGATCGTGACCCATCTGCATCCGGATCACGCAGGTTGCGCCGGTTGGCTGGCCGGGAGATTCGACATACCGCTGTGGATGAGCCGCGAGGAGTACCTGCTGTGCCGGGTGCTGGTCGCCGATACCGGTCGAATGGCGCCCGAGGCAGGCGATCGTTTTTATCACGCCGCCGGCTTTCCGCCGGAAGCATTGCAGAACTATCACAAGATTTTCGGCTACTTCGGCAGGTTCGTGTCGCCGCTGCCGGAATCCTACAAGCGAATTCGCGATGCCGAGAAAATTTCGGTCGGTGGCAGCGACTGGGAAGTGATCGTCGGGCGAGGTCATTCGCCGGAGCACGCCTGCCTCTTCAATGCTGAGCAGAACCTGCTGATTTCCGGTGACCAGTTGCTTCCGACGATCTCTTCGAACGTCAGCGTTTACCCGACCGAGCCACAAGCCGACCCGCTCGGCGAATGGCTGGACTCACTGGCAAACCTGCGGGCTCGCATTCCGCAGGACGTGCTGGTTCTGCCCGCTCACGGCAAGCCGTTTCGTGGCGCACACGAACGGCTGGATGCATTGAAAGCCGAACACGAGTCCTGCCTCGAACAATTGCTTGAATATTGCCGCGAACCGAAGCGCGCAATCGACGTGTTTCCGGTGCTCTTCAAGAAAGCCATCGACAGGAACAACCTGATACTGGCAACAGGCGAGTCGATTGCACATCTCAACTATTTGCTTGCGAGAGGATTCCTGGGCATCGAAACCGACCGTGCAGGCGTGCACTGGTACGGTTCCAACTGATATCAATCGGGACATCGATTGGAAATCGTGGAAGAATCGACCAAGCGTTAGCCAAACCAGGACTTTCCATGCATCTTTTTCATTTTGCACGCTCGTCAGCACTCCAGTTTTTCCTGATCCTGCTCATTGCCTGTTCGCCTCCGAGTGAACATGCGGTATCCGACAACGCCAACAGCGCCGCAGCGCGCCAACCGGCCGAAGTCCGCAACAAAGCAGCGGTCGCCATGCCGGACAGCTACAGTGCGAAAATAACGGCCGACGTATTGCGCGCAGGGGGCAATGCCGTAGACGCGGCCATTGCCGCAGGGTTTGCGCTCGCCGTGACGTATCCGGAGGCCGGCAACATCGGCGGCGGCGGTTTCATGCTGATGCAGATACAGGGAGTTTCCAGCTTCCTCGACTATCGCGAGAAAGCGCCGGCTGCCGCGGATCGCGACATGTTTCTCGACGAAAATGGCGAGGTCATCGAAGGTGCCAGCCTCTATGGCCACTTGTCAGTCGGCGTCCCGGGTACGGTTGCCGGCCTGTGGGAAGCACACAAGCGTTACGGCACCGTGCCCTGGAATGACCTGGTACAGCCTGCCGTGGACCTGGCAAGGGACGGTTTTGTGGTGCCCGATGCCCTGGGCGGCGGCATGATCTCGATGCAAAGCGAAGTCGCCGGAAGAACCAACTTCGACAAGCATTTTTCCGGCATGAAGGCCGGTGCGCTATTCAAGCAAGCGGATCTCGCGGCAACGCTTGGCCGCATCGCAGAACACGGCCCGGACGACTTTTATCGCGGTAAAACGGCGCAACTCATCGTCGCCGAGATGGCGCGCGGCAACGGCCTGATCACGCTGCAAGACCTGGCGGCCTATTCCGCAGTCTGGCGCGAACCGCTGCGCGCGAACTGGCGCGGTCACGAGATTCTGTCGGCGCCGCTGCCGAGTTCGGGTGGCATTGCGCTGATACAGCTTCTCAAAATCAAGGACTACATCAATCATTATTTCGAAGGTCTTACGCTCAATTCGCCGCAGTACATCCACCTGGTCGCGGAAATCGAAAAGCGCGTTTTTGCGGATCGCGCGGAGTTTCTCGGCGATCCCGATTTCGTCAAAACCCGCACTGACGAGCTCCTGAGCGAGGAGTACATCCAGCGTCGCGCACTGGAAGTGAACCCCGATGAGATCTCACAGAACGTGGTGGCGGGCGTGGGTATCGATGCGCATGACACGACCCATTACTCCATTCTCGACAAGTGGGGCAACGCGGTTTCGAATACCTACACGCTGAATATAAGCTTCGGCAGCGGCGTCGTCGTGGAAGGCGCGGGTTTTCTGCTGAACGACGAGATGGACGATTTCAGCGTCAAACCGGGCGTGCCGAACATCTACGGTGTCGTTGGCAGCACGGCGAATGCAATCGAGCCCGGCAAACGCATGTTGTCGTCCATGACGCCGACGATCGTGCTGAAAGACGGCGATGTGGCGATGGTACTGGGCACACCCGGCGGCTCGACAATCTTCACGTCTGTATTCCAGACCATCGTGAATATCGCGGATTTCGGCATGACGCCCGCCGATGCCGTTGGCGCAACGCGTTTTCACCATCAACTGCTGCCGGCCGACCTGATCGTATACAGCCCCGGCCGACCGTTGCCGGAGTCGACTATTTCGGCATTGGCTGACAAGGGTTATCGGGCGATTCCGAACAGCTGGGAATTCGGCGACATGCAGGTCATATACTCGGAAGGTAACGAAGTGATTCCCGCGTCCGATCCGCGAAATCGCGGCGAATCCCGGGTCATCGTCGAGTAGGTACGGGCAGCCCCGCTATTCCAGGTCGATGATAATTTTTCCGCGCGCGCGGCCACTCTCGGAATACTCGATGGCCTGCGGAACCTCGTCAAGCGAATAAGTCCGGTCGATTACGGACCTGATCTGACCGGTTTCCATCAGATCGGCCAGCACGACCAGGTCTGGCTGCCGGAGTTGCGCCAGCATCGTACCGAGCTCCTGATCGACGAACTGTGAAATCAGCGCCGCTTTGAGCACGTTCATGATGGGACCCAGCCAGTTGCCCTTGGGACCGCCGATGATCACGAGTTTGCCGTTGGAATCGAGTACCCGTCGGTTCGCCGACGGTGAATGATTTCCCACGTTGTCGATAATCAGGTCGTAGCGTTCATCTCTCTCGGTGTAATTCTCGCTTTTGTAATCGATGACATGATCCGCGCCCAATGACCGCACCATGTCAACATTTCTCGTGCTGCAGACCCCGGTGACTTCCGCGCCGAAGGACTTCGCAATCTGCACGGCAAACGTGCCGACGCCTCCCGACGCGCCATTGATCAGGACTTTTTGCCCCGGCTTGAGCTGGCCCTTGTCACGAAGCGCCTGCAATGCCGTAACGGCCGCCACCGGCAATGCGGCGGCCTGCCCGAAAGTCACGTTAGCCGGTTTCAAGACGATCGCCTTGTCCTCAGGAACAATGACATATTCGCCGAATGCGCCGGTCCGGCCGCCGAAAACCTCATCTCCCGGCTTGAATTTCGTGACCCCCTTGCCGACGGCCTCGACGATTCCCGCGAAGTCGACGCCCAGTCGCGAATCCTTCGGCGCACCGATGCCGCTGCCCAGCCGCATGAAATACGGAGAGCCTCTCATGTAGTGCCAATCGAGCGGATTGACCGATGCCGCGCTGACTCTTACCAGAACTTCATTGCTCGCGGGTGTCGGCTTTACAACATCTTCGATCTGCAAGACTTCTGTCGAACCGTAGCAGTGGTACGCAATTGCTTTCATCGACTCTGAATTCTCCGGAAGCTCGGCCGCGGAACCACAGGCCGAGTTGTGACTGAGAACGATTGCCAACGGTACCAGTGCAATCAGGACAATCAGCAGAAATAGGCCGGGAATCTTGTAGCGAAGTTTCATCAAACAGCCTCAGCAAGGCAAACGGCTCGAGATTCAGACATGAAATCCGAGCGAACTGCCGAAATGGATGGTCATGACCAGGAAAATTGCGGCCAACGCGAAGATCTTAAGCAACAACGGCGTGACAAACCGGACCCACGCGCCGTAGGGGATCTTGCCGAGCGCCAGGGCGCCCATGACGAGCGCACTAGTCGGTACGACCATGTTGGTGAAGCCATCGCCGAACTGGTAGGCCAGCACGGCCGTTTGCTGCGGCACACCTGTCAATGTCGCGAGCGGCGACATGATTGGCATGGTGACAAAGGCCTGCCCGCTACCCGACGGGATGAAGAAATTGCAGATCGTCTGCACGATCAGCATTCCGATCGCTGATGCTTCGGCGCCAAAGTTGACCAGCACCCCGGCAATGGAATCGATCACCGTGTCGATGACCTGCCCGTCGGACAGCACGACTTCGATGGTTCGTGCAAATCCGACCAGCAGCGCCGCAGCGGTCATGTCTGCCGCGCCACTGATGAATGTCCTGCTGGTCTCGCCTGCCGGCATACGAACTATAATGGCCGCAGCAAGGCCGATTCCAAGAAAAATCGCATTCAGCTCGCCGATGTACCAACCGTACTTCGCGACGCCGAAAACAAAGCCGACAACTCCGACCATGAAAGCGATCAGGACCGCAATTCGCGGGCCGTCCAATCGCACGTCTGCCGGCAAATCGAAACCTTGCGTGTAGTCGATATGTGATACGAGGCTCTCTTCCGGATTGCGTTGTACTTTGATCGCATAGCGATAGATATGGTGAAACGCGATCGCGAGGAATCCGGCCATCATGGCAAGCCGCAACGCCCAGCCGGATGTGATCGGCACGTTGGCGATGTTCTGCGCGATGATGACGCCGAAGGGATTGGTGCCGGCACAGGCCCAGCCGATTCCGTAAGGCACCCAAACCAGGCCCATGGCAACGATGGCATCCATGCGCATCGCAAGACTCATTGTGACGAGAATCGGAATCAGCGGCACGTATTCCTCGCCCATGCCGATCGTATAGGCACCGAGGCTGAACAGGACCAGGCAACCGGCGATCAGTATCCACGGACTACCGCCGAGCTTTTGCACGGCTTTGTGCAAAACGGCATCGATTGCGCCGCTACGTCGCAAGATGGCGATCACGCCGCCGACTATGAAAATGAGAAAGATGATATCCTGCGCCGCCGCCATGCCCTTCGGAATGGCCAGCAGGAAATGCCACGGTCGGATGGTGACCTGCTGTTCGGCCGACGCTGATTGATAGGTGTCCGCAACGACCATCGAGCGTCCCGGATTGTCCGGATACGGCTGGCGCTCGAACTGACCCTGGGGAATCACGTAGATCAGAATCTGCGCGATTACGATGATGGAAAATATCAGGGTCAGCGAGTCGATCGACCAGGTTTGCTTTTTCATCGGCACTCCGGCCTGTGCTTGATCAGCGTGCGGGCGCAACAGTATAGCGAGTCGCGTACCGGATATTGAATTTTTGTTCACTTGAGCACAATTGTGGTTTTTGATAAATAATGCAGCCGCGCGGCAACTTACCCATCCAATATGAATGAAACCCATGATAAAAATTGAAGGTCTGACAAAGAGATACGGCCAACACACGGTCGTCGACAACCTGAGCTTCGACTGCTCTGCCGGCGAAGTACTCGGATTTCTGGGTCCCAACGGCGCCGGAAAATCAACGACGATGAAGATGGTTACCGGATTCGTCGCCCCCAGCAGCGGCAACGCGAGCGTTTGCGGTCACGACATTGCTACGGACGCATTGGCTGCGCGCAGGAAGCTCGGCTATTTGCCCGAAGGCGCACCTTGCTACCCGGAAATGACGCCGAGGACGTTCCTGGAGTTCATCGCCGATATCCGTGAGCTGAGCGGTGACAGGCGAAAGAAACGACTTGCTGAGGTCATTGAGCGTTTGCACCTCGAGCCCGTGCTGAATCAGAGTATCGACACGCTGTCGAAGGGATTCAAACGACGCGTCGGCCTTGCACAGGCGATTTTGCACGATCCGCAAGTACTGATTCTGGATGAACCGACTGACGGGCTTGATCCGAATCAGAAACATGAAGTGCGACAACTGATTCGGTCGATGGCGGCCGATAAGCTGATTGTCATATCGACGCACATACTTGAAGAAGTCGAGGCCGTTTGCAGCCGTGCCATTATTATTTCGGCTGGAAGAATCCTGGCCGACGATTCGCCTCGGCGGCTGGCGGCGCAGTCCCGTTATCACAACGCCGTGCGCGTTACTGTTTCCGACGCCGGCAGTTTCGATGCCGTGCACGCTGCAATCGGGCAACTGCCGTCGGTGGACCGGACGGAAACGGATCGTGACCACTTGACGATCACGGCACTCGCGAAATCCGGCAGCAATAACGCCGCAACATTGCACCAGGTTTCACGACTCATGACCGACAAAGGCTGGAATGTCGCCGGCCTGCAACTCGAAACCGGCCGGCTGGACGAAGTCTTTCGGCAGATCACCGGAGGAGCCATGGCATGAACATGATCAAAGCGTTATTCCGCCGCGAGCTGATGAGCTATTTCGCTACCCCGGTGGCGTACGTCTTCATCGTCATATTCCTGGTGCTTATGGGCACTTTCACGTTTTACCTGGGGGGCTTTTACGAACGCGGCCAGGCCGACCTGATGCCGTTCTTCAGTTTTCATCCCTGGTTGTATCTTTTCCTCGTACCGGCCATCGCGATGCGCCTCTGGGCCGAGGAAAGAAAAACAGGCAGCGTCGAGCTGTTGATGACGCTGCCGATCACGGCATGGCAGGCGGTACTCGGCAAGTACCTCGCCGCGTGGGCCTTTACCGGCATTGCGTTGATACTGACTTTTCCTATCTGGATTACGGTCAACTACCTCGGCGATCCGGACAACGGCGTCATTTTTGCCGCGTATATCGGTAGCTTCCTGATGGCCGGCGGTTTCCTGGCGATCGGTGCATGCCTTTCGGCCATCACGCGCAACCAGGTCATTGCTTTTGTCCTCACGGTGGTCGTGTCCTTCGGCTTTTTGCTTTCCGGATTTCCTATGGTGCTCGACTTGTTCTCCGGATGGGCACCGCAGTCGATCGTTGACGGGATCGCGTCACTGAGCTTTCTGACACACTTCTCCAGCATTTCGAAGGGGGTCATCGATCTTCGAGACCTCGTCTATTTCGGTTTGCTGATTAGCGCATTCCTCTACGCAAACACCATTGTTCTGCAATGGAAACAGGCAGACTGACATGAGTACCGAATCACAAAGACGGTTGGGAGCTTCGAGCCTGGCAATATTGGCTGTCGCCTTCATAGCCGCAGTCATAATCAGCAATCAGCTGTTCAAGGGGTCGCGAATCGACCTGACAGAGAACAAGCTGTACACCTTGTCCGACGGCACCCGGCGCATTCTTTCCAACATCGATGAACCGATAAATCTTTACCTGTTCTGGTCGGACAAAGCGGCGGAAGGAATGCCGTCGCTTCGTGACTACGCGTTACGTGTTCGCGAAATGCTGGAGGAGTTCGAGGATGCGGCCAAGGGCAAGATCCGGCTCAACGTGATAGATCCGCTGCCATTCTCGGAAGACGAGGATCGCGCCGCGCAGTTCGGCCTGCAGGGCGTCGGGCTTCAGGGAAGTTCGGATCCGGTTTATCTCGGACTTGCGGGCACCGACAGCGTTGACAACGAGGAAGTCATCCCGTTTTTTCAGCCGGACAACGAAGCTTTTCTGGAGTACGACCTGGCGAAACTGGTCAGCACGCTGGCGAACCCGGAGCGAACCGTCATCGGCCTGGTATCGGGCGTGGACATGGCGGGACGATTTGATCCGCAGACACAACAGATGCAGCAACCGTGGGTCGTTTACACGCAAGTGCAACAGTTGTTCGAAGTTCGCAGTCTCGGGACCAGCTTCGAGACGATTCCGGACGACATCAGCCTGCTGTGGATCGTGCAGCCGAAGAACATTGGAAATGCCACCCTGTATGCTATCGATCAGTTCATACTGCGCGGCGGTCGCGCGATCATCTTCGTCGATCCGCTGGCCGACTCGGATCCGGCAGCTCCGGTGCAGGGCATGCCCCCGGGGATGCCAGCGATGGGACAAGGCTCGGATCTACCGGCACTGTTCAGCGCGTGGGGCATCGAGTTCTCGTCGTCGGACGTCGTGGCCGATGCACAGCTCGCGTTGCAGATTTCGGCGGGCCCGAGCCGTCGGCCGATGCGCCATTTCGGCTACCTCGGCGTGACCTCGGATCAGCTCGACGCGGAAGACGTGGTAACGGCTCAACTGAGTACGATCAACCTTGCGACGGCCGGACATTTCACGCTGGCAGAGGAAAGTCAGGCAACGCTTGAACCCCTTTTCACCTCGAGCCAGTCCGCATCGACGATCGCCGCATCGCGGTTCAGTTTCCTGCAGGACCCCTCGACCCTGCAGAACGGTTTCACGCCGAGCGGCGAGACCTACGTGCTCGCCGCAAGAATAAGCGGCACGTTGCCCAGCGCGTTCCCGGACGGCAAGCCGACGACAACGGTCAGCTCGGACGATAACGAAGAAGCAGTCGAAGTTGACGATAGCCACCTCGCGGAGGCATCCGAACCGGCTAATGTGATTGTTGTGGGCGACGTCGATATGTTGGGTGACCAGATGTGGGTGCAACTGCAAAGCTTCTTCGGCCAGCGGATTGCCAATCCGTTTGCCAGCAATGGCGCGTTCCTGACCAACGCGCTGGACAGCCTGGCCGGCAGTGCCGATCTCATCAGCGTTCGAAGTCGCGAGACCTATTCACGCCCCTTCACCCGGGTCGAGGAATTGCGTGTCGATGCCGAGGCTCGCTTCCGGGCAACCGAGCAACGCCTGCAAAGCGAACTTGCTGAAACCGAAAGACGACTCGGCGAGTTGCAGTCTTCGCGTGAAGACACTGGCAATTTGCTTATGACCGCAGAACAGCAGAACGAGATCGACCGATATATCGACCAGAGGGCCGAAATCCGCAAGGAATTGCGCGCCGTGCAACGCGGGCTTGAAAACGACATCGAGCAGCTCGGTACGAAGTTGAAGATCATCAATATTGCCCTGGTACCGTTCCTGCTGGCGACGTTTGTGTTACTGGTCGTGTGGAGGCGAAACCGGGAGGTAGCGCGATGAATTCGACAACTCTGAAATGGCTCGCCGTAGCAACGGGCGGCCTCGTGCTGTTGCTGCTCGTCGTCAACATTTCCGAACGAAGCGATACCGTTTCCGGCGGCGAGATACTGCTGCCCGGACTCAAGGATCGCATTAACGACATAAGCGAAATAAGTATCACGGGTGCCGGCCAGGAAACCGTGACTGTCGTTAGAGAGGGCGAGCGGTGGAGCGTTCGCGAAAAAAACGGTTTTGCGGCGAATGTCGGCAAACTGAGGGAAGTGTTGCTGGCGCTCGCGGATGCGCGCCGGCTGGAACAAAAGACGGCGAACCCGGAGCGATTCTCCCAGCTCGGCCTCGAAGGACCTGACGGCGGCAGCGGTACATTGCTAAAAATCGGCGGCGAAAACCTGCAGTATGATCTCATCGTCGGCAACGTTGCGCAGTCGAAAAACCGCTACGTTCGCCTGGCCGACGAGAATCAGACCTGGTTGATCGACCAGAATCCGGACCTGCCGGACGGCGCCAGCGGCTGGCTGTCGACCGATCTGCTGGACATCGACGCGGCGCGGATTCAATCGGTCAGCATTCGTCACGAAGACGGTGAAACTATCCGGCTGGAAAAAGCGTCCCAAGACGACGCGAACTTCACTGTAGAAGCGATACCCGACGGACGTGAATTGACTTATGCGACGGTCGCGAACGGCATTGGCGGCGTTCTGAACGACCTCAAACTCGAGGATGTCCGGCGAAGTGACGCCGGCGAGCTGATCAGCACCAGCGTATATGCAACCTTTGATGGCCTCGAGCTGACGCTGCGTCGGTTCAGCGACGGCGACGCGTCATGGTTTTCGATAGCGGCCGAATTCCTGCTGCCGGAATCTGCCGAGAAAGAATCCGATGCAATGGATAAATCCGATGAATCCGCCTCGGACATCACAGATGATGTTGCTATTGACGATACTTCGGATGAGTCGGATTCGGCAGTGTCGCCGGTGCAAGAAGCCAGCGCGATTCGTACGCAGCATGCAGGATGGCAATACCAACTGCCGCAATACAAGGCCAACCTGTTGGCACGCCGGTGGGAAGATATTCTCAAGCCGGAGGAATAGCGCAAGCCGGCGATCGTCCTGAGCGAATGCCGCGAACGAGAGACAACCCGCGCCGACAGGCTGTCGACGCGGGTTTTTCTTTGCCGACTGCCTGTCAATGTCGTCGGTTGACTCGCCGGCCGCGATTGTCCAGCCGCCTGTCGATGCGATCGCCCTTGTGATCAAGACGGCGGTTGGCGCGGTCACCGCGGTTATCCAGGTGCCGGTCGATTCGGTCACCCTTGCGATCCAGCCGATCCGCCAACTTGTCCCTGCCTGCATCGGCGGCCCGGTCGGAACGTCTGTCCAACCGTCCGTCGATTCGGTCGCCCTTGTTGTCGAGGCGTTGGTCAATGCGATCACCGCGATTGTCCAGGCGTTGATCGATTCGATCGCCGCGATTGTCCAGGCGCTCTTCGACGCGATCGCCATGATCTGCCAGCGCGGTGCCGCTCAGCGTCAGACCGGCCAGCGATATCATGGCAAGAATTGTCCTGAGTGTGGTCCTGTTGTTCATGATCGTGCTCCCTGCGTTTACGTGACTTGTTACACCATTCAACGCGGCCGTCGGCCGCCGGTTGACAAGCGATAAGATTCGGGCGGATTTATTGTCAAGTCGGGATCGGATCGCCAGCAGGCACAGTATCTGGCAAGCTCGCGGCTTCGCTGGCTGCGAGAATCACCATGGCACTGGCCGGGAGCCTGACCAGAAACGGCATTGATACCCTGTACCGACGCCACCGGTTGCGGGTCATGCTGGCCATTACGCTGGGATACGGATTCATCTACACCTGCCGGCTCGGCCTGTCGATCGTCAAGAAACCGTTGATAGATGGCGGCATATTCAGCATTGACGAACTCGGCATGATCGGCTCGGCATTGCTTTACGGCTATGCCTGCGGAAAACTGCTGAACGGATTCGCGGCAGATCATTTCAGGCCGCGATTGTTTTTCCCGGCGAGCATCCTGCTTGCTGCCATCGTCAATCTGTTCATGGGATTCTCGACACTGCTGTGGGTATCGATGGCGCTGTGGGCCCTGAACGGCTGGTTCCAGGGGATGGCGGCGCCCTCCGCGGTCATCTCCATCAGAAACTGGTTCACGATCCACGAGCGCGGCCGATGCTACGGAATCTGGAGTGCCTCGCATTCCATCGGCGAAGGCCTGACGTTTTACGTCATTGCAACGGTGGTGGCGAGTTACGGCTGGCGTTACGGTTTCATTACGCCGGGCGTCATATGCATCGCGGTAGCCGCCTGGGCCTACGCTTTTCTTCGCGACGAACCGAAAACCATGGGCCTGCCGCCCGTCAATGTATGGCGGGGCGAGACCGATGACCCGGCCTCCGAAGAAGAAACCTGGAAGTCGCAAAAGGCAGTATTCGGCATTGCGGCCATCTGGATTGTTGCTGTTGCGAGTGCGCTGATGTATGTCACGCGCTATGCGATCAACAGCTGGGGTGTTCTCTACCTGCAAGAAATTCGCGGCATGTCGCTGGTCGATGCCGGATTTTTCATGAGCATCAACACCGTCGCTGGTATCGCCGGATCTATCGCTTACGGATTCGTCTCCGACAAGCTGTTCGATGCAAAGCGACCTCCCGCGAATCTTATTTTTGCGATCATCGAGGTACTTGCCCTGCTGTTGATCTTCTACGGACCGGAAAGTCGTTGGTTATTGGCGCTGGGCTTTGCATTGTATGGTGCTGCGCTCAGTGGCCTGATTGCCGCCGTCGGCGGCCTCTTTGCGGTCGACATCGCGCCGCGCCAGGCAACCGGCGCAGCAATGGGCCTGGTCGGCGTTTTCAGCTATCTTGGTGCCGCGCTGCAGGAAACCGTCAGCGCGGGCCTGATCAGCAAAGGGGTCACAATTGTCGATGGTGTGCGTAGCTACGACTTCGACACCGCAATCCTGTTCTGGATAGGTTCGTCCGTCCTTTCGCTGCTACTGGCAGCATCATTGTGGAACACCAAGGTTCGTGACTAACAGCAAAGCTGCGGGCAAGCATTCGATCATTCTGTTCGATCTGGGCGGCGTGTTGCTGCACCTGGCCGATACGGGAAGTAACTTCGGCGTCGAGGGTGAGGAGCGCCAGTTTCACAGGTCCTGGCTCCTGTCTCCCTCGGTACGTGAATTCGAGCGTGGCGCTATCAGCGCGGAAGAATTCGCCAGGCGCATCGTGCCGGAGCTGCACTTGCCGTATGAATGGCCAGAGTTCCTGCAGCGATTCGACCGCTGGCCGGAGAAACTCTATCCGGGTGTTACGCAACTTCTGGCTCAGGTCGGAGAATATCGCCGCGTCGCACTGCTATCGAATACCAACGCGATACACTGGGGGCGGCGCGATATCGCCGGTGTGCTTGAACCGTTCTTTGATCACACGTTTCTGTCGTTCCGAACAGGTTTACTCAAACCGGACAGCGACGCGTTCCTGCAGGTTTCCCGTCATTACGATTGCAGACCCGATGACATCCTGTTTCTCGATGACAATCCACTCAATATCGATGCGGCGAATGCCGTCGGCATCCGAGCGTACCTGGCCCGTGGAATGCAGGACGTTCGCAATGTCCTCGCGAGCAACGGTATTTATCCGCTGAATCCTCATTGAGACGATTAATCGATGCGAATTTGTCGCGCCGGGCTACCGGGGTGTACGATGTCGGTCGAATCAGACCAACGCCTCTAAAAAACAAAATAACAGGAGCGCGAACTATGCGTCGCATCATTACGAAATCGCTGGAATTTCTCAGTTACATTGTCATGGTACTCATCGTGCTGGGCTCGGCTATCGGAGGGGCTAACCAGGCTGGTTTCCTCGGCTTCATCGGTGGCCTGATCGTCGGCGCGGTGATGTCTATCGTTATTTTCGGCACACTCTTCGTGCTGATGGATACCGCGGACAACACCCGTCGCATGGCAGAAATGATGGAACGGCAAGGATCCGGATCACAGTAGCAGGCCGGCGCCGCAGAGTTTATGCTTGCAACCGGAGAAGAATCCGGAACCGAGGGCACCGCCGCTGTTGTGCCACGCGACGGCAATAATGCGACAGCACATTGGAATCGTAGCCTGCTCGTCTGAGGGCGCCGCACTCTGTTACCGGACTATTTGTTCGGAGGCTGCTGCGTCGCTGGGCAACTACGCGCATCCTGAAGTCTCGATGCATACGCCATCTTTTGCCGACTACGTCGACTGCCTGGAACGCGGCGATTGGGAAGCGGTTGGCAATCTGATGCTCGCATCGGCGAAGAAGCTCGCAAACATCGGCGCCGATTTCCTGATCTGCCCGGACAACACCATTCATCAGGCACTGCCATTGGTCGAACCGCTGTCGCCGAAGCCCTGGCTGCACATCGCTGAAGTGGTCGCCGCCGAGGCCGCGTCAAAGGGATTTCGCCGCCTCGGAGTTACCGGCACGCGCTGGCTGGTCGATAGCGACGTGTATCCGGAAAAACTCGCGGCACACAGCATCGAATGCGCCCGCCCGACCAACAAGCAGCGAGACGAGATCAATCGCATTATCATGAAAGAACTGGTGCTCGGTGTTTTTCGGCCGGAAAGTGTTGCGTATTTCCGCAGGGTATTTGATGCGATGAAGGAAGACGGCTGCGATGCCGTTATCCTTGGTTGTACGGAAATTCCATTGATTATGAATGACTCGAATTCACCGCTTGCTACCCTCGACTCGACGCGCTTGCTGGCGCGCGCCGCAGTGAAACATGCGGTACGATCGAATGAGACCTGATCGCCGGTGAGCGAAACCTTTCAGTTTAGCGAACGCGAGGCCCGTCGCATGCGACGCGGCGTATTCCTTTTTCCGCTACTCATACTGTCATTCGCAGCCATTCTTGGATCGGACTCGGGAAAGTCGCAGCCGGCGCATTTCCTTATCGTCTTTGCGCTTGGTGTGATTGTCAGCGGAGTCATCGTTGGCGTCGGCTGGACGGGCATTCAGGCTCAGATCCGGCGTGCGAGAGACACCGTCCTGACCGTTACGCCATCGCGTCTGGCCTGGTCCGGGCCGCTCGGTCAAACGGAACTGCTTTTCGACCGCGTCGAATCCGTAACCGTGCATCGTCGACAAAAAACGATTCACTCCGTTGAACTGAAAATGTCGGCAGGCAGGACTTGCCGGCTCGAGGGTTATGAGCGGATGGATCGGCTCGTCGATACCTTGAAAAAGCATTTACCGGACAATTTGTTCGGTGGTTGACGGCCGCTAACCGAAACTTGCGTCAGTTTGAGTGGATGACGACGACGTTTCCGGGTCGAAAACGTCGCCGTACAAACCATGCTCGATGATCAGGTCTGGTCGTCGATCTTCGCCCCAGACGCAGCTTTGCCGACGCTCTTGATGCCGCCGTCGCAACCCGATTCGCTAGAGTAACTCTGGCTGGTACCGATGACCTGGTTATTGCTGGCAGTCAGATTGAAACTGAACTTGCCGGTGCCGGATGACTTCTTGACGAATCGCTTGGGGTCCGTCGAATTCCTGATTACCGAATCGATTCCGTTCTTGCAACTGGTCTTCGCTTCGTATGCTTCGCTTGACAGTATGTTTTCACCGTTTGCGGCCTTCAGACGAAAACGAAACTTCCCGGCCTTGTCTTTATACAATTCGAACTTTCCTGCCATTACCTGCTCCTTTGATGGTTGATAATTCAGTCTTTGATTATGAAAGTGACTTTCATCGTCACCCGGTATTCCTTGATTTCACCTTTCGAAACAACGACTTTTTGCTCCTTGACCCAGGCCCCCTCGACGTTGTCGACAGTCTTGGCAAATCGCTTGATGCCCTGGTTGACTGCATCCTCGAAACTCTTCTTCGACGTTGCGCTGATTTCAGAAACTTTGGCTACACCCACAATTGTTACTCCCGTTCCGCTTGAATTTAGCAGGACAGTAGAACGGATGAGCGGGGAAAAGTCCAACGACGGACGGATATCGTCGCCTGGTAATATTTTCCGACTGCGCAATTCAGCGCAGTGCGGCGGTAAAGTGCAGCTTATACCCGACTAGCGTGCGAAATCTGTTCGCAAGAGTTCACAAGTACCACGGGCGCCAACCGCGCCCTGAAAATTATGCCGCGCCATTTCGCTTTGGCATCGGCAACTGCTTGGATTTCAGTCCTGCTGGCCCGGGCTTGTATCGTTCAGCCGCGCTTCCAGCCGGTCGATTCTTTTCTGCTGCTGTTGCACGACACTGGTTAACACCGCGACGATATCCATGGCACTGAGCCCGGTTCTGTCGCTCGTGGCTACCAGTTCCGGCACATCTTCGGCGATAAAGCCGACGTACTGCTCGGTGTCGTCAACAGTGTAGTTGAACAGGACCGGCTGCAGCGCTGCCAGCGCCGCCAGCGCTTCATCCGGCGCCAGCTCCTGCACGTTTTCCTTTTTTTCCCTGGACGAACTATTGGTCCAGACGCCGCCTGCCGTGACGTGCGCGCCGCTGCTCATCTCGATAGGGTGCGATGGGCGATTAACACCGAATCCTGCGTTGCCTTCTCGCGTAATTGTAATTCTGTCGACCGAACCGGCACCTATGGTCAGCGTGTTGGCGCGATTATGCATGATGTAACCGGAGTCGCCGGAGGACTGGCTGATGATAAGACCCGCAACATTGCTGTTCTGTTCGTAAATCTGGATATTGCCGTTGACTTCGAGACGCTGCTTCGGATCGTTTGTGCCTATACCGACGTTTCTGCCGTTGTCGAAAATCTGCGAGTTCGCAAGCTCGGTTGGCGCGATGAAGCGGGCCAGGTAGTCGACGGATCCTTCGACGTTGGTCTCTGCCGATGGTGCGGCATATGACTGCACTACGGGCGGGACTTCAACCTCGGCGACCGGTAGCGACGCCACTACAATTGGCTCCTCGACCACTGCTTCAGGCTCGGAGGCATCGTCAGCGCTTTGAGAATCAACGGTAGCAGGTCCTGATGCGGCCTCAATTTCGACTTTGTCTTTAGACGCCGCCGCAGCCTCGACTGCGGCATCCTCTGCCGCCTCTGTTTCGGTTGCTGTTGCGACTTCGGCTTCGGCTTCGGCTTCGGCTTCGGCAATCGACGACAATGCCTCCGGCGGCATTGCTTCGACGTCCTTTTCCACGGCTGCAGGCTGCGGCTCCGGGGACAGCTTTTGATCAGGATCCGGCTCCGCTGTTGATACCGCATTCACATCGGCGATGACTATGGCTTCTTCGTCGTCGACCAGCAGAGACCATTCGGCGCTGACGTAACCGGTGCCGCCCCCTTCGAGCGCCACTTCGTGCCAGCCATTGACCGATCGCAGGTACGCGAGGCGGCTACCCTGCAGCAAACGCCCGACCACTTCGGAGCCGGCATCCGGCGCAAAGCGAATATTGACGAACGTATCGACCGACTCGATAGGTACAACATCGCTTGCAGACGCCTGGTTTGCTGACGCTGTCGCCAGCAACAGGACCAGGATCATTCTCGATAGCGTATTCATGGCAGGCTCCGCGAAAGTGGGCGCATTGCAGCTTGTATGCCACATCCGCACTGGCGAAAAGGTGACGTAGTTCTATCAGTATGGAATCGCCGGTGTAATGTCAGCGTTTTGCGACAGCCAAAACCGAACGTCGCCCGATCAGGGCCCCGAGATTATCGCACGGGCGGCAACGACCAACGCCGGCTTGTAAGGTAGGTCGCAAAGCTGGCCAGCCAGTGGCTTCCCTCATAGTGTTCGCTGCTCACCGAAGACAATCCTGCTTCGCCGTGCGCGTCGGCCGCCGCCAGCAGTGATTGGCGCCGTTGGTCGGATTCAGGCAGGTTTTCGGCTATAGCCCGCAGATTCCAGGCCCGCGACAGATTGACGCCATCGAGATGTACGAGTTTTCCGTCCGTCGGGTCGAGCACGATACCGGGCGACAACCAGTCCGCTGAACCATCTGTCGGAATACCGGGCAGGAAGTCGCCAAGCCAGCGTGAAAAAGCCTCCCGCGCCATGACACGGCGCATCAGGTCGGCCTCCATCAGGCACGGCGAGAGAAAGTCCTCACCTGACGGCTCGTAACTCAAAGGACAGGCCCGGTCGTCGAGATGAAACGTACGAATTTTTGCCTGCAGCATTTCCTCGAGCTCACGATGCCCGGCGGTGCGGGCCCAATCGAGCACAAGCGCAAATGCGAATGCTGTCTGGTTGTGCGTGCCCAGCCGAATCGGATACGCAAGCTTCGGAAGCCAGGACAGGTACTGGTCAACGGCCGCCTGTTCAAGGGGAGCCAGGACCGCGAGCCAGCGTTTTGCATCAGCATCGTCCCACTCGCGAAGCTCCGCTGTCAGTTGCAGAAGCCAGGCGGTACCGTACGGTCGTTCGAAGGTCTTGTCTCCTCTGAGGTAGAGAACTTCCTGCTCGACACCCCGAGCCGTGAAACTCGTGTGCAGTGCAGCGCGCGATGCTTCAGCAAGAGCTGACTCAGGGCTCAAACGCAACAGGCGCAACAACAACCAGTGTCCGTGAACCGATGAGTGCCAGTCGAAACAACCGTAGAAAACCGGGTGCAGTATCCGGGGCACGGCGGAATCTGCGTCTTCATTCAGCACGTGAGAGATCTTGTTGGGATATTCGCGGTGCACGCAATCCAGCGCGAGTTGCATGAATCGATCCGATTCCTGATTTGCGCCGGTTGAAGGTGTAAGACAAAGCATTCCAAACACGAGAAGCGCGCGGCTCATTCCAATTCCCGTTTTCATGAATTCAGTCGCGCTCCTGCGAAGCTTCGCTCGAGCCACTTGCTTACGATGCTTTGGCCACTGTATCCCATGAGGGCACTTAGTGAGTATTCCGAGTCGTCTGCAATCGATTTCGCGGCGAGCTTTCCGCTTCGTATGGCCGGACCTATGCCTTCACACATGTCACGGGTGGCAAGACCTGCCGAGTCCCCGACTATGAACGCGTTGCCAATCCGCACGGTGTCGACGTTGCCGCGAAGATAGTAGCTGTAGCCTTTGGGGTCGAGTGCCGTGTCATCGATAAAATCCCGGCGACGCAGGTACTCGACGAACGAGTTCCAATAGGCTTGCAAATGTTTATCGCCCTCTTTCAGTCGAACGGCCATGCCACCGAGTCCGACATTCAGGTAACCGTCTTCCTTCGGTACGTACCACGCATAACCCGGCAACCCGCTTTTGAAGAACCAGAGATGGCAGTCGGCGGTTTTCCATTGAAACGGATACTCCTGCTCCAGCGTCGCAGTCTGCAAATCCCTGTTTCGTGGATTTACCTCGTGGAAGAAAGTCTTGTAAACCGGGCAAGCAGTGCCGGCAGCCCCGACGACGTAGCGGCAGCGGAATGCACCGTCGATAACATAGTCGACACCATCCCTTTCGATATTGCGAACTTTGTGCTGCGCGACTTCTGCGCCGGACCGGCGCAGCAGGAAATCGTCGAACTCGTAGCGACGAATCGAATGTTGCGTTGACGAATGGCTCAGTTTCAGCCATTTCCAGTGCAATTGCAGTTTGTCGAAAGTCATGAAACGGTGCGGGTAGTCGTCCTCGGTAAGGTCCAGATCTGCCAAGGCCTCCGGCGTCACCCAGCCGGCACACAGTTTGGTACGAGGAAAGCGCTCACGGTCCAGCACGACGACATCGAATCCCGAGGCCACGAGATCTCTCGCACAGCTGGATCCGGCGGGCCCGCCGCCGACGATCACGACATCAGCGACACGCATCGTTACCGGCCCGGGGTTTCGGATTCGCCGTACTGGTACTTGCGCGTCCAGGGAACGCTGTTATTTCCAGGCGGTGCTATCAGCACCTGGTAAAGCTGCAAGGTGCCTGTGTGAAACCCGGCGGACGAACCGGCCAGGTACAGTCGCCAGGCCCGCGCGAACTCCTCGCTGTACATCGCGGACACCTCGTCCTTGACCCGTTCGAAATTCGCCAGCCAAGCACGGCAGGTGCGCGCATAGTGCAGCCGAAGGTTTTCGATATCGAGAATCGAAAATTCGAAGGGTTCGAAAATTTCGGACATCTCGCTGAGACTCGGGATGTGCCCCCCCGGAAATATATGCCGGGCAATCCATGCGTCGACGGGAGCCGGACGACTGCGCCCGATGCTGTGTATCAGGCCGATGCCTCCCGGTTTCAGGCAATTTCGGATCAACTTCCCCAGATTCCGGTAATGCTTTCGTCCGACATGTTCGAGCATGCCGATCGAGACGAATGCATCGCAGCGGCCAGTGATATTGCGGTAGTCGTCCTTGACGAATGTCAGGCGGGAACTGTCGAGGCCGAGCCTCGCGGCTTCCTCCCTGGCGAAGCTTACCTGCTCGATGGAATTGTTGTACGCCTTAACCCGCACGCCATAGTGCTGAACCATATGCAATGCGAGCGAACCCCATCCGCAACCGGCTTCGATGACTTCCTGGCCGGGCCGCAACCGGAGTTTTCGGCACACGTGGTCGAGTTTGGCAAGCTGCGCCTGTTCCAGCGTGGCATCAGCGTGCTCGTAATAAGCGCAGGTGTACACCATGCGCGGGTCGAGCCAGAGTCGGTAGAATTCGTTGCCGAGATCGTAGTGGTGTTGCACGTTCTGCTGCGAGCGCGAAAGCGTATTGCCACGCACCGATGCAAGCAGCGAGTGAATCTTCTGCAAATTATACCGGCCACGGTATTTTTCAGTTATCGCTCGTGTGATTTCATCCGCGAAGGCGACGAAATCACCGTGTACTTCGATCATGCCTTTCGAATAACACTCGCCGAATCCTACCGATGTCGACATGATTAACTCGGGAATTACGCGCCTGTCACGGAACTCGAGGCAAGCGACCGGCCTGCCATCTGCGAGGCAGAACTCCTCGCCATTCCACATCCGGACCAGCACCCGGGGATTGCCGACCCGCATCATGATCCAGCGGACGACCCTGCTTTCCAGCGCATTGCCGGAGACCTGTTGCCTGGTATCGATATCCATCATCAACACCTCTGTTTTGTGACCTGGAATCAAATCGAGGCTATGCTGCCTCTTCATCATCTAACGCCCGGCGACCGAGCAATTGCCAATCGAGCGGTTGCACGGCGGCTCAATATTAGCAAAACCCGCCGTGCGATCCGATATTTAAGTGTGCAGCATCAAGACCGGGATATTGGCTTCGAACAACATGAAATTCGAGGTACCGCCAAAAGCAACTTCGCGCCAGCGACTGCGACTGTAAGCCCCCATCACGATCAGATCTGAACCGGTATCACGGTAAACCGTGGTCAGCTCGGCATCGACGTTTTTTCCGCGTGTCGATTCGACGCCGGCCTTGACGCCCCATGCGCCGAGGTAACTACGAAGTTGGGCTGATTTCGGACCGAGGCGATTTTCCGGGCCGCAGCTGACGACCGTGACCTGGGCGGCTCGCTGCAGCAAAGGTATCGCGGCGACGATTGCATGCATCGCGTGAGCACTCTGATTCCACGCGATGCAGATCTTTTCGCCGGCCGTCTTGTGCCCGCTCTGCGGCAGAATCAGCACCGGACGCGATGATTCCATCAGCGCAGACAGCATGAACATCGTGGCCAGCTTGTTTTTCCTGGTTTTCGGCCTGGACACGATCAGCAAATCGGAGACCGGTCCGGAAATACGCATCAACTTGTCCGGTGAGCCTACTTTTTCCTGCCACACCGCTACCGGCCCGGACTTGACACTCTTGCTCAGCTGGAAACCAGAAGCCTCCGCCATTGTTTCGTAAAGCGCGCGTGCCGCCTTGGAAGATTTCGCACTTGTCTTCTTCTGCCATGCGGAGTGCAAAGTCCGATTGCCGTTTCCCAGGATTTCGTAAGGGAAATAAGAAGACAGAGAAATCTCGGAGTAACTGTGTGGCCTCATATGGCAGCCGACGACACTTGCCTCGAGTTTCCGCGCCAGTTCGAAGGCAGAATGCAAAGCCTTGGCACACTCCGGTCGATCGGCAACGGGCACGAAAATTATCTTCACGATTCAACCTCGCTAATCCTTGGCAAGACCCGGCTCATCGGCCCGCACTATGACGGAGAACCCACCGAACTGGTATTCGTAGTTACCGTCACTGACTGCGTAATTCTTTGCTTTGCCGGCACGAATATCTGCGAATGCGTCCCCCAGTGCCGTCATGTAACTGCTGTCGACGACGGGCACGTTGTGCGAGGTGATGGCCGAGTCGATGTCACCCGCCATGCCGGCCAGTCGCGCCGCAGACCGCGCATAGTCCTCGAAACTGGATCCTGGTATGTGCGTGTATAGCGGCGCGAGATAGAAAGTATCGCCGGTAAACAACACGCGATTCTGCCTGTCGATCAGGCAAATGGAGTCTGGCGCATGTCCAGGCGTTTCGAGAATCTCCAGCCTGCGCCCGCCCAGATCGATGACGTCGCCCTCGCCAACTCTCCTGCTGATGACGAATGGCCGGCTTCTGAAGCCGGCCGCATCGAATTCCGCCGGCAGCTCCTTCCACACCCAGCCCTCGCTGAGGAACTCTGCGACCTCCTCGGTGGTACTTCCAAGCGCCCTGCTCTTCGTGTAGTCGGTATCCATCGCATAGATCGTCTTGAACTGGTGGTTGCCGCCGATATGGTCGTAGTGCGTATGAGAGTTAAGCACGATGACCGGCAGGCTGGTTAATTGATCGACGACCCGGCGCATGTCGCCGATCCCGAGGCCGGTATCGAACATCAGCGCCTGGTCTTTTCCGAGGATCAGGAATGAAATGACTTCCTCGAACTGGCCTGGTTCGTAGATCGCATAAATGTCGTCCGAAATGAGATAGACCTCGAACCAGCTTACGTCCTGATCGATGCGCGTAAATGCACTCCACTCGGGCCGCGGCAATGCATCCCACCAGTTGTCTTTGCCCGCGCCCCGGTTCTGCACCTGCTTGTTGTCTGCGGTCGCGACCGGCGGTGCCGCGACCTTTGTGCAGGCGGACACTGTCATCGCGCAGCAACACCACAGCAAGGAGATTAGAACCGCGTTCGGTCGCATGCTATTGCCCCGCCGTTGTTTGAAAAGTCCGGCAATCACTCTAGCAGATCGACTGGTCCTGCCGGCAGGCTTGACTGGGCCGGAAAAACAGGTAACCTATTGGTTACCTATGAAGCCCGAATCCATGGACAAAGTGTTTCAGGCCCTGGCCTCGACGGTCCGGCGCGACATGCTGGACATTGTCCGGGACAAACCCGGCTGCAGCGTCAGTGAAGTCAGCCGCCATTTCGATGTGAGCCGGATTGCCGTCATGAAACACCTGGCCGTACTGGAGCAGGCCGGGCTTCTGATCTCCGAAAAGAAAGGCCGCACGCGCTGCCTGTATTTCAATACCGTTCCCATTCAGATGATCCACGACCGCTGGACCTCCGAGTTCAGTGCGTTATGGGCAGGAAAACTCACGGCGTTCAAGTATCGCCTTGAAGAAGCATCCTAGAGGACTACAGCAATGAGCAAGACATCTCCGGAACAAATGACACAGGCCATGATAGAAAACATGCCCGCCAGGACCGGCAAGCCGATGAAGCAATGATTGAAAATCGTTGCCAAATCCGGACTGAAAAAAGCGTACGACGCCGCCTGACGCGGCGCTAATGGAGGAAACCATCATGACCGAACCTACATCGCTACATGCCGTTGACGTGCAGCACGAAGGCAGCGCCGACGACACCGACAAATCCTATTACCGGGTAGTGATTCGCGCACCGATCCACAAAGTCTGGGCCGAATTGACACGAACGGACGCCGTGCTACCGTTTTTCTTCAACTCGGTGTGTCACACCACCCGCCTTGGCGTCGATGCTCCGGTGCGCATGCGGTCGAAAGACGGAAAGTACACTGCCGTCGTCGGCAAAGTCCTCGAGTTCGAACCGCCGCACCGCTACTCGCACACCTTTCGCTTCACGAGTTTCGAGGATCCGCCATGCATCATTCGCTATGTGCTGAAAGAGGTCGACGGTGACACGGAGTTCACATTGATCAACGAGAACGTACCGGCCGGAACACAGACCGAGAAATACATGACACAAGGGGGACCGTTCATTGTCGAAAATCTCAAATCCGTTGTCGAGACTGGAAAGCCTACTATCGGTGGCCGCTTCGCACTTTTCATGATGGGGCTGACCGCTCCGTTCACGCCGAAACGATGCCGTAGCGAGAACTGGCCGCTTTGACGAAATACAACGGATATTCACCTCGGTGCGCGAAGCGGCGATTCGCGGTAAGCTGCGAACAACATGCTGCAGACCATTGCCAGAAAAATACTCGCGTTTTTCCGCTGGACACTCGTGGGTGAAATTCCGCCGATCAAAAAGGGCGTGTTTGTCGCTGCGTATCACACATCGAATTGGGATGGCTTCTGGTTCATCGTTTACAAATTCGCCATCAATGTGCGCGTCAGGTTTCTCGCCAAGCACACGCTATTCTGGTGGCCAATGGGCCCGTTTCTGAGAAAACTGGGCGCGATTCCGATCGATCGCGACCACACGCATTCAACGGTGCAGATGCTGGTCGACACCTTTCGCAACGAGGACCATTTGTTTCTGGCTCTGGCGCCAGAGGGCACGCGCAAATGGCAGCCGTACTGGAAATCCGGCTTTTATCAAATCGCCAAAAAGGCCGGCGTACCGATCGTTCTCGCGTTCATCGACTATCGCAAGAAGGAAATTGGCATCGGCATCAGCATTGAACCCGGCGACCGCCAAAAAGACCTGCAAACAATGCGCGATTTCTATCGCAACGTAACTCCGCGACATCCAGCCAACCAGGGACCGGTCGCTTTTCCGCCGGATTAGAGCCTCTCGATGCTCGCGCCATATGGCGGGAGCATCGAGAATGCGCAAGAAATCAGCGCGCTTTCAATGCATCGCGGATTTCTGTCAACAAGGCGACTTCGACCGATGGTTTCGGTGGTGACGCGGGCTTTTCTTCTTCCTTCTTCTTCATCTTGTTCATGCCTTTCACAACCATGAAGATTGCAAAGGCTACGATGACGAAGTCCAGTACGGTGTTAAGGAACACGCCGTAATTTATGGTTGCCGCGCCGGCATCTCTTGCCGCAGACAAGGTGGCGTACTCGCCGCCGGAGATATTCAAGAACAGCTGGCTGAAGTCGACTTTCCCCAACATCAAACCTATAGGCGGCATGATCACATCGCTGACCAGCGACGAGACGATCTTGCCAAAGGAGGCACCGATCACGATACCGACCGCCATGTCGACGACGTTGCCGCGCATGGCAAAAGCTTTGAATTCCTTTAACACTGTATTCCCCTTTATTATCCAATGACGTTCTTCCAGGCAATGCTCAGCGGATTGCCAGCCCGAATGTTAACCATATTGCCGAGTGATCACCATTGCTGATGATAATGGGCTCCCCGGATGATCCGGGCGAAAACCGATTGCCTCTATCGTCGATATGCGAGACTTGAATCGCCGACGCCGTTTGTGGCCCAATCGTGTGATGTCGCATTCCGGATCCGCCTTGTGCCTGCCTTTGCTGCTGTCCGCCGCAGCTTTCGCGGGCGAGTTTGATGACTGGTCGCATTATGGCGGCAGCGAAAAAGGCATGCAGTATTCGTCTCTCGCGCAGATTTCCACAGGCAATGTTGGGCAGCTGGAAGAGGCCTGGCGATTCCAGACCAACGAACCGGGTGGCGGCAAGTTCGGGCCGTTCGCATTCCAGGCGAATCCGATACTCATTGAAGGCAGACTTTTCGTGTCGACGGGAAGTGCCATCGTCATCGCACTCGACCCGGCCAGTGGCAAAGAGCTGTGGCGATACGATCCCGATATCGACCGAAGCAAGGGCCATTCGGAAATAGCGAATCGCGGTGTCAGTTCCTGGATCGACAACAACGCCGGGCCGGACGACCCCTGCCGTCATCGGATTTTTGTCGGCACGCTGGACGCACGGCTGATTGCCGTCGATGGATCAAATGGCAAGCCGTGCCGCGACTTTGGCGAGCACGGCCAGGTATTTCTCGATCGCGATGTCAAAGCCGACAACAGCGAATGGTTTGAATACACGGTGACGTCACCGCCGGTAATCGTCGACGGGGTCGTAATCGTGGGATCGGCAATCGGCGACAACCGGGCGGTCCAGTCGGAGCTCGGCATTGTGCGCGGCATCGATGCGAAAAGCGGTGCGGAAATCTGGCGCTGGGATCCGATTCCGCGCAGCGCTGAGAATCCCGCATTTGCCGGCTGGCAAGCAGACGAAGCGAAAATCACCGGCTCCGCGAATGCCTGGGCGCCGCTGGCGGCGGACAGCGATCTGGGTCTCGTATATGTTCCGACCGGCTCGGCCAGCCCGGATTTTTTCGGCGGCGAGCGACAGGGCGACAATCTTTACGCGAACTCACTGGTTGCGCTGAGCGCTGCAAGCGGTGCAGTCGTATGGTACCGACAGCTGGTGCATCACGACCTGTGGGATTACGACCTCGCTTCGCAACCGACGCTGGTCGAACTGCAGCACAATGGCGAAACGGTTCCTGCGGTATTGCAGGGCACCAAGACGGGCATGATTTTTTCTTTCGACCGGCGCAATGGCGATGCGATTTTCGCGGTGGAGGAGCGGCCGGTACCGCAAGGCGGTGTGGATGGCGAACACCTCTCGCCTACGCAGCCATTTCCGGTGGCGCCGCCGCCCCTGGTGAGTCATGCGCCGCTGACGCCCGAAGATGCATGGGGAATGATGTGGTTCGACAAGCGATCCTGCGCGAAACGCATTGCGAGGTTGCGCTCGGAAGGGATTTACACGCCGCCTTCCGTTGAGGGCACGATCCTGTATCCCGGATACGCCGGAGGTATCAACTGGGGTGGCGTTGCGTTCGATCCGGAAATGCAGCTGGCCATTGCCTATACGATCAACGTGGCTATGGAAGTCGCGCTGATCGCGCGAGACGAATTGCAATCGACTTTCGAATCAGACGATTTCGATGACTTCGAATTTGCGAGACAGCGAGGAACGCCTTACGGTATGCGACGCAAAGCGCTGCTATCGATGCTCGATATACCCTGCACCGCGCCACCCTGGGGAACGTTGTCGGCGGTCGACATGGTCCGTGGGTCCATTCTGTGGCAGGTACCGGTCGGCACCATCCAGGACATCGCTCCGGCCATTGTGCCCAACCTCAAACTGGGTGTGCCGGGAATCGGCGGACCGATCACGACGGCCGGGGGACTGATCTTTCTCGGGGCCACCATGGACGATTACCTGCGCGCCTTCGACATCCGCAGCGGCGACATGCTTTGGGAAGGTCGCCTGCCTGCCGGCGGCCAGGCGACGCCGATGACATATTTTCTGGATCAGACCGGAAAGCAATACGTCGTGATTGCAGCAGGCGGACATCCGAAAATGGGAACGACCATCGGTGACTACGTCGTTGCCTTCGCGTTGCCGGACCGATAATTACCAGCTTCGTGCAAGGCTCAGCAGAAGGTTTCTCCCTGCCGCATCAATGCCGGAACCGTGCTGGCGGTAGCGCTTGTCAAGCAGATTGCCCAATTCGGCCGCCAGCTGCCAGCCATCGCCCGGCAGCCATTCGACCCGCGTATTGAATGTACCCCAGCCTGCAGTGCCCTGTGGATCGATGCGCACATCGCGTATGTCCCGGGGACTCAGCCGGTCCTGTCTTGCGGCGTATAGCAACGATGCCTCAAGCAGCCAGCGATCGCTCGCCTGCAATGCAAATTTCAGATGCCCATTCAGCGGTGGCATGCGATCGGCCGGCACTACGCTGCCGTCGGGCTCGGCCTGGTCTCCGTAGTTGTAGTTCAGCAAGATGTCTGCTCTAAGTCGTGGATTCAGTTGGAGGGCCGCAGAAGCCTCGACTCCGTGGATTTTCGCGGTCGAAACATTCTGGCTCTGGATGACGTCCCTGCCGTCCACAGTGACCTCGCCGGTCAGGACAGAGGTGAGCCGGTCCGTGTATCGCAACTGGTAAAAAACGATCTCGGCTTGCACATTGCGGCGAAGATAACGCAGACCGGCATCAAGCTGCGTCACGTGTTCGGACTGCAGGTCGGGATTGGGAATGTTGTAGCGATTCCCGGGTCGCGGCCCCAGGGTACCGAGATCGAACACATTGGGTGCGCGAAATCCGTAACCGGCATTTGCAACGAATTGCAGATTGTCGGCGACATCGAACAACCAGCCTGCATCGGCGCTCAGATCGTCGAGCGAAGCGTTACCTTCGGGAACCGTACCGGCGGCCGGAAGTTTCACATCGAAAGCACTGTAACGGACGCCGCCCGAAAAAGTATGCCGCTCGGCGGTGTTCAATTCCGCGTTGATGTAAATCGCGGCCTGCTGTGCCACGGAGTCATGCGGATAGCGCGGCCGGACCTGCTGGCTTGCACCGCTGTTGACATCCTGTTCGGTTCGCTGACTCCGGATCCTGTCGCGGTAATACTCCGCCCCGGCTATCCATGACACTTTTTCTCCGTCATGCGCTGCGCTGAGCGTCATGCCCGCCAGCTCGCTGCTGTTCGACTCGATGTTCCTGACACTCGCGCCGAAATCACGGGTGACGGGACTGTCGACAATGCGCTGCCAGCCGGCGTCGATGTTCCAGTCCGCGGATGCCAACGCATCGTCGATGCTGTAACGAATATGCACGAAGTCCCGTTGGTTGGGTCTGAAAAAATACTCGGATGACGAAGGCTCTGCCTGGCCATAGCCGGCAATCAGTTCATCGATCCTGGGCGTGTCCGGTTGCCGTGCAAGCTGCACGTCGAATAGCCATGCCCTGCGCTCGTCCGGAGTTACGGACATTGCGCCACGAATTGCCCAGGCCTCGTAGCCGGTCGGAGAAATGCGCGCACCGCCACCGGTGCGCCGATCGCCGGTCTGCAGGTATTCACCGCTCAACAGTGCCGCTTTGTCGCGCGTTCCGTATTCGAGTACTCCGCGCAGGGTTTGCCCCTTTTCGGCGGTATCGGCTGCCATGTAGAACTCCCGGCGAAGGCCGGCATCAGTGCTGTCGAAAGAAGGAAACCGCGAGATAACCTGGACGACACCGCCAACCGCATCGCTTCCATACAGCGAAGCCGGAGCTCCCCGAAGTACCTCGATACGCTCTGCCGCGGCAACGGGAACCAGAGCAAGGTATGGCGTCGGTGCATTGCGAAAGATAGCGTTGTTCAACCGCAAGCCGTCGACCAGGTGCAGTACTTCGGATCCTTTCAATCCGCGGACGATCGCGGCACCCTGGCCCGGCGTAGTTTGTTGCAGGAATACGCCGGGCTGCGATTGCAATGCATCGGTAAGCAGTTTGTTTTTGCCAACGTCTTTCGCCGCAACGATTGTAATTGCGGACGGTACTTCGCTTGACGACCGGGCACGGCGTGTCGCCGTTACCTGGATTTCGTCGATGGACCTGTCAGCCGAGCTGTCGGCGACCGCATCGCCAGGAGTCACCAGCAGCACGATTGCGAGATTCAACCCGACGCGGCGAAGCGAAGGCAAAACTCAGTTCCGATTAAGAGAGAACGGTGCCGGATCTATCGCCGGCTGCGTTCCCTGCATCAGGTCCGCGAGCAGTTCCGCGGATCCCATGGCCAGGGTCCAGCCGAGTTGTCCATGGCCCGCGTTCAGATACAGGCCGTCGATCGCGGTCCCGCCGATTACCGGTTTGCCGTCGGCGCTCATGGGCCGGAGGCCGGCCCACGGCAAAGCCTTGCTCCTGTCGATGCGCGCGTCGACCAACGGAAACAGCGCTTTCAGCATGTCGAACAGGTTGTCGACCCTGACCTGGTCGATGCGGGTATTGAATCCGGTGAACTCCGCTGTACCGACCAGGCGCAGGCGGTGGTCCAGCGGCGTCACGCCGGCATGCATCGTATCGTCCAGCACCGGGATGCGCGGCGTGCCGCCGAGGCCCGCGACATCTATCGTTACGGAATATCCCTTGGCCGGTTGCACCGGCAGTGATATGCCGACCGGCCGCAGCAGCCTGCGACTCCAGGGTCCTGCGGCGAGCACGACCCGTTTCGCCGCAATCATGCCGTCACCGGCGCGCACGCCGGTGACGCGTCCATTCGCATGCAGGATCTCGGATACATGCACGCCGGTATCGATTTCCGCGCCGGACGCCCGGATTATGTCCGCCAGCGCCTTGCAAAAACTCTGCGCGTCACCGAATTCGTCATCGACGAAGTGAATACCCGCGACCAGTTCGTTCCTGACACGCTCCAGCGCCGGCTCGAGCTCGACGATGCCATCGCTGTCCAGCAACTCGTAGCGCATGCCCAGTGCGGCCAGCCTGTCGGAAACCGCCTTTTTGTTCTGCAGGTCTTTTGCATTGCGAAATACGCTCAGCGTACCGCCCGTACCGTGTGAAAAATCGAGTTTGGACTTTCTCATCAGCGCCTGCATTCGCTGCAGCGAATAACTGGCGAGGCGAAAATTGTCCTCGCACGCCCGGAAGTAACGAGGCGACGCAGAATTTCGCAGGAACTTCATGCCCCAGAAAAAAAGCGACGGAACGGCATGCAGGTGCAGCTTCATCGCCGATTTCGGATCGAACAGCGAAGCCGCGAGATGGCGGTGAACGCCCGGGTCGTTCCACGGTTCCGGCAGGGACGGCGTCAGCATTCCACCGTTGGCAAAACTGGTTTCCAGGGCCACGGCTTCGCGCGACTCCACGATGCGCACCGCTTCACCGCGATCCAGAAGCGCTTTGGCCGTGCATAGGCCGAGCAAACCGGCACCGATAACCAGTGTCGTCACCGCGTTACAGTTCTCACGGGCAGCGGTACATTGCACAGGCCGACTCTGCCGGCCGGATCCACGAACCACTCCTCGCGGCGGTTTCGTCGCGCATCGACGAATTTGTCGAAAGTCTGCGTGTTGGTTCTCAGGGCTTCAAGGTGCTGCCGTTCGGCCGCCGGCAAGTCCGAACCGAAGCGAATCGATTCGATAGTCACGTACTGCTCTTCTTTATCGTAGAAACCGAGCGGTCCGGTGCCGCGCGACAGGGACGACAAGTGTTCCACGCCGACAAGTACTCGCCCGATCAGCGTCACATTGCGGTCCAGGTGTCGCGGCGCATGTCCGGTGACGACGTACAGCTCGGCTGCATTGCCGCTGTCCGGCTCGTTTGCGCGCCCGACGCCCAACATGCCGTAGCAATGGGCGAGCCAGGCGCGCTTCCCGTCACGGCCGGCCGGGAAACCGTCGACGAAACCGACCTCGTCCGCATAGGCATCGCGACTGTCGAGTTTCGTGAATTCGAGACCGGCCGAATCGCGAAAGAATTCCGGAGCCAGTGTCGATGCCGCCTCGCCGTAGGAACGGCTGTCTGTCTCGCCGAACTTTGGATCGCCCCACTGCACAACATAGTTGTCCTGAGAACGAATGATTGCGAGGCCGTCGAAATACTGTTGCGCTACCAGCTTTCTCAGGTTTTCTATGTGTCGCGGTGCAAACTGCGGCGCCAATTCAAAGACGATCTGCCTGCCCGCGAGCTTCATGTACATCAAGTTGCGTTGGTCGAGTGGGCGCCAGTCCGATGGCGACGACAATTCGATGACGCTGGCCATCGTTGGCGGTTCGTCTGCCTGCGACCCGCTGAAACAGAACAGCACTGCAAGCGTTACGGCAACATCCAGGCAAGGCGTTCTTCGGATAAGGCGTTTCATTGCGATGCCGGCTGTCAGATAAGGCCCATGACCAGCACGACGAAGAGTACCGGTGGTATCGCGAAACGGATCAGGAACTGCAGGGTGGCGAAGAACAGCCCGTCGGAGATACCTATTTCATCGAGTTTCAGCTGTTTCGGCACCAGCCAGCCGAAGAAGATCGAGGTCAGCATCGCGCCGATCAGCAACAGAATGTTGGCGGCGAAGAAGTCGAGCGTGTCGAAAATGGTTTTGTCGGCGAACGCAGGAATAAAGCCCAACGGACGAATATGAGACCAGTCACCCAGCGACATGATCGTCAGCAGGCCGATAAGCCAGCCGACGACGGCCATATAGACCACGCCGATCTCGCGCCTGATTCCGCGCTGCTCGTCAAGCCAGTTCGTGACGCCTTCGGCGCAGCCTATGCAGGAGGACAGCGCTGCGGCAATCAGCAGGATGAAAAATATGCTGCCGAAAAGGTGACCGCCGGGCATCTGGCCGAATGCCAGCGGCAAGGTCTGGAATATCAGTCCGGCGCCGCTGGATGGTTCCAGGCCGTAAGCAAACACCAGCGGAAAAATCGCGAAGCCGGCCAACAGGGCGACACCGGTATCCGACAGGATGATAATGGTCGCCGAACCGCGAATCGAGACTTCCTTCGGCAGATAGCTACCGAAAGTTATCAGCGCGGCCATGCCGATACCGATGGAAAAGAACGCCTGGCCTATCGCGACCAGCACTGTGCGAAAGCCGACTTTGGAGAAGTCCGGCTGCAGCAGAAACTTCAGAGCTGCGCCGATATCGCCGGCGAACGTGCCGTAGATCACCATCACCACTAACGCGAGGAACAGCGATGGCATCAGTATCTTGGCCGCTTTTTCTATGCCGCCCTGCACGCCGCGGCGAACAATGAAAATAATCAGCAGGTGCACTACCGAATTCCAGAACAACAGGCGACCGGGGTCACTCATCAGCCCCGCGAACATTGCGGCGGACTCGTCGCTACCAATACCGTCAAACGAACCGTTCGCGGCGCGCAGAAAGTAATCGAATGTCCAGCCGGACAGAACAGAGTAATAGCTGAGCACGATGAAAACGCAGAACACGCCGAGCGTACCGACGGCGCCCCATTTCCTGCTGCGTCCGGACTCGGCTGCAACCGCGCTTATGCTGCCGGACGAACCGGCGCGACCACGACGGCCGATGCTGAATTCGCTGATCAGGAGCGGCAAGCCGATGCCGAACACGCACAGTATGTAAATTATCAGGAATGCGCTGCCGCCATTCTCGCCGGTAACATAGGGAAATCGCCAAATGTTGCCGAGGCCGACCGAAAAACCGATCGCCGCCAGCAGGAATCCGAGTCGTGACGACCACTGTTCATTAGAACCCGCGGAACCCGCCATTGATGCTCCTTATAGGTTGTTTTTCTCTTGCCCGGAGCGTACCCCCGCACGGGCGGCCTTTGATCCGTCGCCATCCTAACACGCGCAACTCGTGCAGTTCAGCGCCACGAAGTCTAATGGCTCTGCGGCGAAAGAGTCCGGTCCCAGTTCAAAACATTGTATTTCTGCAGTATCTCGGCGGTCGCTTCCAGCGGAATCGCTTCGAGCACACCGCGTGAACTACGAATCGTCTTCGCCTTGAGTATCGCGTTGTAGATCGCTTCTTCGGTGGCTTCCGCAGTCGCCGCAAACAATGGCGACATGGATTCGTTGGCGAGCGAGTCTGATGTGATGGCCACATCGCTGTTGCGCGGACGGCGGCCGGATTTGTCCGTGGAAAATACGATCACGTAGTCCCCCGAGCCGTTGCTCGCAAACGAGCCGGTGCGCGCAAGCCCCATCATCGCGCGCATGCCGAGCCGGTCGAGGCTGCGTGCATTCAGCGGTGCATCCGTTGCGACAACGATCATGACCGATCCGTCTTCCTGGCCGTCGCTTTCGCCGTTCGCCTCGAGCTCTTCTCTGAATGAGTAGTTCTGCAGTTCGCGACCCACCGGTGCGCCGTTCATGGTCAGTACGCCGCCGTAGTTCGTTTGCACCAGCACACCGATCGTGTAGCCACCCAATGATTCCGGCAGAAGGCGCGAACTGGTGCCAATGCCACCTTTCCAGCCGAATGCCTGTGTGCCCGCGCCTGCACCGACACTGCCCTCTTCGACCGGGCCGCCCTTGGCATCGTCGAGAGCCGCAAATACCTCGTCGCGTCCTATCGGGTCGGCCCACATGTTGTTGACGACCGAGTCGTTGGTTTCACCGACGACCGGATTCAGCGTGTGCTCACCCATGCCGGGCTGCAGGTAATTCCATTCCTTCAGCGCATTGGCAGCGCTCCACACGCACAATGTGCAGGTCAATAAAATCGGCGTCTCTATCTCGCCGAATTCCCGTACCTGGGTTTCGCCAATGAGTTTGCCGTAGCCATTGCCGACATGAATCCACGCCGGCACAGGATGTGTGTACAGGTTGCCGGGACCTGGGATGATCGCGGTGACGCCGGTGCGAATGTCATCGCCTTCGATCAGTGTGGCATGACCGACGCGAACGCCTTCGACGTCGGTGATGGCATTTAATGGGCCGGTCGGAAACGTGCCGACGACCAGGCCGATTTCCCGCGCGCGCGGACGGTCTTCCGCCTTTGCGAACGCGCTGCCGCAAAGTATCGCCAGCGCGATTGCATACAGTGTCAGCTCAGTTGAAGATTTCATGACTGCCCCCCGATACCGTGGCTGTAGCCTGTCTCAATTGAAAACATCGAAAATGTGGCTGTACTTGAGGATGATCTCGCGGCCGGTTGGCGGCGCGCCGATGCCGCGTTCGTCTACTTCATTGTAAACCAGGTAAAAACCGGAGTTTGCCGACTGCAGCCAGGAGAAACGCAGGTTGGCTGCAAGGACTTCACTGAGTTCGTTGTATTGCACCAGTGCCTGTACCAGGATTTTAGGTGTGAATGAATACGAAAGCCTGAGCCGCGCGAGGTTGGCTTCAAACTGGCCGCCCGGCACAGGCAAGTCGAAATCGTTGTAGACGTAGGATATTTCGGAACTGAAGGTTTCGCCGATTCTGTAACGAACGGTCGGCGTCAGCGAGACGCGATCGCCGCCGAAACGGCCGCCAATGACGGACTCGAGTGTGAGGCTGAGCGGCGCGCCCTGGTTGGTATTGAACCGCAGCTGCGCTTCGGTGTGATCGTAGGTGCCTGGCTGAATGGTCACGCCGGGAACGATGTCGAATGGGTCTTTGACACCGGAACGCGTGAAGTTGACGCCGGTGTCTACGCGATAACCGCTCCTGAACTCCCAGTGCACGTCGTTGTGCCAGAAACCCGTTTCCTGGAAGTCGTCGAAATCCCAGAAGCCGGTGTATGAAGAGTGCGGCCTGATTTCGAGCAGACCCCAGAGATTGTCCGGCCGAATGCGCCGCATGAGGAATCCCTCAACGCGCTGGTATTCGGTTCGCGAAAGGAATCCGACTTCCGGGTTGAAGTCGCCGCCGACTTCCGTGTAGTTCAGTCGATAAGCCCAGGTTGCCGAGTCGTAGTCGGCCTTGACGGCAAACGCATCGTCGCGACCGTCGCGACCCGGCGTTGCGGTTTTTGCCGCCCAGCCCGACAGGACCAGGTTGTCACCGATGCCCCAGCGGCCGTCGATCGAATAGGTTTGATTCTCGTCGTCCTGTGGCGCGACGAGGTAACTGCCGTCGCCATTGCGATTGATGACCATTACACCGATCGACGAACGGCTGGGCAGTTCCTGGTTTACCCGCGCGACAGTGAACTGGTTGCCCGGCGCAATACCCGCGGCGGCTTCGGAACTCATATAGAGAAGGCCCACATTGGTGCTGTTGCCGACCTTGCCCGAAAGGCGCACGCCGCCATCGATCGGTATCTGCTCGCCGTCTTCGGCAATACCGATACGACGGCTGAAGAACAGCTCGACCTGCTCCGGATTTCCAACCGTGAACTGTCCCGCATTCTCGAGGAAGAACGGACGTTTTTCCGGCAGGAACAGGCTGAATCGGTCCAGGTTGACCTGCTGTTCGTCGACCTCGACCTGGGCGAAATCCGTGTTGTAAGTAGCGTCGAAAGTGAGGCTCGGCGTAATCGAATACTTTAAGTCGAAACCAAACTCGGTGTCGTTTTGCGTATCGACCAGATTGCCGCCGCGTGCCGTCTTGCCCAGCACGTACGGCGTCACCTTCAGATTGCGTTGAACGGGTGCTGCGACGCCACTGATCGTGCCTGCCTCGGACACGCGGTACAGGTTTCGCTCGCGCGACAGCGGCGCCCAGTACGCGATCTCGTTGTTGCGCCGGATATTGCGCTGAAAGTTGATGCCCCAGGTCTGGCTATCGCCCTTGCCGTAACGCAGGGTGCGAAACGGAATGCGGAATTCCGCGCTCCAGCCGATCTCGGAAATGCTCGCCGCGACGTCCCAGGTCCCGTCCCAGTTCAGGTTAAATCCGCCGCCACCGGAACCGAACTGGCCGGCGCCTTCGCGTACCACCTGACCGTCGTATTCGAGTCCGGCCGGGCTGGTGCCGAACACATAGCCGTTTTGCCTGTCCAGCAAACCGTCGATGACGATCTGGAAGCTGTCGGTTTCTTCAAGATCGGAATCGCGACGGCTGTCCGCGACGATGATTCCCTCCGGCTGCGAGTCGTAAGCGACCACGCCGACGTACAACGCGTCTTTCAGGTATGCGATGAATACTTCGGTTTTTTGTGTCGCTGGCCGTCCATCGTCCGGACGAACCTGCCAGAATCCGCTCGCCGGTTGTATGCCTTCCCACGCGGAGTCTCCCAGCACCCTGCCGTCAAGAACCGGCGCCGCGGTAAGTTCACCAGCCTGCATGGTCGGCCGCTGCCCCGGTGCAGTCTGTGCCTGGGCGGCGGAGAAAGGCAATAACAGTGTTGCAACGCCAACGGACCCGAAAAATCTGCGAGCCAGGCGGTCCCTCGACCGCGGGATCAAAAGATATGACATGGAATCGATCAACCCGTTTTCAGTCTGTCGCTGTAGCCGAACAGACCGGCCGAACCGCCGGTATGTATGAACAGCAGATTGTCCTTCTTGTTGAATTGCCTTTTTGCTACCAGGTCGATCATGCCGGCGAGTGCCTTGCCACTATATACCGGATCGAACAGCAATCCTTCCAGCCGCGCGAGCAGCAACAGGGCCTCGTTCATACCCTCGGTCGGTATGCCATAGCCGTCGCCTATGTAGTTGCAGTCCGCGACGATGTCCCTGCGCTCGACCGTGCCCGCGGCACCGACGTACGCGGCCGTTTCGACGGCCAGCTTGAACACCCGCTCTTCCTGGATGTCTTTCGGCGCATTCACGCCGATACCGAGGAGCGGGATACCCGAATTCGTGCCTTTGAGTCCGACGATCAGTCCTGCCTGGGTACCGGCGCTGCCGGTCGCATGAATGACATGATCGATGCGAAGCCCCGTCCGATTGGCCTGTGTCATGAACTCGTGCGCGCAATCCACGTATCCCAGCGCGCCGACCTTGTTCGATCCGCCACCCGGAATGACGTATGGGAGCTCGCCCTTTTTCGCCAGTTCCACAGCAACCGCTTCCAATGCGGCGTTCATGTCGGAGCCTTTCTCGACTTCTCGAATACGCGCTCCGTAGATTCGGTCGAGGAAGACGTTACCGGATTTCACGTAAGGCTCGCTGGGCCTGTCGACCCGTTTCTCGAAGACCAGTTCGCATTTCATGCCGAGCTTGCAGGCCGCAGCGGCCGTCTGCCGCGCATGATTGGACTGCACGGCCCCTTGCGTCACGACCACGGTCGCCTTTTTCTGCAGCGCCTCTGCCATCAGGAATTCCAGTTTGCGGGTCTTGTTACCGCCGGTTCCGAGCCCGGTACAGTCGTCGCGCTTGACGAAGATATTCGGCCCGCCGAGATGCTTGCTAAGGCGCGGCAGCGGTTCGAGCGGCGTCGGCAGGTGTGCCAGTGAGACGCGCGGAAATCGGGATAACAGCACAATCAACTCCTCTCGGGCTCAGGCCCTTGTCAATCAATCGCAAGGGCGACCGTGCGCCTTGCAAGTACCTCGGTGGACGAGATGAACGGCACATCGAGATCAGCGCTTCCCAGCACAAGCGGAATCTCGGTGCAACCGGCCACGATGACGTCGGCGTCCTGCGCCATGAGTTCCGTCGCAATGCGCCGCATCGATCTTCGCACTCCGGTACCTTTGTCGCCGCGCTTGATGCGGAATATCAGTTCCATAAGCTCGAATTGTGTTTTTTCCTCCGGCAGCAAGCAGCGCCTGCCGGTCGCTGCAATAGCAGACTGGTAGCCTTCGGATTGCACGCAGGCGATCGTAGCCAAAACGCCGACCTTTTTCGACGCGGGTTGCAACTTCGCGATTTCGCCGACAGTCTCGTCAATAATGTGCACGAAGGGAACGTGAATTGCTGCGATAACATCGTTCAGGAACGCGTGTGCCGTGTTGCACGGCATCACGAGAAAATCGGCGCCGGCCGCCTCGAGGCGCAAACACATATCGATCAATGTGCCGACGACCGCCGAGCGGTCGCCGCGCAAAGCCTCCTGCCGGTCCGGTACCTGCGGATTGTGATCGACTATCATGCGGATGTGATCCTGATCCCTTTTTGCCGGCGTCAGCGCAATGACCGAGGCCATGAAGTCGACAGTGGCATCCGGCCCCATGCCACCCAGTACGCCCACCGTCTTGCCCTTCAAATTTCGAACTCCGCTGTGAAATACCGTTGCCGGATATGGTGTCCAGAGGATAGCACTCAATCGACCGGGTTAATGACGCCGATGGAGTGCAGCGCTTCCAGGTATTCGGCGACTGTTTCCACCGGCACCGGACCGAGTTCAGCGGTCAGCCAGTCGCGGATTTCTGAGACCGTGCGCTTGCCGTCGACAAAGTTCAGCGCTTCGTAAACGTATTCGCCGCCGCTGCCATGCGAGCCCGCGTATTTCGGCAGACGGAGCTGCGCGTACCTGTCCGCACCGTAGCGATCTTCCATGTAATCGAATCCGAAGCCGCTCATCGGGCCTGGAATCTTCGGATCGCGCCGATAAACCGTGTCGTTGGTCGACGCATGCGCCGCGGCGGGCCTGGCCACCAGTGCCTCCAGGCGGGCAACGAAATCGGCCGCTTCGTCGTGCAGTCTTTCCGCTAGCGGCGCGAAAGATTCGACGCTGTGGATTTTGCGTCGTTCGACGGTAAAGTGAACGCGAGCGACCGCCGATTTGTCAGCCGGCTCCAGCGGCTTCAGGCGCTCCACGAGTTCGGCGCTGCGGTAAAGTGCATTCTTGCGCAGCATCGCGAGCACTGCCGGAACGTGCTCGTTCGAGAAGCCCGCGAGAAACAATGCGTTCACGGCGCCGATGAAGGCAGCGCGCTTCAACTTGGTGGGGTCGATCATCGCTGCCGTGTCGAAGTTCGTGTGAATGTAGCGATCGGGCCAGTCGTGCAGGTACAGCCCGGGGATTCGCCAGCTGCCCTCGCGAAACACATCGTGGTCGCTGCCCATGTCGAGTCCTTCCATCAGCGCGAGCTGTGGTTCCTTGCCGCCCTCCGTGGCAATCAAGGGAAACGCAACGTCTGCGCCGCCGGCGAACGCTTCGCTTTGTTCATTGACGAAACGACCGACCTCGAAGCCCAGATCGCTGATGAAGGTCGGCAGGCTGATCGGGCCGCCGGATATCCGGAACACCGCTTTTGTTTCCGGTCCCCCGCCAACCATGTCCATGTGGATGTTGGCTTTGATGAGCGACGGCTCTTTGTGCTGCGAGAGAAAAATGATGCTGCCTTCGATTTCGGCCGGCCAAAGGAATCGTATCGAGCGCGCGGGACGCAGCAGCGTGCCTTCATCGATCAATTTGTTCAGCGTGCGCGCGACTTCGAGAATAGAGACACAACCGGAAGCGTTGTCATTGGCACCCGGCCGCGGGTGATCGAGGTGACAGGTGAACAGGATTTCCTCGGCCGACTTCTGCGGGTCCGCTCCTTTTATTCTCGCCGTGGCAAACCTGTAGTGCCCCCGTTCGTGAGTGGCATCGACCTTGCCGTGCAGCAGGATCTGTTCGCCTCCGGCCATGCGTTCCTGCAGCCGACGTGCTTCGCCGAGTGAAACCATGAAGGCGAATGTTTTTGTTTTTGGAAAACTGCTGAGATGCCCCCAACGCACCAGCCGGTCGTCTTGCTTCCACCATGCGGATCGCTGGTTCGCCGCATAGGAAACTATGCCGGCTGCACCGAGCTCACCAACCGCGCGCTCGACGACAATCTCCGGCTGACTCGAGGTCAGCACGAATTTGCCGCGGACATCCTTGCCCGCGTAGTCGGCATCGGCAGTGCCGCCGCCGATATCGACCAGCATCGTCGTCGCTTCGCCCGACAGGCTGTCCTGCGCGAGGCTCAAAGGTACCGCTTCCCAACTCGCCAGCCGGCGGCTCCGCGTTCTTTGGCCGCCGTCGTCCTTCAATTCCCACAGCTCGGCGAAATTGACCTTCCATACCGGCCGCGATTTCTGCGTACCGAACATCGTCTTGCCGTCGGCCGCGTATTCGAGCGTCGACACTTCGTCGAGCCCGTAGGATTCGAGCTTGCGCAGGATGTGCGAGGTCGCATCATCGAACTGGCTGCTGGCGCGCATGCGATGCTGCAGCGTCAGTGTATCGAGATTCCGTTTCGCTTCTTCCCCGGAAGTTTCCTCGGCAATCTGTTTCAGGACCGCTTCCGGCACCAGCTCGCGGATATCGGCAACAGCCGGTCCGGCCAGCAACAGGGCGATGACAAGCATTCGCAACATGGCGTTCTCTCTGATAGTTGTTTATTGCGTGGCCGGCACGCGCGGAATCAGGTGAAAGGCTTTCTGACGCCCGTCGATGTACCAGGTTTTTTCGCCGTCGAAAAAGGCGTCTTCCTCCAGGCTGATCCGCACCGCCTTGCCCCAGGCTGCGACTTCCGTCTCGGCATACAGTTCGATCGAGTACGCGGTATCCGGGTACATCGGGTAGTCGCCGTTGCCGGGCACGCCCTGCTGCTGGTCCCACATGCCGATGGTCGGGCCGGCCGCGTGACCGTGATAGCCGATCGGATGGGTATAGATCGAAGCAACGATGCCTTCTTTCTTTGCCTGTGCGAGCGACTGCGCAAGGATATCGTTGCCGGTGCGCCCGGTGACGAATCGGGAGGTCAGGATATCCTGCAGCCGGTTGCCGCGTTCCAGTGCGCGCTTCAGTTCTTTCGGCGCGTCTGATTCGCCGGGCCTCAATACGTATGCGTGCTGCTGGGTATCCGTGTTCAGGCGAAGATAGGTAATGCCGAAGTCAACGTGAATCAGGTCGCCTGGAAGTATGACGACATCGTCATCTTGCGATTCGATCGCGGTTTTCATGTCGACCACCGCCTGCTCGGCACGCTGCACCGACACCGAGGGATGGAACCATGTCGTCAGCTTGAGCTCGCGGATTCGCTCCCGGTACCACCAGGAAACATCGTTTGTGGTCGTGATACCAGGCTGTATGACGGCTTCCGACAGGCCTTCTGCAAGAATCTCGTGCGCAATACGGCAGATCTGCGGGTAGATCTGCATTTCTTCCGCACTGCGGGTTTCCAGCCAGCCAATCGCAATGTTTTCCGCCGACACCACGCGCGCCTGTAACTCGGGTGTCAGCACCTCCATCAGCTTCCCGTACTCGGTGTGGCTGATGCCGTCGGCCAGCGCGAAATTGTCCGAGGTGTTGACAGCGATTTTTTTCGGCTGGCGTTCGGCGATCAGTTTGCCCAGATGCTGCCACTGCTCACCGTCCTGTTCCCGATCCCAGGCTTTCTTGAACGTATCGCCAACGGCGTAACGAGACACCGCAAGCGTTTCCAGCGGCTGACCTTCTGCCGAATCGTAAATGAGCAGGATGGTGGTTCGTCTCGCCGCATGCCAGGTCGACGGCAGGAAAGTGCGAATGACGGGGTCCTCGTTGTATTCGCGCGAAATGATCAGCCACATGTCGATGTCGCTGCGGCGCATGATTCCCGGCAATACACTTTGCACGCGGCCTGCGAGCACATTGTCTATTACCTCGGCGCGTTCACGCATCGACAGGATTTTTGGGTCGGCCATCGCTGTGCCCGCAATGGCCAGGACAATTGCAAGCATTGCCAGTCTGAATTTCATGAGTTCTCCCGGTAGCGGATTGTCTTATCGTTGTTAAGAGGGCTATTAAGGAGACAGGTCCGCATAAGCAGCCCGCAGCAACTCTTCGGGGCTGCCGATTCGTGTCGCGCTGGCCCAACGCGGGTCGTATTCGGCCGTGAGGCCGGCTTTCTGTGTCTGCTCAAGGGTCATTCCCGCCGCGATGCTGGTGATGACGCGATCCCGAATGATCAGCAGCATGTCGCGCACGGCGCGCACTTCAGCGACGTTCGACACGACCCCGTGACCCGGAATGATCCTGGTCTTGCTGTCCGAAACTTCGATCAATAGATCCAGCGCTTTGATGGTTCCGAGGAAACTGCCGCCGTTGGCCACGTCGATGTAAGGATAGGTTGTCGTGCGATAGACGTCACCCGTATGTATCACATTGGCGGCCATGAACCGTATGAAAGAATCGCCGTTGGTGTGTGCATCCGGCGTTTTGAACACATGCACCGTATCGCCATTGATGTGAAAGCGGATGTCTTCGCTGAATGTCACCAGCGGCGGCTCTTCGGCGTAATCACTCAACGCCATCTGGATACGGACGTTGTCGTGGCCGAAGATTGTCGCACCTAGTTTGCCGAAATTTTCGTTGCCTCCGGTGTGATCGGGATGCATGTGGGTATTTATGAGGAAGCGCACGGGTTTGTCCGTCAATTTGCCGATGGCGGCCACGATTTTCCCGGTGAGCGGCGCATACTGGTCGTCTATCAGAAAGACGCCGTCATCGCCGATGAAAAGCCCCATATTGCCGCCGCTGCCCTCGATGTAGGACACGTTGCCCGAAACCGGGTGGACGATCATTTCGACCGGTTTGAAATCCTGGGCCCCGACCAATGTCGACAGCGGCAGCGCCAACAACATCAAGGACTTGCATGAAATGCGTCTGAACATGTTACCCCCTGTATTTGTTCTGCCAGCAGCCTAACGCAAACGCCATTCTCGCGCATTCCGATTTAGCGGGTTTCGTCAGTAACGATTGGCCTTCGTTGTACTTCCGGATGTTAAGATCCGCTGGATATCGATTGGTATTTTCAGGAATCCGGGGGACGAACCGTGCGTATTTTTTTCGTATCCATTCTGCTGGCTGTTTTCGCATTACCCGGAACGGCGTTCTGCGCGAACAAGGTCAAGGTCGATGTCATCAAGCAGCCCTATGGCGGTTCGCGCAACGTCGATGAGATATCAATGAACCCGGATTACATTCACGCCGCAGGGCTCGAGCGCCTTATCGCGGAATGGGGCGGCGAGCTGATACGCCCGGTACAGGATGTCCGCCTGACGGCGGAACAGGACAAGCAGTACGGAACCTGGAATCGCATGGCACTGGCCAACGCGAACATGGCCGACATCGTGCGCGAAGGACTGCAGGACGACCTGCTGACGGTTGGCCTGGAAGCCAACTGCAATGTCTTGCTCGGTATGCTCGGCGGCCTCAAGTACGACTCCGACGGCAACGCCCGGCGCGTCGGCCTGGTTTTCATCGACGCGCACGGCGATTTCAATGTGCCGGAAACCACCTTGTCCGGAATGCTGGGCGGCATGCCGGTCGCGGTTGCGGCCGGTCATGCGCTGCACAATATTCGCAGGACTTCCGGCCTGACCGAGGGACTGCCGATGAGCGACATCGTGTGGGGCGGTGTGCGAGACCTCGATCCGCTGGAAGCCGAACGGTTTCGCGAGTACGAGGTGCAGCAGTTTTCGGTCGAGGATATTCGCAAGCTCTCGGGCAACCTGAAAAAGCAGATGGACACGCTGTCGGCAAATGTCGACGTGATCTACGTTCACATCGACATGGACGTACTCGATCCCGATGAAGTACCCGGGCACGGCCTGCGCGTGGCGAACGGGCCGACCAGCGAAGAGCTCGCGGCCGCGATGACGCTGATGTTCAAATACGCGAAAAGCGTTGCGATAGGCATTGCATCCACACCTGCGGGACCGCTTGATCCAAACGGTGTCAGCCGCCAGGCGGCGTTGAACCTGATCGAAGGTGCGATCAGGGGCGTCCAGGCACGATGATCCGCATCGCGCTCGCGACGCTGGCACTGACTGCAGCGCCGGCACTGGCAGACTCGCCAGCGGAAAACTGGTCACTGGAAGTCGGCAAGGATCCTGTTTCCTGGGAAAACGTCGCTACGTTGACGACGGAATCCAGCATTGAGATTGCGAACGAGTACGCAACGAAGCAGGTTCGTCCGCTGCTGATTTTCCAGTGCAGGCCGGGCGGTGACGGAAGCGTATCCGTACGCGTTGACTGGCAACGATTCATCTCCTCGTTCAACACCGAAGTCGGCTTCAAGGCAGATGAAAAGGATTTGCTGCTGGTCAACTGGGGCGTCGACAAATCGAACAGGATCACGCAGCCTCGCGGCGCAAGCGACAGCCGCGAGTTGCTCGCGTACCTGAAAGGAGCAATCCGCCTGCAGGTCGAAGTCATCCCCTATTCCGCAAGCCTGTTGAGCGTGAACTTCGACGTTTCGGGAATCGATACGGCGCTTGCAACGTTGATTGCAAAGTGCAGCGGTTAAGTCGCCTGCAGTGCAGGCTCCTACAATGATGCGGTTCTTGGCACCGGGTCGCCTGCCATGCAGGCTCCTACAAGGGCAGGGTCGCCTGCAATGCTGCTACTGGCGCTGTAGGAGCCTGCATGGCAGGCGACCCCTTTTGGCCTAGTCCGGTATGCCGAGGCGCTGGTGCATGATCGGGCTGGTTGTCGTGTACTGGACGTGCACCTTCTTGTCCGGCTCGATGCGTTGCTTGATGGCGAATGCCGCCAATGCTGCTTCGTGGAAGCCGCACAGTATCAGTTTCTTCTTGCCCGGATAAAAGTTGATGTCGCCGACGGCGTGGATTCCCGGCACGTTCGTTTCGAACTTTTCGGTATCGACGTTGATGGTCTTGCGATTGATGTCGAGGCCCCACTCGGCGATCGGTCCGAGCTTTGGCGCCAGTCCGAAAAACACCAGTACCGCGTCGGCCGGCAGGTCGATGGCATCGCCCTCTTTCGGTTGAATTGTCAGGGAAGTCAATTGGCCGTTATCGCCGTGTATTGCAGTGGCCTTGGCATTCTCGATCACGCTGACATTGCCGGCCCTGGCCAGTGCGCGCATTTTTTCGACCGTTGCGGGTGCCGCTCTATATTCGTCACGGCGATGCACCAATGTGATTTTCTTCGCTATGCCGGCCAGCGCGACCACCCAGTCGAGCGCGGAATCGCCGCCGCCGAGAATCACGAGATTCCTGCCGGAGAAAATCGCCGGCTTGCTTACGCGATAGTGCACCGATTTTCCTTCGTAGGTTTCGATGTCGGGAACGCGCAGCTGGCGCGGCTGAAAGGAACCGACGCCTCCCGCAATGACTACCGCCTTTGCCGTGAACTGTTTGCCGGCATCGGTCTCGACGTGAAACGTGTCCGCATCGTTTGCCCGGACGACAGTCACTTCCTCGCCGAGATGCATGCCGCAGTGAAACGGCTCGATCTGCTTCAACAGGCTTTGCGTCAGTTCCTCGCCGGTACACACCGGGATGCCCGGAATGTCGTAAATGGGCTTGTCCGGGTAGAGTTCCGTGCACTGTCCGCCGGGCTGGCGAATGGAATCCACGACCTCTGCCTTGAGGCCAAGCAAGCCGAGCTCGAATACCTGGAAAAGGCCGCAGGGGCCCGCGCCGATTACGACGACATCCGTATTGATCAATGCAACGCTCCACGCAAGATTTGCAGCGCATTTTCCGGGCTATCGCCGCAGGCTGCAATGTGTATGTTGCGAAAGGAGTCCGGCCGTCGCCGCTGCGCCCCGGCAATCGTGAAATAATGCCGTATGAGCCGAATCGCCTATCCTGATTATCATAGCCGTTGCGGGTGGAACGCACTGTTGCCGCCGCACGAGGCCGGCAACGCATTGTGCGATGACACTCGGTGTGACCTTGCGATTGTCGGCGCGGGATACACCGGGCTCGCGGCAGCCAGACAGTGGGCCCGCCATGCGCCCGACGACCGCATCGTGGTGCTCGAGTCCAGCGAGATCGGCGAAGGCAATCCGGGACGTAATTCCGGCTTCATGCTGGAGATATCGCTGGCCAACGACGCCGATGCGCAGCAGGTCGAGCGCATGCGCCGCTGCAATCAGCTGATAGCGCAGACAATGGAAGAAATGCGGGAAATCGTGGAGATTGCGGCGATAGATTGCGACTTGATACGAAGCGGCACTTATCGCGCCGCTGCCGGGAACAGCGGCCGGCGGGCACTCGACCAATACCGGGCTTTCCTCGATGCAGCGAATCTACCGTATGAGTCGCTCGAACGGGGCGAGCTCGAGAGAAGAATCGGCAGTCGTTTCTATCATGGCGGCCTGTACTCGCCGCACTGCTATCTGGTGCAGCCCGCCGCACTGATCCGTGGCCTCGCACGACAGCTGCCGCGATCGGTAAGGATCTGTGAACACACGCCGGTCGCGCGCCTCACCCGGCAACGTGATTGCTGGTTGTTGACAACGCCGCAGGCCGAGGTTCGCGCGGTCAAAGTCATTCTTGCGAACAATGCGTTCAGCAAAGGACTCGGCGTCGGTGCGTCGCGAGTAGTGGCAATGTACACCTACGCGGCACTGACCGAACCCTTGCCGCCCGAAGTGCTCGCAACTCTTGGCAGCGAATCCAGCTGGGGACTGTTGCCGGCGCACCGACTGGGCAGCACGCTGCGCCGCACCCTGGATAATCGCCTG